>DCWG01000045.1:58818-68236 GCA_002327525.1 Gammaproteobacteria bacterium UBA2168 | reverse complement strand
CACGCAGGTATCGAGGAACGCCGCGGCGCGTTGCACGACCAGCTCACCCCGTGCAGGGTTGTACGAACCGCCTTTCTCGCGCCCCGGCTCTTCCGGAATGATGTCCGTGCCGTAAAGCGCGTCGTAAAGGCTGCCCCAGCGTGCGTTGGCGGCATTGAGCGCATATCGCGCGTTCTTCACGGGCACGACGAGCTGAGGTCCCGCTGTAATGGCGATCTCCTCGTCCACGTCCCGGGTCTGAATAGAAAAATCTACTGGTTCTTCAACGAGATAGCCTATCTCTTTGAGAAACGACTTGTATTCGGCGGCATCGACTTCCTGTCCCTTGCGAGCCAGGTGCCACGCGTCGATTGTCTCCTGCAGTTCATCCCGACGCGCGAGCAGCGTACGATTCTCCGGACCCAGATCACTCACGATCGCGCCAAAACCCGCCCACATGGCGTCGATGTCCACACCGGTGCCAGGTACCAGTTCATCGCGTACTAGTGCCGCCAGCTCCGCGGCAACCTGCAAACCGCCGAGTGTTTCTCTGTCAGCATTCGTCATGACCTCATCCTGTCCCGAGCGAAAAAGCTGGCAAGTATACCCCAGCCACCGCGGGTTTGATCCGGGACGGCCGGGCCACCTTCCCTTTACCGACCGCTGGGGGTAGTTTCTCGAATCAGGAGGAAGCATAAATGATCCGTATCTACCATGCGCCCCTGATGCGCAGTATTCGAATCATCTGGCTGGCCGAGGAACTGGGCCTGCCATACGAGGTGATCACGGTCGAATCCCAACGGCGCACCAGTGATGCCTGGAAGGCCATGCACCCGCAGGGCAAGCTGCCGGTGATGGAGGACGGGGATTTGAGGATGATCGAATCGTGCGCCATGATGCAGTACCTGCTCGACCGCTATGGCCGCGGGGCTCTACAACCCTCACCCGGCACTCCTGAAGCGGCGCACTATCTGCAGTGGTGCTGGTTCGCCGAATCGAGCTTCGCTCGACCCCTGGGCGACATGGCTCAGCACACCATCATACGCCCGGAGTCAGAGCGCCTGCCGGCGGTGGTGGAGGACGGGCGGGCACGTGCCGAAATCTGTCTGGGCGCGGTGGAGGCACACATGCGAGATAAGAGTTTCTTGCTCGGTGACGATTTCTCGGCAGCGGACATCGTGCTGGGCTGGACCCTGCACCTCGCGAGCGTGTTCGATGTATTGACGGGCGAGAGTGCGCCGCTCACATACGCCTATTCGCAGCGTATCCATGCACGTCCCGCGGCACAGGCGGCCCTCAGTGCATGAGCATTCGACTCACCACCTTCATGGTATGCCTGACGCTCGCCTCAGCTGCAGTCGCCGAGAAGTTCACCAACGCAGATTTCAACAGTGCGTACCGTTCCTATCAACGGCTGATGGAGGCCCAGCGTTACGAGGATGCAGAGGCGTCGGCCAGGGATGCGGCAGTCATCGGCGCGCAGTTGTTCGGTCCCCGCGATCCGCGCACCGCGGCACTCACCTACAACCACGGTGAGCTGCAGCGTGTGAACGGCCACCATGCAGCGGCCCTGGTGACGCTCGGCCTGGCGCTAAAACGCTACCAAGCAGCCATGGGCGAGGATGCGCTGGATCTGGTCGATCCATTGATGGCGCTCGGCGAAGTTCGTATCGTTCAGGGCTCCACCGATACGTCGCACTTCGATCGCGCCATTGCGCTGGCCCGTCGTCACGGTGAGCTTGAGCTGATGGCTGGTCTCAGTGCCTCGGCCGGCGGTCTGCTCGCACGCGCCGGTCTCGCCGCGGCGGCGATCCCCTACCTTGGCACCGCGGTCGAAACCATGCAGTCCCTGCCGGGCGATCAGCCATTGCTGAGACCAACGCGCGTGCTCCTGTATCAATCTGCCCTGACCACTGGCGCTGCCAATGCACAGGCGCTTTGCGCCGCACTCGGAACAGAGGGTCCCTGGCATCCCGGCGACGATGCCACCCTGCTGTACAGAACCGCCGTCCTCTATCCGGACAGCGCACGGGAACGCGGTGTGGAGGGTTATGTGACCCTGGAATTCTCCATAGCGCCCGATTGCTCAGCCCGCGATATAGAAGTGGTCGACTCCGCCGGCTCCCTGTCCTTCCATCGGGCAGCAAAACTCGCGCTACGGGAATGGCGATTCGCCCCCGAAATCAGAAACGGCACACTCACCCCGTCCGTGAGAGTACGCACACGCGTCAATTTTGACGCCGATGCGCTGCGCTGACCTGCGTGCTTCGTCGTGAGGCACGTGTTGGACACACGCTCCGAAGCCGGTATAAAGCACATCACGCATAACGGTCACTGGGAGGAGGACGACATGACGAGCCTGCTCGCGCACATACGTATACGCAAGGGTACCGAGGAACGCTGGGAAGCGACCATCCGGGAACAGGTGGACAGAACGCTCGCCAACGAGACCGAAGTCATCCGCTACAAGTACTGGAAGGGGCAGGCGCCTCTCACCTACTACGCCCTGTCGTTCACGAGCAAGCTCGCGTTCTTCGAACACCAGGATGCCGACTATCACCGCACCCCAATGCTCGCTGAACTCACCGACAACATCCGTCTCGAGTTCCTGGATCCGGTAGAGGGCACTTCACCGCTACCGCACACCGAAGATCCACCGCTGCCGGAGGACGCAGAACCGGACATCACCGAATGGGAAACGCTAACACCGATCCGAATGGCCCCTTGGTGGTGAGGTCGGAAATAACCACGCGACAAGTCAAACCAAACCTGGAGAAGCACATGCCCACCCGCATCATCATCTCGGGCACGATCGACCTGCCCCCCGAGAATCTCGACGCCGCACTCGCAGCCGGGAAACCGCTCATCGAGGGCGCGCTGACCGAACCCGGCTGTCTGGACTACGACTGGTGTCCCGAACCACTTACTCCGGGCCGCATTCGTGTGTTCGAGCGCTGGGAGTCCGAACAGGCACTGGCGGCGCATTTCCAGTGCGACTGGTATCTGAAGATGCGCGACACGATCGGCTCGTTCGGGCTGATCGCCGCGGATACCAAGAAATACCGCGTCGACCTCGAAGAGCCCGTCTATGATGAGACATTTACCCCGCGGGCCGATTTCTTCACCGCCGAAGATTGACGCGGTGACCGACCTCGGGCGCTTTCACGAACTCACAATCCGCGATGCGTCACCATACACCCAGATCGCCCGGGTAGGCGCCCTGAACACGAGGGCGCGAGGTCATTTTCCAGCCAGACGATCGACCACCGGGGCAAAGGCCTCCATCGCATCGTAGCCCACGGTGAAGTATGAAACGCCGTACAGTTTGCGACGGCGCGTAATCTCGTCACAGACCGCATCCACACTACCGAAGAGCGCATGGGGATGTCGCAACATGTCGTCTTGCGTGTACCCGAACATGTCACAGAAGCCCTTTACCACGGGAGCGGGATCGTCCATGACAAAAGCGAAGTAGACGCCGATTTCTATCTCGATATCACCGAAGCGTTCTCCTGCGCCCTCGCGGATCCAACCGACTTTCTCCTCGGTGAGCGCTTCATCCGAGCTGCGAACACCATCGGCACCGATGACACCCGCTCGGTTGTTGAAATTGAGACTCGCGATGTCCGCCTCACGCCCGGCCAAGCGCAGCACTCGTGGGCTGCCACCGCCAATCATCAGCGGCGGTTTCGATACAGGTTTCGGCACACCCTCGAAATCGCGCCACTGGATAGTGTCGTTGGAAACATTGACATATCCCTCTCCCGAGAACGCCCGGATACCGGCAATCACATCCTCGAGACGGTCGATGCGCACACGCGGTTCGTCAAAAGACAGTCCGATGGCGTTGTATTCCTCCACCAGCCACCCGGCGCCAAGACCCAGCTCCAGGCGGCCGCCCGAAAGCATATCGATGGTCATGGCCGACTTCGCCAGCACCACGGGATCGTAGTAGTCGATGCACAGCACACGGCTGCCGATACGAATGTGGCTGGTCACAGCCGCCGCATAGGCCATAGCGGGAATCGCCGCCACGTCCTGAACCGGATGGTTGGTCTTCTCGAGCGCCGGTCCCGGGCCGAGAATGTGATCGGCCAGCGAAAAAGTGGAATAACCCAGCGCCTCCGCGCGCTGCGCCTTCCCCGCCCAGTCCACGCCCGAGGAGGCGTTGAAACACTGCACGCCGAAACGAAAGGGCTTGCTCATGATCCATCTCCATCAACGCGCCGGGCACAGTAAGCGATGGCCCGCCGCTGAAACCCAACGTAGTAGGGCTCGAAGCCCAGGGCACGCCAGAATGCCTGCCCTCCGGGATTGCTCTCATAGGCCTTGAGCAGAATCGACCGCCCGCGGATGATTTCCTCCGTAAAGAGCCGAATCATCCCACGCCCCACTCCGCGCCCGCGGCACGTACGGTCGACGAAAAACCGGCGCAGGTAGACGCCGCCCTCACCTTGCGGATCGGGGTCCGTGGCCCGGTACCGGTAGATGGCATAGCCCACATCCCGTCCCGATTCCGTGAAGACCACTGAATGGCAGACGCCAGCCAACCAGCGCCGCATGCGCTCGCGGATCGCCACAAATGCCATTACTTCAGCACCCTCGTCTTCCTGCAGGTGAAGGTTCCACAGGCTGAGCCTGTCTGGATCATCCATCCCGCTCCGGCGCCAGGCGATCATCCCGACAGCTCATCCCACGGGGTGAGTCCGTGGGTACGGGCACCGCGCCGATAGTAGCTGCCCATGATGAGACCAAAGACAAGGCCACCCGCAAGCCCTGTGGCGACCGCTCTCACACCGGGCACCCCCTCCCCCGACCACACCAGCAACCACATCAGCACCCCCCATACCGGCGCAAACCAGGTCCCGCTGATCAGTACGTTCTGAAGCATCGGGCAATAGTGTGGCGGTGGGCGCTCGAAGCCGAAACGCAATATCAGACCATAAATGACTGGCAGGTAGCTGCTACGCGCGATCCCGGCATCCTCGAGCTCCTGGAACGCTCGGCTGAGGCGTCTCTTGAAGGCCATGTTCTGTTTCACGGCACCGCCTCCCCGGCCTCGTTTTCTTCGTCCCAGCCAAACTCCGAGTAGCGCTCACCGGCGAATCCGCGACACAACGCCTCACGAACGTAGGCGATGGTGTTTTTCGGCAGGCGCTCGGTCCGGAACCAGCCCATGTGATCACACTTGTCCGGTTCGCTGTTCCAGGCATCCCCACGCCAACGCTCGGTGATGAAGAAAAAGGACAGGCGCTCTTGTTCACATTTGCGGTGCATGATGTGAAACAGTTGCATGTCACCCGGCGCCACATCGAGCCCGGCTGCTTCGAGCGCCTCGAGCGACATCACCTGGCGAATGGCCTCGTCTCCATCGACGTGACCCGCGACCAGACTGTAGTTGCCGTCCTCGTATTCTGTGTTGAAACGTCTGAGCATCAACAGCTCATCGCCTCGCCACGAGATGTGCTTGCGCAATTGCCTTGAATCGGCTCATGTCCTCCTCCCTGGAAGTAAGGTTTACCGGAACCGGAATGCAGGAGCAAGCATTTCGCTATAACGAGACTGACTGCCACACCGGCGAGCGCGGCCCCAGCGAAGGCAATTGCCCAGGAATACCACTGCGCGGCGACACCGATCATCATGAACAATACGACTCCGGATACCTCCTCGCCCATACCTACCACCGAGGTCCCGGTTGTATGCGCAGGCTGTTCGACATACGTCCAGTTGACACCCGGCATCTGATCGAATAGCCGGAAGAATGCCTCACACTCGAATGGCTGGCCTTTCGTCACCAACAGAACCTCTTTCACGGATCGTCTGTCCCCCGCTTGTCCCTGTGCATCGCTGTGACCCGAGCTTGCTCCAACTCACCGACCAGTCATGCCATGTTTCTGCGACATCGTAGCGATTCAACCACCATGGCTTCCACCTCGGCTTTACCGGCCAAAACATGGCGGTAGACCAAGAGCGAACTCACTCGTCAGGCAATTCTCGACGCTGGCGTGGAGTGTTTCTGCGAACTCGGCTACGCAAGTACGACCACCGAGAACATCTCGACCAGGGCCGGCGTCTCGCGAGGCGCAATGCTGCACCACTTTCCTACCCGCTTCGACCTCATCAAGGCGGCGGTCCCGTATCTCAATCATAAACGTCTCGAGATGTTCGCTACACGGGGTGAAGAGGTAAACCGGGATGCTGAATACACCCGGGTGGGGGAAGGCATCGACGTGTACTGGGCGCAACTGCAAACGCCGGTGTTAGTAGTGTTCCACGAGCTTCTGGTAGCTGCGCGCACCGACAGGCGGCTCGAAAAGGTGCTGCTGCCGGAACTCGAAGAATTCAACACCCGTTTCTACAAGGCTTAGAAGAATCTGTTCCCCGACCTGGCATTGTCCGAGGCGTTCGATCGTGCCAATCTGCTGATCATGTACCTGCTGGAAGGTATGGCTGTTGCCAACATGCTCAACGAACCCAGGCTAGCAGTACAGAAGATGACGTCCTGGCTCAAGCGCGAGCTCAGACGCAGCTTTCAGGATGTACTCAGGCACGAAAAGCGTAGCTGAAACGCTCGCCCATCGGGGCGCCAGTTACGGAAGAAAGCGGGGATGCCGGTCGTGCAACCAATCAAGACCGTTGGTTAGAATGTAGCTGCCAAAACCGCAACAGCTGAACGCAGTGCAGCGTTTGGCTGGCGATCACTCTCTGCACCCGAGGTAGCAGCATGCTCGGTATCGTAGCCAACCCCGCATCCGGAAAAGACGTCCGACGGCTGGTGGCGCGCGCATCCGTATTCGACAATCAGGAGAAACAGGCGATCGTGCGCCGCGCTCTGATTGGCGCCGCTACCGCCGGAAATCTAGATGTCGCCTATCTGAACGACGCTCATGGCATCGTTCGAAACGCGATCTCTGACACCGGGCTCGATGCACAAGCCCTCGACACCACCCGTACTACCACTGCTCTGGACACCATCACCGCTGCTCGCGCGATGCGCGAGCAGCGGTGCCGCGCTGTGATCACGCTCGGCGGTGACGGTACCAACCGTGCTTTCTGTCTCGGTTGGCAAGACGCGCCGCTGGTGCCCATTTCCACCGGCACCAACAACGTTTTCCCTGTCCTCGCCGAAGCCACCGTGGCGGGTGCGGCCGCGGGACTGGTGGCTCGAGGTGCAATCGAGCTAGCCGAGGTCGCCACCCGACAGAAGATCGTGCATGTGGATATCGAGGGTGAGCGTGAAGATCTCGCGCTAATCGATGTCGTGCTGACACGAGAACGTTTCATAGGTGCCCGGGCGCTGTTGAACCCGGAACATCTCGTTACCGCCGTGCTCACCCGAGCGGATCCCGCAGCGGTGGGCATCACATCCATCGGCGGACTCGTGTATCCCGTTTCAGCACACGCCTCGGAAGGCCTGCTGCTGCAATTTGGCGATACCGGGTTGCGCCTTGAGGCACCCATCGCGCCGGGATTTTACCGGCAGGTGACCATCGCCGATCACTGTAAGATAGACATGCACCAGCGAATCAAGGTGGAAGGTCCCGGCGTACTCGCTTTCGATGGAGAGCGAGACCGTACGCTGAAGCCAGGTCAGGGGGCGACACTCACCCTCGAGCCCACGGGACCCTGGGTGATCAACGTGCCGCACGCACTCCACATGGCGGCTGAACGAGGTCTGTTTACGCGCTAGGCGATCGCCCCTCGGCGTTGGCGCGCAATGCCGGAAGCTTGCCTGCTTCCAGCGTGCGTCGTACCCACATCGACGAGGCGATGCCGATGAGAACGTTGGAGATCGCGCCCGCTGCGAAGATGCCCCGGTAGCCAAAGAGTAAATCACCTGCGAGCGCGAGGGGTACATAGAGTACGAGCATACGGATCAGCGAGAGCACCAGCGACGGACCGGGATTACCCAGCGCCGCGAAGGTGGAACCCGCCACCATCCCGACACCCAGAAACCCATAGGTTGCCGGCATAATCAGCAGATAGGAGTACGTGGCATCGATTACGGCGGGGTCACTATTGATGAATTGCACCAGCAACCTGCCAGACAGCGCGAGCAGAACGAAAGCGCCGACACTGTATGCATGGGAGAAGCGATACGCGAGACGCTGGGCTTCGTACACTCGCGGTAGTTGACCGGCACCTACATTCTGGCCGATGAACGGGCCGGTACTCGCCGAGATCGCCATCAACAGCATGATCGCGAGTGACTCGATCCGCGAGGCGATCCCGAAACCAGCCACTACCTCGTTGCTGTGCTCGGCCAGCAGCCAGACGGTGATTGCCAGCGACACCGGTCCAATGAGGTTTGTCATCATCGACGGGATGCCGATGCGCATGACCTCGCGCCACGACTCCAGCATAACGGCAACCCCGGGAAGCTCGAATATGACCAGTTCCAGTTTCACCAGCGCATAGCCCGTGTACAGGAACGTCACCGCCCTCGAAAACACGAACGCCCAGGCCGCTCCCACGAATCCCATGCCTTCGTAGGATCCCATACCGAATATGAGAATCGGCGCCAGCACCACCTGAATGGCTGCCGCCGAGGTCATGATGACTCCCGGCAACCGGGCATTGCCTACCGCGCGCATGATCACACCCGAGACCATGGGGATGGCGAATAGCGGCAAACCGTAAAACCACACGCCCATGTATTCGAGTGACAGCGGCAGAATGGTTTCGTCCGCGCCGAGGGCCATGAACAGAGGTTCCTTATATCTATCGGCAAGTACGGCCAGGAACAGGACGAGCATGCTGACCAGCACCAGGGCGTCCGTTGAGATACGTCGTACGCGTGAAAAATCCCCCGATCCGGCAATACGCGCGATGATCGAAGACGCTCCGACGCCGATGCCCATGGATACGGTGGACAGCGCCATGACCACCGGGAAGGTGAAACTCATGGCAGCCAGCTCGTCTGTGCCGATCAATCCCACGTACACGGTGTCGATCACCGCTGCCACGAACATCGACGAGATGCCGAGAAACATGGGTACGGTGAGACGTACCAGATGACCCGCGATTGGACCCTGCGTCAGGTCTGCCGCGAGCCGGTTATGAGAACGAGAGGAAGACATGAAGCCGGCCATTGTACTCGCTTGAACCGAAGCACATGGTCAATACCGGTTATTTGCGGTAAAACTCCCCAATTCCGACGGAGTTTCGGGATTACAAGGTCAGCGTTGCCGCCCATAGCGAAAGTAGCCGTTCATCTCGCCCTCCCACGACCCGTCTTTCCTGGGGACCGCTGTGTCTGGTGCCCATCAGTCACGTAGGAGAGAGACATGCACATCCAACCCCTCACACCCGTCATCGGCGCCGAGGTCAGCGGCGTAGATTTTGCCAATGTCGCTGACAGCGCGTTCGATACGTTACAGCAGGCACTCGCGGAACATCAGCTACTCGTATTCCACGATGCGCCAGAGCTCGCTCCAGA
>DCWG01000045.1:47898-58483 GCA_002327525.1 Gammaproteobacteria bacterium UBA2168 | reverse complement strand
AGATGGACTTCGCCCGCCGTTTCGGTCCGCTGCACTACCATCCCGCCGCCCCCGGCATGGAAGGTCATCCCGAGGTATTCGTCATTCACGCTCACGCGGATTCGAAGATTGCCAACGGCAACGGCTGGCACAGCGATGTCTCCTGCGACGAACAACCGCCGCTCGGTACTATGCTGCAACTACACAAACTGCCGCCAAGCGGTGGCGATACTCTGTTTGCTAGCATGTATGCCGCGCTCGAGACGCTCTCTCGAACAATGCAGGAATTTCTGGCGCCGCTAACCGCAACGCACGCCTCCGAACACATCTATCGTGGGCGTTACGCTGATCGAGGCGTGAACGACGAGGGTCGTGAGTACCCGAGCTCGGTGCATCCTGTCATCCGAACGCATCCCATATCGGGCCGGCAGGCTCTTTTCGTCAACCCGAGCTTCACCACCCGGATCAACGAACTCGAACCTACCGAGAGCAGCGCCTTGCTCGGCATGCTCTATTCACACCAGCAGCGTCCCGAGTTTCAGGTCCGCCTGCAGTGGCGCCCCAACACGGTCGCACTGTGGGACAACCGCTGCACTCAGCATTTCGCTCTTTGGGATTATTGGCCCAGCGAGCGCAAAGGGCACCGGGTGACGATCAAGGGCGAACGGCCGTTCTTCGACGGCCGCCTTCCACAAGCGCGCTCAGACATGCGGCTGTCGCGTCAACGGCTCGCGTAGTTCATACCCACACTTCCTGGAGGATTCTGATGGCTCACTTCCCCGGCCGCATGGCCGCGCTGGACGACCGGCGTATCGCTCTCATCGACGATCGCGGCACTTCTACCTGGGGGGAGCTCGATGAGCGCACCAACAAGCTGATCAACATGCTGCGCGCGCGCGGACTGCAGCCTCAGGACGCCGTCGCCGTGTACGCCGGTAACTGCATCGAGTACTACGAACTCATGATGGCCTGCACACACGCGGGGTTGGTGTACGTGCCCGTCAACTGGCATTTCAGCGCAGAGGAACTGGCCTACGTCATCGACAACTCGGGAGCCAGGGCACTGTTCGCGGAGGAAGCGTACCTTTCGACCGCCGTGGATGCACTCGATCGCGGCGAGACATCCGGGCTCGAATTCGCAGTTGCCATTCGCTCCGATGCGCGCGGATTCGACAACTACGAAGCGCAGCTCGCGAGCGTCAGTGCGCACGCACCGGACAATCAGCTGTTGGGCGGCCCGATGTTCTACACCTCTGGCACCACGGGCCGTCCCAAGGGGGTACGATCCAGTACCTTCGCCGCTGGTGGGGATCTCGCGCTCATGGAGTTGGTGGGCGGCGGCCTGTCCGACATGCTATCCCTACCCGCGAGCGGAACCACCTACCTCTGCGGCCCCATCTACCACTCTGCCCAGTGGGCTTTCTCCTTCCTTCCACTGCTGACCGGCAGCCGTGTCGTTATGCGTCAGAGATTCGATCCTGCCATCGCCCTGGCAGACATCGACGAGCACGGCGTTACCAACGTGCACCTAGTGCCAACGCAGTTCCACCGGTTGTTGCAGCTCGATGAACAGACGCGCACCGGATTCGATGGTGGCAGCCTGCAGGTTGTGTGGCACGGCGCCGCACCCTGCCCCCCGCGAGTAAAGCAATCGATGATCGACTGGTGGGGCAACGTGATCGCCGAGTACTACGGCTCCACCGAGGGTTCCATCGTCACCACGGCCACGTCCGAAGACTGGTTGACGCATCCGGGCACCGTAGGCAAGGCTTCAGCAACCGTCGAGGTGAGCATCCGGGACGATGACGGCAATACGGTGGCCACCGGCGAATCAGGGCAGATCTATGTGAAAAATCTCATGGGATCCGACTTCGAATACCACAACGAACCTGAGAAGACCGCCTCGGTGCACCTCGAGCGCGGCACCTTCACATTCGGTGACATCGGCTACCTCGATGAGGACGGTTATCTGTACCTGAGCGATCGCAAGATCGACATGATCATTTCAGGTGGAGTGAACATCTATCCCGCTGAGATAGAGGCGGTGCTCGTCGGGCACCCCCGTATTCAGGACGCCGCCGTATTCGGCATCCCCAACGAGGAGTTCGGCGAAGAAGTCAAAGCCGCCGTGCTACTGACCAAGCCGGCCGGGGCGGCTGATCAGGCCGCTCTGGCAGACGACATCATCGCCCACTGCCGCGCGCATCTCGCCGGCTATAAGGCGCCGCGCTCGATCGACTTCGAAACCGAGTTTCCACGTCACGAGACGGGCAAATTGTACAAGCGGCTGCTGCGAGATCGTTATTGGAAAGATCAGGATTCGCGTATCTGAGCCGAACAAGTGCTGTATGGCCATCACCCTACCCGATGGCCGCAAACAGGTCCGCTTCGAAGGACACCAACCTCAGGATGCAGACGAAACATGGAATGCGGCTCGATGCGCTGGCAACTGACGGCGGATACCGGCGGGTGCGTGCTGTTGTTTACCGACGTCGTCCACTTCGAGGGTCCGCGCAGCGACACCGACATCATCCACTCCGTACTCGGCGGCCGGCATCGTTACCTCGACATGCTGCGAGATCTGCCGGCCGGACGCTCATCGACGACACGAAGCCCGAACCCGACTACGGTACTCCCGATGAAGGACCCTGGCCTGGATGCAACATACCAGTGCAAGGCGTCATCATCTCAGGACTGTCGTCCCGCTAGAATTCGTACTGGAAATAATCACCTATTCCGTCACCTCTCAGTGCACGGTCGCGAATATGATAGTGCCATCTCGGATCAAGCAACATCCATTCCCCGCATCCGGCGACCCCCCTGGTTTCGTGCTCCGGTTACCACACCGCGAAAACGGAAACACTTCTAGCGCGGCGAGGTGACCAGCACCTTCTCCAGGAGTTGGAGCGCAGCCCGGGTGAAGTGCCACATATTCGATTCCCGGTCGCTACTCCCGGTCTCGATGGTCACCGATGCCCGATAGGGACCGTCCACCGCAATCACACTGATCCCGGGTGGGTGGCCATACCTCGCGCCGGCGGGCCCCGCAACTCCCAGTTCGGCGATACCCCATGTGGTATCCAGCTGGGCGCGGGCAACCTCGGCGAACCGCTGCACCATCGCTTCCGTCAGCGGCTCGAGCCCTTGCACATGGTCCCCGGTGATGCCGAGCAGCGCCTTTCTGGAGGCCAGCGTGTAGACGACCGATCCGCCTTTGAAATAAGCGGATGCTCCCGGAACCGCCAGCAAAGAGGCGGAGACCAGACCACCCGTCGAGGACTCGGTCACCGCCAGCGTCTCACCGCTGGCCTTCAGATGCTCCCCGACACTCGTCCCGAGCCCGGTCAGTGATGTCACCTGAAAATGCTCAACGGGCCGTATAGCCGCCGTCGACCGGCATTACGATACCGTTCACGAAGCTCGCATCGTCGCTGGCGAGAAACGCAGCCACGGACGCAATCTCCTCCGGTTGACCGAGACGGCCCATCGGATGCAGCGAGATGAGAAAAGCCTCCCCCTCCGTCGTCTCTCGCATTTCCGCCGTCATGGGCGTTTCGATGTAACCCGGCGAGATGGCGTTGACGCGTACGCCCAGCGCGCCGAATGCGATGGCGTATTGTTTGGTGAGTCCCGCCACACCGTGTTTCGAGGCAACGTACGCACCAGCACCCGGTTGCAGCTCCGGCGCTTCGTCGTCGTCCGCGGGCGGCACTCCCACCAATCCCACCAGGCCCGCAATAGACGAGGTATTGATGATGCTTCCCCCACCCTGCTGCGCGATGAACGGCGCGCCGTGAAACAGGCCGTGCGCGACGCCGGTGAGGTTTACGCTGATAACCTGATCCCAGGTCAGCTCCACAGCTCCGATACCGGCGTTGTTGAACAGCACCTGCAACCCACCGAACTCGCTGGCCGTGCTCTGCAGGGCTTCGACAATGGCCGCTTCCTCCGTCACATCCAGATCCATCGAGGCAGCGCGGCCACCCTCCTGCTGAACCATGGCGGCGGTCTGCGCAGCACCCTCGCCATCGAGGTCCGCACACATGATCGCAGCGCCGTTCTCCGCCATGCGCAGCGCGCTACTGCGGCCTATACCACTCGCCGCACCCGTGATGAGGGCGACCTTGTCCGTGAGCGTTCCCATATTCTCTCCTTCGCGAAACTAACAGAATCGTTCAGATGTCGATGACGTTGGCGATTTCCTGGTCGATACGCTTTTTAGCGTCGAGGTAATCAAGACCCGCGCCATCCGCCAGACGACGCACGTCGTCGTGTTCGGATTTCCATCGCAGGCCTCCGTCCGGTCGCGTGACCAGCTTGACCCTCACCTCACCAAGACTCGTTTCAATGCGCCGTTCTTCTCTCGGCAGCACACGCTTCTCAAAGGGCAGCACACGCAGGCCGATGGTCGTCGATCGATTAAGGATGGCATCGGCAAGAGCATCGACCCGTGCACTCTCGCAGAGCACCGAAAGGCAGGTTGCAGGCCGCGATTTCTTCATCACGACGGGCAGCAGATAGACATCGCTCGCACCGATGTCGAGTAAGTGCTCGATGAGCGGTTCAAAGGCTTCCGGGCTCATATCGTCGATGTTCGCCTCGATCTTGAAGTGCGCCTCGATGGCAGCCGTCTCATCCACCTCGCCGAGCACTACCCTCAGCACGTTGGGTACCTCGAAGTCCTTCATACCCAGCCCGTAGCCGATTCGCTGGGGCACAAATCGGCGCGGCACTTCGTTCTCATCGACACTCGCTTTGAGAATCGCCGCCCCCGTGGGCGTCGTACTCTCGCCCTGTACGCCGGCGTAATGGCATGACATGCCGGTCAGGATCTCCTGCGTGGCGGGCGCCGGTACCGGGTAGTGGCCGTGCGCGCAGTTCACGTAACCGGATCCCACCTCAATGGTGTCGCAATACACCCGCTCCACGTTCAGCCAGTCGAGGCAGATGGCGGCTGCGACGACATCGACGATGGAATCCACGGCGCCCACCTCGTGGAAGTGCACGTCATCCACCGGCACGTCGTGGATCTTCGCTTCGGCATTGGCGATCTCGCGAAAAATAGCCTGCGCACGCACCTCGATTCCAGGCGCAAACCCCGAACCGCTGATCAGCTCGTGAATCTCACCGTAGTGACGATGCTCGTGTCCGTGCGCATGCGCATCGGTGTGATCCTGGTGAGAGCCGCCAAGATCCTCGACGTGGGCACGCGTGCCTGACACGCCCATCTTCGCGCCCCGAGAGAAGGACACTCGAAACTCCTCCGCCAGCGGTAAGCGTGCGAGTTGCGCCTGCAGGTGAGATTCCGGCACACCGAGATCCACCATCGCACCGAGATGCATATCGCCGCTGATACCGGCGCTCGGCTGGTACAGCAACGCGCGCATGCCCTTGATTCAGCCGCCTCAGGCCTTGTTGGCGAACAGCTCACCAGAGGTGGCCGCGACCGTGAAATTCTCGCGCAGGTGCAGAAAATTCTGGATATCCGCATTCACCGCATCCACGCCATGTTCGAGCACGTAGGCGTAGCTGCGCTGAAACGCACTCAGATCCGCCTTCAAAAGACTCTCGTCGTAGTACTCATCAAACGCCGTCTCATCCCCCCAACCGAACAGGTTGCGTCCCGCAATGTGGCGCACCACCTTCATTCCCACCAGCACCATGCCCGATTCACGAGCGGCCTCCAGCTGCGGCTTCAACCCCGTCATGGGCGGTGTGCCGGCCAGCAGGCTCTTGCCATCCCAGTCGTACCAGCCGCCGGGCGTGATCGCGATCATGGCGAGATCGTACCAACCCGTCTCCACTGCCTTCGCGAGTACTGCCTGCGCATTCTGGTGCGTGCTCAGCCCCCAGTGCTTCACCTTTCCTGCATCCCGGGCTTTCTCGAAGGTCATGCGCATCTCTTCGGAGCCGGTGAGATTGGGGTTGTTCGCCGCCATCTGATAGTACGCATCGATACCGTCCACCTCGAGATCACGAAGGCTTTCGTCCATCAGCGTCTGCCACATGGCGGCCGCCTGCTTTGCCTGCGCTGGTGTCACGGGATCATTAGGGCCCACGTCCTCTACCTGCGCATAGCCTTTCGAAATCACGAATATATCGTCCCGATGTTTTCTCACGAACGGCGCCAGGTTGCGCTCGGCGTCACCGTAGTAGCGGCCCGTGCCCACATCGAACACGTTCACACCCGCATCGAAGGCCACGTTCAACAACTCATCGCGCGGCCGCCGCGCCAGTGAAGCGCCGCAGCCGAAGAACAGACGACTGCCCTCGAAGCCCGTTCTGCCGAGTATGCGGTAGGTCATCTCGGGCCAGCCCAGGCCCCCTTCCACCTGACCTTTCGCCTCGGCCACTGCCGCCTTGACGCTGCCCGTGCTCAGCAGCGCCTGTGCGCCCACTCCGAGCATGGCCAGCTTCTGCATGAAGGTCCGACGATTGCTTGAGTCGAGCATGGAACACTCTCCTTTCTTGATTCGCACGGACCATTGTAGTTTCCGGCACAGGAAGTGCGCAAACCGGACATCAGTGCCTGGATATTCCCGGAGGCGGAACACGCGCGCCTCCCCACAGCCACAACCGTCCTCTCCTCTCTCGTGTGCTATGTTGAGCCGGAGTAGCGCGACACGCTGGTGCTCGACATCGCTGGCGCCAATCGTGCCCGGATGGTAGAACGACAGGAGCAGATACATGGGTCGACTGGAAGGAAAACGCGTCGTCGTGACACAGGCCGACGACTACATGGGACCCGCCACCATTGAGGTTTTCGAGCAGGAGGGTGCGACGATCGTCGCGGATACCAGCGATTTGCGCCAATCCGGTGCTTGCGAGGCGCTGATCGAGCGCTCCGCAACGGTGGACGTGTTGATCGCCAATCTCGCCTCGAAGAACTTCGCTGGGATACCCACCACCCAACTCCACGACGATGACTGGGCGGAGACCTTCGACATGATGGTGCACCCTCTGCACCGGCTCACACGCGCGGTGCTTCCCCAGATGATCGAACGCCATGCCGGGAAGATCGTGGTGTACGGCAGCGCAACCGCGCTAAAGGGTTTGAAGACCGTGTGTGCCTACAGTGCCGCGCGCGCCGCACAGGTCGGATACGTACAATCTGTGGGTGTGGAGGTCGCGCCCCACAACGTGCAGGTCAACCTCATCGCCCAGAACTACGTGGAAAACCCGGTTTACTACCCGCCGGCATTGCGCGAGAAAGAGTCTTTTCAGGCATCGCTCAAGCGCCAGGTACCACTGGGGCGCCTCGCCACCGCCGAGGAAGACGCGCGCTTCGCGCTGTTTCTCGCCTCCAACGAGAGCGACTTCTTCGTCGGCCAGGCCATCCCGTTTACGGGTGGCCAGGTGCAACGCTAGCCGAATATGGGAACGGACCGGACCGCAGGAAAGACTGAACAACTGAAACAACAGGAAGGGAGAGACACGCCATGATGACAGGAGACGAGTACCGCGCTTCGTTGAACGACGGGCGGGAGACTTTTTTCGAGGGTGAGCAGATCGAAGATCTGCCGGCGCACCGGATCCTCGGGATCACCGTTGATTCAGCAGCCTCCGGATACGACCGCTTCTACGACCCGGAACCAGGCGCGATTGGCGCATTCATGGTGGTGCCCGGTTCGGCGGCGGAACTGCGCGAGCAGGTAGATCTGCACGAATCGGTGG
Source organism: Gammaproteobacteria bacterium UBA2168 (assembly GCA_002327525.1). Classification (GTDB taxonomy): domain Bacteria; phylum Pseudomonadota; class Gammaproteobacteria; order Pseudomonadales; family Azotimanducaceae; genus JASLQO01. The sequence goes on along the minus strand of DCWG01000045.1, from coordinate 50,830 downwards.
ATCTCCTGACCCACGTGACCTACGCCTCCATCATGACGCTGCTCACCGCAGCCGATCGCATCGAGGGGAGCGCGCCCGAGAATGCGAAGCGTATCCGCGCATGGGTGGGTGAGGCCCAGCGACGCGACGTGCGCATCACTCAGTGCATCACCGATGCCAAGGGCGACCGGAGCCGGCGTCCGGGTCAGCAAGAAGACCCGGATGCCTATGTGCACGTTGTCGAACGCCGCGACGACGGCATCGTGATCCGGGGTGCGAAACTGCATATCTCGGCGGCCTCGATGGGACACGAGCTGATGACCATCCCCACCAAATCCATGAAAGCCGGTGAGGAGGAATACTCGGTGGCCGCCATGGTGCCGGTGAACGCGCCGGGAGTGAAAATCGTCAATACCACCTACGCCCCCCGCCATGAGGACGTGCGCGACTTCCCAATGTCCGGTTCCCACCACACTCCGGAGGGGTTCGTCATCTTCGATGACGTGTTCGTACCCGACGAGCGCGTGTTCCTGGGCGGCGAGCATCCGGAGCTGGCTGGCATATTCGCGCACTCCCTAGGGCTGTGGGAACGACTTGGTGGTCTGGCTGGTATGGTCACCGCCTACGACCGCCTCGTCGGTTTCGCCCAGCTCATTTCCGAGGCCAATGGCCTGGAGAAGATGGGCCACATCAAGGAAAAGATCTCCGAGATGATGATCAACGCGACGCTCATCCGCGCGAGTCTCGAGGCTGCCATCGAGAACTGCAGCATTACTTCCGATGGCGCCGCATTCCCGCACGAGTTGTACATCAATGTCGGCAAGTACCATGGTGCTGCCAACTACTCGATGATGGTACGCCACCTGCACGATATCGCCGGTGGCAGCATCCTCACGGCTCCCGGCATGGCCGATCTCGAGAACGATCGTGTCGGCCACCTGATACGCAAGTACATGGGCACCAAACAGGAAGTGGACGGCACCTACCGCACGCGGTTGTTTCATGCCATCCGCGACTACACGGCGGACGCCCTCGGTGGCTGGCATGCCGTGACCAACATACAGGCCGGTGGCGGGTTGTATGCCCAGCGTATCGTCTCGCGCATGCACTATGATATAGATCACGCCAAGCGCGTGGCACTGGAATCCGCACACATGGGTGAATACATCGACTGACCCTGAACCGGCACTTGTGCTGGCGAACTCATACTGTATATTCATACAGTATGAGTGATTTCAGGATCCGTCCGCTGCACCGCCAGCGCAACCGGCGTCGCAAACCGGTGACCGTGCTCGGGCAGAGTGAGTTGGCCGAGCTTCTCGACATACCCGAATCCGAAGTGAAGACCACTTTGCAGCAGCTCGGATCGGGTTATCACGAGGACAGCAGTGGTAAAGTGTGGACAACGCCACGCTCGATACGCCGGAGAAACGACTGACATGCCCACCTGGTGCAGAACCATTTCGATATTCTTGTTCGTCACCTATGGCATGACCTGTGCTGCCGATGTTCAGGACAAAGCCATCAACATATACGCGGACGGTGTACGGCTAGCCGGCAACATGTGGTATCCGGAGGGCTTCGATACCGCCAAAGCGCGCCCTGCGGTGCTGATGGTGCACGGCTGGGGAGGCGAGAAATCGCACCTCAATCAAGCATACGCGCCACAGATCGCAGCGGCAGGTTACCCCGTTCTCACGTTCGACTACCGCGGCTGGGGAGAGAGTGATGGAGCCATCTTTGCGATCAGCCCGACGCCCCGGGACGATACGCAACCGTTCGAAGCACGAGTGCGGGAGATACGCACCATCGTCAATCCGCTGGTGGAACTGCGCGACATACGTGCGGCGGTCGCCTGGCTTCAGGGTGAACCCGGCGTCGATCCAGAGCGCCTTGCCATCTGGGGATCGAGCCTCGGAGGGGGATTGTCGCTGGCCACCGCCATCGCGTATCCGGAATTCAAGGTGCTGATGACGCAGGTCGGCAGCGTTAATCCACAGGCCGACTTCGGCAATCAACCCGCTGACAGCCCATTGTCCGCACAAAACGTACGAGCGTGGCGCAGCGCTATCGCACGCGGCGATGCTCCTTCCTTTCCGGGCAAAGAGAGTTCGGCGCCAGGGTTGCGCGGCTATCCGTTTTACGCCGACTTCGTTCGCTACGATCCCATGGCCGGCGTCGAGCGCCTGCGCGCGGCAACACTGATCATCGACGCCGGTCAGGAGGAATTGTTCGACATTGCCAAAAACGGCGCCCACCTCTACGCTACGATCAAGGATCAGACCATTGCCGCGTACGACACCATCGAAGGCAAACACTACGACGTGTACCGTGGCAAGGGTTACGAAAAGGCGTTGGGGCTGCAGCTCGCCTGGCTGGCCAGGCACCTGCCGATCGATTGATCGGGACGGGGCAATGGGCAGGTCACGGCGCGGACGTCCCCGGTAAGGGCGGCCTCAACGCTTAGCGATGTGGAACACCGATGTGTGGCGTAATCGCACCAGTTCTTCCCTCCGCTCGCTCCAGATGGCGCCATCATTTTCGATGTAGTGATGTCCGCCGCGCTCGTACGCCGCATGGCAGCGCCCGGTGACGGTGAACGTCTGGCCCGCAACCAGCGGGGCCAGGTGTTGAATATGACTCTGCGCGTGTATGGACGGCCCGTAGTCGTACGAGTGGTGCAGCAGGTGGATGAGTTGTTCGGCAATCCAGCCGATGTGCACGCGGGGTGCTGCGCCAACAAACAATCCAAGCGTCTCGCGCTCACGTTCTCGCGAGTAGGTCCGCGCGTCCTCGGCGCTCACCGGCACGGACATGGGCCTGAGCTTCTCGCCCACTGGCGCATTCTCGAGCACCAGCCCTGGCCGCGCCCCTTTCGCGGGCTGCCCGGGCTCGAATTCGTTGGCTTCGAGCTCAGCTATCCAGGGCGCGGTGCCATGCCCCGCCTCTCCAC
>DCWG01000045.1:467-47597 GCA_002327525.1 Gammaproteobacteria bacterium UBA2168 | reverse complement strand
CGCCATGCCCCGCCTCTCCACCGATGCACAGCCCACGCTCACTCTCCAGCCGGTATTCGCCGTCGGCCGCGATCGAAACCTCGATGCTATCGCCCGGGTAGATGGGCTGGACAAACTTGAGGTGTACCCATCCCCGATCGAGCCATTCCGTATCCAATGCATCCAGGAGTGTTGCCGCGGTCCATCCGTAGGCCGTGGCCCCGCCCACCAGCGCCCCCTGAAATCCATGCGCCCGCGCGATGCCGGTGGAGTGAATGGGATTGGCGATGTCCTCATTGTCGGGGTCTTCCATGAAAGCGACCAGCCGCGAGGAGGCGGGGCGGATTCGCGGTGCATCGCCTTCAGTCATCGTCGGCCACCTCGATGCGATGCGCACAACGCCTCGCTCCGATCTTCATGAATTCTTCCCGTGTCACCGACACCTCTGGCCGCAGAACATCGCGAAACAGCTCGAGTTCGTCTTCACCAAGCCCCTGACAACGATCGGCAGCACGATTTTCGTGCGTTCGTTTATGAGTTGGGTACGGTGTCCGACTGTCGAGCGCCGCCATTGTATGCAAGGCGTATATCAGATGCTCACCGCGGCCCGCCTACTACCGACGAACCGATCCTCACGCGCCGGCCACCAGAAGTCTTCCGAATCGGGATCCACGACCGTTCGCCGTCCGGATGAGTGCGGGCCAATCATCCTCATCCACCCCCGGAACAGGTCAGCATCTCGCCAGTGATGAAATCCGATTCCGGAATACAAAATAGATAAATAGCCCCCGCCGCATCCTCGGGCTCACCGCTGCGCCCGAGCGCAGCCACCGCGCGCGTGGCTTGAATCTGCGCATCGGTCAGTCCGACGCGGTGCGAGCGTCCGCCCACTTCAATGGTTGGCGGTTCGCGCTCGTAGGGTTGCGTGAGGCGTGTCTGGATGTGGCCGAATGCCACGCAATTGACGGTCACGTTGTAGCGCCCCCATTCCTTGGCGAGCGTTTTGGTCATACCCACGACGGCCGCCTTGCCCGAGGAGTACGCGATCTGTGTCGCGGCACCCGTCGTACCCGAGACCGATGAAATATTCACGACCTTGCGGCAACGAGCCGTTCCTTGCTCGGCGATTTCCCTGCGCGCAGTCTCGCGCAGCCAGGTAGAGAACGCCCGCAGAATTCGAAACGGTGCGCTCACGTGCACATCGAGCATCGCCTGCCACTGCTCATCGCTGTGGTTGTGCATCGCGCCGTTCCAGATGTAACCGGCGTTGTTGACGATGATGTCGATACCCCCGTAGGCATCGAGTGCCGCGTTGATCAGCGTTTCGGGAAAGTCCACGGTCGTGATGTCGCCAGCACAGGCAATGGCTTCACCACCGCCGGCACGTATCACATCCACCGCGCTCAACGCCTCTTCCTGATCGAGATCATTGACGACCACCGCGGCTCCATCCGATGCGAGTTTCATCGCCGTAGCAAGCCCTACGCCGCGTCCGCCACCCGTCACCACTGCCGTCCTACCACTAAGTTTCACGCCACCTCACCCCACATACGCTGCTCGGATCAGGCTTCATTCTTCAACAATTCCACCCAGTTGCCCTCGGGATCCTCCACCATGGCGATGGTCACACCCGGCCGGATTTCCGTCGGCTCCACGCGCACTGTGTAGCCACCCTCCTTGCACGCCGTCACCAACTTTTCGATGTTGCTGACCGAAATCGTCCAGTATCGGTAACCGGTCGCTGCAGGAATGCCTCCCGCAGCGGCCCGTCCGGCTGGCTCTTCCTCCGGAACCATGATCTTGATGAGACTGTCGCCACACCAGAGTCTGTGCATCGTACCGCCCAGCGGGTGTGGGATGTCGCCTTCATGCTCAAATCCCAGTGTGTCGCGATAAAATTTGAGCGCAGCGTCGCCATCCAGCATGACAATACCGAGATCAATGGCCTGTTTGGTCAGTTCTATAGGCATCGGCTGTTCTCTCTCCTGACGCCGTCCAATCGACAGCAGCTCTGATTAGTTGTCTGTAATCCGGGTCCTTGTAGAGACCTGGCACGTGTCCGAGCGCCGAGTAGACGACGCGCCCGTCCCCGAGCGCATGCCACCAAAGCACGGGATGGTCGTCCCCCATCGGACTACGCTCGGGGTCGTAGGTCTGCTCGTCGATGCGTAGCAGCACCTCCACCCGCGAGCGCGGGCTGTGATCGAAGTTATACCACTCGTCCGCCAGCTGCCAGGTCGCGCCGAGATGCGCCGTCAGGGGATGCGTAACACCCTCGTTGTGCAGCGTTGCGTCCTGTATGTGCAGCGTCATGGGGTGATCGAGAAAACGGGCGCGTATCAGCTCATCCACCCACCAGCCCCACTCGTAGCTGCTGTCACCGGCGGCGTGCAGGGCAACGACACCGCCCCCACGTTCGACAAATCTCTGAAACGCACTTTGCTGGGCCTCGTTGAACAGCCGCCCGGTACAGTTGTTGAGCACCACAACATCGATACCCTCGAGCACCGAAGCCGAAAAGGCAGCGCCATTTTCCGTCTGTGCCAGTCCCCAGCCGTGCTCGACGGCGAGCGCCTCGAGCATGCTGCCCGCCGCCGGGATGGCTTCGTGGTGCCGGAAGGCATTGGTCTTGGAAAACGCAAGCACACGAACCCTTCCGGCCAGCCGGGGGAGCGCAGGCAGTTCTTCGTCGATCGCCGGTGGCAGAAACATCTGCGGCTGGTTGAGAATGGCACTGACGTAGCGCCCGTATACCACCAGCAATAGCACCACGCCGACCAGAACGACAAGACCCGTCCACTTGAGAATACGGGCCACTACAACACCCCGTCGCGAATCTGAGTCACGGCGAAGTCAGCAGCGCGCGCGGTGAGTGCCATGTAGGTGATCGACGGATTCACACAGGATGACGAGGTCATACAGGCACCGTCAGTCACGAACAAGTTGTCGACCTCATGCGCCTGGTTGTGAGCATTCAGCACCGACGTTGCCGGATCGCGCCCCATACGCGCGGTGCCCATTTCGTGGATGGCGAGCCCCCCCGGCGCGTTATTCTGAAACTCCCGTATCTGCACCGCACCCGCCACCTCCAGCATGGTCTTCGCTTCCGTTACGACATCCTCGAGAATCGCCTGTTCGTTCGGCCCATATGCGAACTCGAAGCGTACCTGCGGGATGCCATATCGATCCATTGCCCCTGCATCCAGCAGCATGCGGTTGTCTGCATCAGGCAGACATTCCCCGAAACCGCCGAGCTGCATGATCCATGGACCCGGTTTTGTCAGGGTATCCTTGAACTGAGCGCCGAATCCCGGCACGTTGAGTTGACCCATGTTGCGCCAGTCGAGGCGCTGGGCACCGCCCTGGTATCCATAGCCGCGCACGAAAGGCGCATCGTCCTCAGCATCCAGGTTCTTGAAACGGGGGATGTAGATACCTGTCGGTCGCCGCCCATAGGTGGTGAAGGCCTCGAATCCAGGGATGACGCCCGCAGCGCCCGCCTGGAAGCAGTGGTCCATCAGATAACGCCCCAGCGTTCCGCTGCCGTTGGCAAGACCGGTGGGAAACGAATCGGAGCGCGAGTTGAGCATGATCTGTGTCGAGCCGATGGCCGAGGCACACAGAAACACCACCCGTGCGGTAAGGGTCTCACGCGCGCGTGTCCTGGTGTCGATCACACGCACTCCGCTAACCCGTCCGCTAGCCGGATGGTAGTCGAGACCCTCCACCACGGCATCCGCCCGGAGCGTGAAGCGCCCGGTCGCTTCGGCCGCTGGTAGAGTAGAACTCTGACTCGAGAAGTAAGAGCCTATGCTGCAACCGCGGTGACAGGGTCCGCAGTAGTGACAAGGTGCACGCCCCGGCAGCGGCTCCGTGAGTGTCGCCGTGCGCCCGATGGTCATCACGCGCCCGAGCTGCGCCTCGATCTGCTTAGCGACGTGGTGCTCCACCACGTTCATCTGCATCGGTCGCTGGAACTCTCCATCCGGTAGATGCGGCAATCCGAGTTTTTCGCCAGACACCCCGACAAAACGCTCCACATAGCCGTACCAGGGTTCGAGATCGCGGTAGCGTAGGGGCCAGTCGATGCCATGGCCATCCCTGGCGTTGGCCTCGAAATCGAGATCACTCCACCGGTAGCACTGTCGTGCCCACATCAGTGAGCGCCCGCCGACGACGTCGGCGCGTATCCAGGTGAATGGTTTTTCCGGTTCGTAGACGTACGGATTCTCGACGTCGTTGTTCCAGAACTGGCGCGTCGTCTCATTGAACGCATAGCATTGTTTCTGAACCGCATATTCGGCCTCGTAGAGCTCGCGCAGCGGCAAACCGCCATGCGGGATCTCCCAGGGTGGGATGTGCTCGCCGGGGTAATCGCCGTGCGCCTGAGGTTTGCCGCGTTCGAGCACCAACGTGTTCAAGCCACGCTCACTGAGCTCCTTGGCCGCCCAGCCGCCCGAGATGCCGGACCCCACCACTATTGCGTCGAAACCCACTTCACTTATCTCCTGTCCTTTTCGCGTTAAAACGTAAACTGCACATCACCCGCCGAGACCGGGTAAGCGCCGTCATAGCGGCCAGGCACGGGTAGGAATTGCAATGCCTGTGTGGCACCCACTTCAGAGGTGAAATAGCCGACCACCGCTGCCTCCCGGGCCTGCGCGAAGAAAGCCTTTTGCCGCGTATCGCCCGCCATGGTTTGCGCGAACAGCTCACTTTGCTGATCGAACGTGCAGTCCTCGAAAGCTGCCGCATGCCGCTCACGTGCCGCCTGATCCAGCGCGCCGAGGCCGCTCAGAAAGGCCTCACGTTCCTCGGCAGTACTCCAGCCCGTGAGCAGACTCTCGATGAAACCCGGCACACCGGCTTCGGAGGCTCCGGGTGTGTCCGTGGCCGGAATGATCACCTCGGCGAGTGCGGCGATGCGTTTTTTGGTACGCACGTTCAGGACCACGCCGCCCTCCGCGCGGGACATCGACGGCGACATGACCGCAGAGGTACAGGCGGCCGAGATCTGCGCCCCCAGAGCGGCCGCGCAGAGTTTGAGTAATTCGCGTCGCTGCATCGTCAGTCTCCCGCCGCCAGTGCGGCTCGGCGCCGCCGTTCGAAAAACCATATGAAACCGAATACCGGCAGCAGGATCAGCGGCACTACGGCCACCGATTGAAAGCTTTCGCTGGAAGCGTAGCGCAACACCTCGGCGAGTGCGCCGCCCTCCAGCCTGCTGAACGCCGCCGCGCCACCAGCAGCCTCGAGTTTCGCAGCGTCGAACACCGCTCCCATGCGCGGCAGCACGAACTGTACGGCCAGCCCTCCGGCGAACCCCATCAACCCCATCAGCCACGCGCCACCCTTCGGATAACGTTCCGCCACGCAGGCAAGCATGGTGGGATACATGTAGCAGACACCGATCCCCCAGATCGTCGCCGCGATGAACGCCGACACCGGCGATGACGCCATGCTCAACTGAAACAGACCGATCGCCGCAAACAGACTCGACCACCACAACAGACCCACCGGTGTGAAGCGCTCCGCCAGAGGGCCGGCGAAATGCCTCATCACGAACATGAGCGCGGACACGTACACCAACAGTACAATGCCTTGCATGCCCACCACATTGGACAGCGCCAGGTCCACCCACTGCCCGGGTGCCAGTTCCGAAGTCGTGGTCAGCATCATACAAACGAACCACAGCCAGAAGCCGGGAGAGCGCACCACTTCCATGTACATATCCCGGTGTCCCACACCCGAAGCGACCCGTTCGGTAACCGGAAAACGCGCGCGCGCCACCAGCCACATGAGGAGCACGGACGGCACGACCAGCAACGCGAGGTTGAACTGCCATGGACAATTCAGGGCCGCGATACCGATCCCCGCAAGTCCTCCGACCACGATGCCCGCCGGCCACCACGCATGCAGGATGTTGAGGCGGTGGGTCTTCTCCTCCGGATAGAGCGCTGACACCATCGGATTGCTGGCGGCCTCCACCGCGCCCCACCCGAGACCCGTCAGCAGAAATCCGAACAGAACCAACCAATAGGTGCTGCCCGAGGGTTCCACAACCGAAGCGCCGACCACGATCATGCTGCCGAGCAGATACCCGAGAGCGGCCAGAAACAACATGCGCTTCATTCCGACATGATCCACCAGGGCACTGCCGAACAGCAGTGTGAGCGCGAAACCCGTAAACGTCGCGCCGATCACCTCGCCCACCATGGAAGCGGAACGGGTTACGTCCAGGGGATCGAACAGATCCCCCTGCACGTCGGCCGCGATGCTGGCGCGAACGGCAAAGCCAAGCCCAATCGTGAAGATCGACAGATTGCCGATCAGGAACAGCCGCCCGCGCGGCAATGTGGCATCAACCATGTACATACCCCCTCGAAGTAGGGAGTGTCTCCGGGCTAGAATCCAAGCGCAACCATGTCTTGAGCGAGGGAGAGTGGATATGAAGATTTTGTTGAAAGGGCTGCTGGGTCTGGTACTCGTCGTCGCGGTGGCGATTACCGGCATGCTGATCGCTGTCCGCTTCGCTGACGGGCCCTGGGCGATCATCGCAGGGGGGGCATTCACGACCGGTGATAAATACGAGGGCGGCGAGCCCGACTGGACCTTTCTGCGTGACACGATGGAGGTCGAATTCCAGTCGCTAGACCCCGAACGTTCGCGCATCACCTGGATCGCCGTTCACGATGGACGGGCCTTCATACCCTGCGGCTACATGACCACCACCTGGGGTAGGATCTGGAAACAGTGGCCTATCGAGGCGGAACGCGACGGCCGGGTCATTCTTCGCGCCGGGGGCAAACTCTATGACCGCACGCTCGTGCGCATCTCCGAGGGTGAGGAGATCGGTCCGATCCTCGCCGAACTCGGCCGCAAGTACGGCGACGGCTCGCCCTTCCCTCTGGAAGCCGTCACCAGCGGCTACCTCTGGATCTTCGAGCTCGCACCCAGAGCCTGAGGACGCGCCATGCTCGCATTCGACGGCATCACTGTGCTGGATTTCACGCAGGTTCTGGCGGGACCCTTCGCCACTCTGCAACTGGCGAATCTCGGTGCCGAGGTCATCAAAATCGAGCCGCCCGGCGTCGGCGACATGACACGCGGCTTAATGCCCGGTGACGAAAAAGGCGGTATGTCCCCCAGCTTCATCACCTGCAATCTCGGTAAACGCAGCCTGACGCTCGACCTGAAGGCAGACGACGCCGCGGAAATCGTGCACGCCCTGGTGACGCGAGCGGATGTTCTGGTGGAGAATTTCAAACCAGGCGTCATGGATCGACTGGGCTTTGGTTTCCAGGCGCTGGCCGAGATCAACCCGCTGCTCATCTACTGCTCCATATCGGGCTATGGACAGGGCGGCCCCAAAGCGAGGCTCGCCGCCTTTGACGGCGCCATTCAGGCGTCTTCCGGGATGATGGCCATCTCAGGTCATCCCGAGACCGGTCCGACCCGGTCCGGTTACTTTGCGGTAGACATGCCTACCGCGCTCAATGCCGCATTTTCGATATCCGCCGCGCTACTGCGCCGCCAGAACACCGGTGTGGGGCAACGCCTGGACGTGGCGATGCTCGACACCGCCATGCTGATGATCGCCCCTCAGATGGGCGCCTATCTGATCGACGGCACGGAGCCCGAATTGCAGGGCAATCGCTCCCCCACCCGCCAGCCCACTGCAGACGTATTCCCGGTCGCCGACGGATATCTTCAGATCGTCGCACTGCGCGAAGCGCACATCGAATCCCTGTTCGATATCGTGGGTTTGGCCAGCGAGTACACTCACTACGATACGCCCGCGTTGAGACTCGAACATCGTGACAAGGTACGCGACCTGCTACGAGCCGCGCTCGGGCGACGGTCGAAGGCAGCCTGGCTCGATCCTCTGCTTGAGGCCAACGTACCGGTTTCCGAAGTTCGCACCCTGGCCGAAGTGGCCGAGGAGGAGCAATTTGGCTATCGCGATACCCTGGCGACGCTGAGTACACCCGGCAAAGGCAATCACCGCATCGTGTTCGCCGGACACCACGCGGCGCCGGACGGCCCTCGTTTTCCCGGACGTGCTCCGCTGCTTGGCGAACATTCCAAGGCAATTCTCGCCGAAATGGGATGCGACGAAGAGCGTATCGCAGAACTCGTGGATCGGGGTGTGGTGTAGCGCAGCACCTGCTCCTGGGGATGCCCGAGTGTCCGCGACGTCGGTTGTTCAGCCTGACCGTTCTCCCGAGTCTCCAGAATGCCGGTGTATGCGCCACACGCCAACCGTAAGCAGCGGCACGATGTAGACGATCAGAAAGCCCCAGGCGAGTGTTCCGTAACCCTCCGCGATCAGGGCCACGATTCCCACGGATGACAGCAGGCCGGCCAGACCCACTCCCGTTGCGGCGATCACCGCATGACTCAGACGCGTCAACGGAGTGCCGTGCCGCTCCACCCACCAGCCATCCAACCGCTCGATCACACCCTGGATGATACCCGCTCCGGTCTCAATGAAGGTTCCGAACAACACGATCAGATAGAAGGTCGTCAGCATCGGTATGGACAGTTTGCCCAGCACGTCGTACACCGGCAGCGCAGCGTCGAGGATGGCCGGATACTCCGTGACGAAGCTGAGGTGCAGAAACAGCGCCGGGAGCATGGCGATGACCGCACCGATCGCCCCGGCAGCCACCGCCTGCGCACGGGTTTCAATGGCATAGGCCGCGTACAGGATCACGGGCACCGCGGTGAGGTTGTAGCAAGCATACTGAATGCCGCTCAGCCACCAGCCAGGCTGGACATCCGAGAAATCGACCCTGTGTACGTCCGCATCGTACAGCGTCGTCAGCACCAACACGAAGTAGGCGATGAACACGGCATACAACAGCACGCTCCAGTAGGCGAGCACCGCCGTCACTACGCCGCGTCCATAAAAATTGAGCACCACGACGACGACCAGCACCACCACCATGCCAACCCAGGGAGCCAGGCCGAGTTCGCCATAGAGCACCTCACCGGCCGCTGCTCCTAGCACGGCGATGACCAGGACGAACAGCGCCACCGCGAGGAGTTCGTATATCACCCACCCGCGACCGAGCAGTGCTTTGAAGAAGACGCGATAGTCGTGTGCCTTGAAGCAGCGCGCAAACTCCAGCGACACCGCAAATACAACCGCGGCGGACAGGGCCGCGGTCGCGATGGCCAGCACCGCGCCACCCATGCCATAACCGGAGAAGAACTCCACCACCTCCCTGCCGGTACCGTAGCCACCACCGATCATGACCGACTGCAACACCGCGCCAGGCAGCAGGTAAATCCTAAAAAAACGGTTCACTCCAGCAGGTCCTCCAGTGCATAGGCCACGCCGTTCTTGACCGTCATCACCACGTTGTCGGCATCTCCGATACTCCTCAGAGGATCGCCATCCACGACGACGAAATCAGCCAGCTTGCCCACCTGGAGGGTACCGAGATCGTCAGCCACACCCGCCGCCCTGGCAGAGGCGATGGTGGCGGAACGCAGAATCTGTGCGCCGCTCAGCCCGGCCCTCTGGTAGAGCCTGAGCTCCGCGTGCAACCCCGCCCCATAGGGTACAAACGGAGAATCGGTGCCCGTCACCAGCAGCGCATTCTCCTCGACCAACGCTTTCAACAGACCGCCGTTGGCGGTCGCTATGGCAGCCGCGCCTGCGCCAAACATACGACTGATCAGCTGTGCGCTGCGCCGCCCCGCTTCACCGTAGAAGTGATCGAACTGTGCATTGACGAAAAAATCAGGCTGTTCGCTGACCACGACCGCATACCCGGGCAACACTGCCGTGGCCGTCATACCCATGCCCGAATCCGCCAGCAGCCGCACCACGTCGTCGTAACTGTGACCGAGCGCACTCACCTTCGGCTGATAGCCCCTCCGACTGGTACCGCCAATATGTTCCACGTGGTCCGAACCATTGGCCACGGCCGGGTACAGTTCATGCGAGGAGACCGGAATGCCGATGCTGTGCGCGAACTCGATGACCCGCTTCTGCCACAGATCGGGCAGACGCACGTAGGTCTTGATGAAATCAAGTTCAAGATCACGAACGCGGGCGAGTGCCCGCTTGAGGTGCTCATCGCTCGTCACCCCCTCCGCCATAGAGTAGTACACCCGGTTGCCATCGGTCAGATAACCGGTGATGTGCGTACGGGGTCCGTCTCTTCGACCACTGTCCCAGCTTTCCTGCCGTGCCTTGGCCAGATAAGGATTGGATCCCGGATCACGCACCGTGGTGATTCCGTAGGCGAGCCATGTGCGCCCCTGAGGTTCGCTCTCAGCGCCCATATGCCCGTGCATTTCGAACAATCCCGGAAACACCACGTATCCGGATGCGTCGATATCCGGGCTCACGGCCACCTCCGCAGGCCGCACATCGCGTATCCGGTTACCCTCCACCACTATGTCGACATCCGTGAGATAGTCATCCCCCGTGGCGTCGAACAACCGGCCCACGCGCATTGTCCAGCTACCGTCAGGCTGCGACCGGGCATAGCGCACGGGCGGTGTGACGTCCTGCTCCGTGCCGGTTCGACTGTCGAGGCGCATCATCCGTTTGCCACTCATGTACACGACGAATCGGCCTGTCGCACTCCAGCTCGGGTTGTCGGTCACATCGGCCGTGAGCGCGACCGGCGACCCCGCCGGCTGGTATTCCTCATCCAGCTGCATGCGCCACATGCGGCCATCCTGCACGTACGAGATGGCCTGCTCGCCTGGAATCAAGACGAGATCCAGCACGTTACGGTGTGGTGTGGGGACGACCTCGATGGCTTCGCCGCTGTCCCGATTGGCAACCACCAGTTGATACACACCTTCACGGTAGCGACGCGAGTACGGGGCCAGTGACGTGGTAACTAGGTTGCCGGAATCCGTACTCCAGGAGATGGGTTGCGGTGGCCGCGGCTGATGCAGGGGCACCACGCTCCCATCATCGAGCTTCACGATCGCCATCTGGCCTGCAAGCGGATTTCCCCGAACGGTCGTGTACACCGCGACACTCTCGCCGTCTGGCGCAAAGCTCGGATAGCTGGGCCCGGCTATGGCAGCCGGCACCCGCGACGCGGCGCCCACGTTGAAGTCGTACAGCCACAAAGCAACGCTACCGCCCTGATCGGAAATGTAGGCGAGCCGCGTACCGTCATGTGACCAGACCGGACTCGATTCCGCCCACTTATCATCGGTCAGTTTTTCCAGCTTCGCACTCGCCGGCTCCCAGAGCATCAGATCGCCCAGGGCAGTAAAGGCAATACGCTCGCCATTCGGAGAGATTGATGGACTCACCAGCCCGAGCGCGGGACGTGTGCCCGCATCGTCGTGATCCCGAGGCCGCCGTTCGTACGGCGTGCGCCGCAATTCGAAAGAGGCTGAAAACGGCACCACCTCCGGCGATTGTCCGCGCACCTGGCGGTTGATTTCCCCGTTCGCCGTATAGAGCACCGTTTCTCCCGACCAGCTAGCGCGAAACGGGAACACGTCGCTACCCTCGGGTGACCAGGTCACAACGTCACCAGAATCGACCTCCAGCATACGCAGCTCGGTCACAGGATCACCTGCACGACGCAGCACCTGATAGGCAATCGACTCTCCGTCCGCCGACCAGCTCACCCCATTCAACGTGCCGGCCTCCGAGGCCAGCGTGACTGCCTGCCCATCCAGGGTCTGACGTACCAGCGCGCCTTCCTCCCGGCCAAGCACCAGGGCGTAAGCCAGGTCCGTGCCGGTCGGGGACCAGGATGGCGAATAGGCATCGGCAGGCGTATCGGACACCTGTTTCATCTGCATCGATGCCAAATCCAGTATCCATACGCCGTAGCTGCCGCCACGGTCGGAGGCGAACGCGATGCTGCGCCCATCCGGCGAGTACTGCGGCTCGCGGTCGTCGAACGGGTCATCCGTCAGTTTGCTCACGGTTGCGGTGGTGAGATCGAGCCTGAACAGATCCCAGTTTCCATCCCGGTAGCCCTGAAACACCAGCGCGCCGCCTCCGGGTGCGACGTCCGGTTCCCGTGCGTCGTAACCATCGGCGATGATCGGCTGTGCCCGTCCACCGGAAGCCGGTACGCGGAACAGTTTGCCCTGAATACTGAGCACCAGCTCCTCACCCCCAGGCAACAGGTCGAGCGCCATGTTGGTGCCCTGTCGTACCCGCACGACCTGCGATTGGTCACCTGCAACCACGGCGCTTGTCTCTGCCGTCGGTGTGACCGCCCCTCGTTCGGCGCGCTCTGCCTCCCCACATCCGCAACCCATCACAATCGCAAGGCCGATCGTCGTCCACCGCAACCAGTCCATTCTTCCCCCTCAGTGTGAAGCGCAATTCAAGCACCGCCTGCGAGTATCAAGCAAAATGCATTCTGGTGACATGGGCAATCAACATGCAGAGCACCCGACCTGCGTCGGCCCTGGACCTCGGCCTGGTCATCGGCACGATCATGGTGCTGCTGGCGCTCTCGGTATATCTCTACGGCAGCGATTCGTCAGTCGGCGCCAATCAGATTGCGCTCGCTTGCGGCGCCGTCATCAACGCTGCCTACTTCGGCGACAAGATGTCGCTCCTGCCAGATACCACCAACCTGGCACCCGCGACCACCGGGATTGGTCTGTTCACACACATCCGCCATATGACCTGGACGACTGCGCCGAGCATCACGCTGGCGTTGATCATTTCAGGTATGATCGGAGCGGGGCAATCCGCGCACGCGGGCAATTGCGCCGTGCAGGAAACGCTCACCACCCTCGAGACACAGTTCTCACCCGGATTGGTCTTCCTCCTGCCGGTGGTGGTGGTGATCTGGATGGCGGCCAGGAGGATGCGGGCACCATCACCTCACCCGTGGCGCTTAGATGGTGGCGACACTCGGCGTGCCGAGCTTGGTCTACCTGCCTTTCTGTTTCTTCAATCTGACCAACCCACTCGTCTCACTCACCTGCGGTTTCACGGGCTTTCGTATCGATACCGCAGCAGCCGACCCGGCGGTGGAAGCGCCCGCGCCGGCCTGAGGGTCCTTTATCGCGCCGCCCGATCCCTGATCAGGCTGCCGGTGCCATGAATCCGGCTTCCTCGTACTGCGGCCGGATGCGGTCGCTGATCAGCCCAACGCGCTGCATGTTGGGAATCAGGTAATGCTGAAAGAGCGGCTGCTGTTCCGTCTTGGGTGGCGGGTTGGACTGCCGTTCCTCCGTGAGAACCGCGACCACTTCCTTCGGATCGAGGCCGGCATCGATGAGAGGTTGTTCGAACCCGACGGACCGTCCGGGTACGCGGGCATCACCGGCACGCCCCACCAGGATATTCAGACCCAGAAGCGCGAAGTCTTCGAGCGCGGCGCGCTCCTCTTCCGGCATTTTCGGAATCTCGTGCTGCAGCGAGATGATGCCGAAGGCGACGTGACGCGCTTCGTCTCTGGCGGTAAGCGTGACGATGTCTTTCAGCAACGGATCCGCAGCGGTGACCAGCATGTTCTTGAAAGAACCCATGGCGATACTCTCCACCATGATCTGCATCCCCACGCACTTCTGCTGCCAGGTTTCGGCCTCGAGAATCGCATCGAGCACGTTCTTCAGCCCGCCCGTGATCGGATAGCTCTTGTCCAGCTTCTTGAGGTATTTGTGAAACACCTCGACGTGACGTGCCTCGTCCATTACCTGCGTCGCCGCGTAGAGTTTGCCTTCTACATCGGGCACGCTGTTAACCAACTCACCGCAGCACAACAGCGCACCCTGCTCACCGTGCAGAAACTGTGACAGCGTGAAGGCAGCCTGATTGGCCATGACCTCGTGCTGGACTTCCTTGCTCAACGAGGTGAAAAACTTCGATCTTCCCAGTGCATTTTCGCTGCGCGCGAGAATGTCACAGTCATCCTGAATGGGTCGGTCCCAGTTGATATCCGTACTCACGTTCCATTGGTTGGTCTTCGCGAGTTCATAGAGGTTTTCGAGTTCCGGGTCGGTGGATTCGTACTCGAAGCGCCATTGAGTCGGGCAAGTGTTTTCGACGATGAGCTTCATGAAGGATCTCCGTATTAGACCGCTTCGAGGCTAATCAATGTCTGAAGCGGCCTTTTTGCTTCGTATCAAACTCCGCGCTGAATGCGCGATATCGATTCGATTTCTACAGCAGCCGCCCGGGCAGGGCAATCGCATGCTCGCGACTGTACTGATAGTCACGAAAAACGTGCTCGGCACTCAGTAGTTGATAGCTGCCGTCCTCATTCTGATACGTCGTGTCCTTCAAACGGTACACGTAGTGCCCGCAGGTGTAACAGTTCATTTTTGCAAAGTGATAGCACAGACAAATGCGGTCGTTCACGGGCAGTTTGTTGCCATTCGCATCCACACCCGTGGCCTCGTACGCGTCGAGATACAGGCACGTGCCGTCTTTGTCGAGAACGTAGCCGAAAGGTTCGCACTGCGGTGCGACATTGGAGCCGAGACACGGGCTCTCCCGCAGCATCCGTAGCGGATATCCCGTGGACGAGACCTCGGAAACACACACGTCTTCTTCCTGGGCGGCGAGGTAGCGTTGCTTGGCGCGCGATGGTAGCCCACATTCCTCGGTGATGGTGAATCGCGTCGCCACCTGTACGGCAGAGGCGCCCTCAGCCAGATAGGTCGCGGCATCGGTTCCCGTGAACACGCCACCCGCCGGGATGACGGGAATGTCGAGCGACTCCGCCTTCAAGAACGCGAGCACCTCGGCCACGATGTCCTCCAGACGGTACTCATGCCAGTCCTCGCTGCTAAAACCGAGGTGCCCCCCGGCTAGCGGCCCCTCCACGATGACGTAGTCGGGCAGACGGTCCACTCGCGCACCACCGCGTAGAAAAATCTTCAGCGCGCGCACGCTCGAGACGATGATGCCGAAGTTCACGTCGCGAAAGCGGGGATGATCAGCCACCAGCCTGAGCGAGTGCATGTGCAGGCCCGCGGAAAGCGTGATGCCTTCGATCCCGGCATCCATCGCGGCCGACAACCTCACGCGCAAGGTGTCCGCTGGCGCGCCCATCGTCAGTTTTTCCATCACGTTGATGAATACGCTACCTGGCCCCTGCTTGCGCATCATTACGCTTTCGACAAACTCGTACTGAGCACGCCGCACATGCTCCAGGTCGAATTTGACCGTGGACTTGTCCATCAGGTCCTTGGTATCGATATACCGGGCGGTTTTTTTCTTGGTGAACTTCTCACCAAATTTCTGATCCGCAAGGCGCATGGACATAGCGTCCGATATATGGCCGATCCCGCCGAGGCGGCAGGCTTCGAGCGCCAGTTCCGCGGTCGATATGTCGACTCCCATACCGCCCACGATGATAGGTACGTATTCCGAACCGCCGAGATTCAACCGATAGTCGTCTACGATGCCGTTCATACGGCCA
Organism: Gammaproteobacteria bacterium UBA2168; assembly: GCA_002327525.1. Classification (GTDB taxonomy): domain Bacteria; phylum Pseudomonadota; class Gammaproteobacteria; order Pseudomonadales; family Azotimanducaceae; genus JASLQO01. The sequence goes on along the minus strand of DCWG01000045.1, from coordinate 32,229 downwards.
CCCTACTGACAAAAAATGCAGTCATAAGTTCGCTATTCAAAGACTTGTTGTACGAGTGGTTGGGCCGGTGGGTCCGTGAAGCTATCATCGGTTGTCTGCAGAAGCATCGTGACATATACGTATCGAAGCCTGACACTGAAACACCGCGCCTTGCGTCGGCTGCGGACTCTACAGCAACAAAGGTCCCGACACTACTTCCGGAGAGAATATGACCCGCCGTGTGGCTATCACTGGAATCGGCATCGTTTCCAGCATCGGCAACAACGCCGAAGAGGTTCGAGGCGCCCTCTACGAGGGCCATTCGGGCATTTCACATCGCCCCGACTACGCGGCGATGGGGTTTCGCTCGCACCTCGCCGGCAGCATCGATATCGACATCGAATCGGCCATCGACCGCAAGTTGCGGCGTTTCATGGGCGATGGCGTCGCTTACAACTACATTGCCATGGCCGAGGCCATTGCGGACGCCGGCCTCGGCGAATCCAGTATCTCGACACCCCGCACGGGATTGGTGATGGGCTCGGGCGGCACCTCTACCGCGAACGTCGTTCAGGCTGCCGACGTCACGCGGGATAAGGGTCCCAGGCGCATGGGCCCGTACATGGTCACACGCACCATGTCGAGTAGCCACTCCGCCTGTCTGGCCACCGCCTTCCGAATCAAAGGGATCAACTACTCCATAAGTTCCGCGTGCGCCACGAGCGCGCACTGCATCGGCCACGGCGCCGAGCTGATCCAGCTCGGAAAACAGGATATCGTCTTCGCCGGCGGTGGCGAGGAAGTACACTGGAGCCTCACATCGCTGTTCGATGCCATGGGCGCGCTTTCCTCCTCTTACAACGACCGCCCCGAGGCTGCCTCACGTCCTTACGATGTCGAGCGGGATGGGTTCGTCATCGCCGGCGGCGGCGGTGTGCTGGTGCTCGAGGAACTCGAACACGCCCGGGCGCGTGGTGCCAGAGTCTATGCCGAGCTGGTCGGCTACGGCGCCACCTCGGATGGTCACGACATGGTCGCACCTTCCGGCGACGGCGCCATACGTTGCATGCAGCAGGCGCTGACCGGTGTGGAGGCACCTGTCGACTACGTCAACGCCCACGGTACCAGTACTCCGGCCGGGGACATGGTGGAGCTCGAAGCCATGCGGCGCGTGTTTGGAGACGAGCTGCCCGCCACGGCATCCACCAAATCCCTGACCGGCCACGCTCTCGGCGGCGCGGGCGTGCACGAGGCCATCTATTCCCTGCTCATGATGCAGGGCGGCTTCATTTCGGCGTCGGCCAACATCGAGCAGTTGGACCCTCAGGCCGAGGGATTTCCGATAGTGCGGGAGCGAACGGAGCGGGAAATCAACACTCTCATGTCCAACAGTTTCGGCTTCGGCGGCACCAATGCCTCGCTCGTCTTCGCCCGCTGCTGATTCGGAAACCGGCACCATGCTGCTGCTCAGAGCATTGCTTTTCTACGTCGGCCTCGGTTCATCGACGCTGTTGTTCGGGCCCGCCATGCTGCTGTTCTATCCCATTCCTTTCCGTACGCGCTACTACGCGGTGACACGTTGGACGGCCTTCAACCTGTGGTGGCTGAGGGCGACCTGTGGGCTCGGTCATTCCGTAGAGGGGCGCGAGAACATTCCCGCCGGGCCCGTGGTAGTACTATGCAAGCATCAGTCGGCGTTCGAAACCCTGGCCCTGCAGTTGCTGTTCGTCCCGCAGGCATGGGTGTTGAAGCGGGAACTGCTATGGATCCCGATCTACGGCTGGGGTCTCGCCGTCATGCAGCCCATTGCCATCGATCGTGGCTCGGCAGTCAAGTCTTTTCGACAGATAGTGGCTCAGGGATCGCAGCGGCTGCGCGATGGTGTGTCGGTGGTGGTCTTTCCGGAAGGGACGCGGACCGCACCCGGGGAGCGGGGAAAGTACCTTCCGGGGGGCGCCATGCTTGCCGGAAAATCGGGGTTTCCAGTGGTGCCCGTCGCCCACAACGCCGGTTGGTTCTGGCGGCGCAAGGGTCTGCTGAAATATCCCGGAGAGATCAAAATGGTGATCGGACCTCCGATCCACACGGATGGTCTGTCCACCGCCGAAATCAACCGCCGCGCGGAGGAGTGGATCGAAAACACCACCGCCGGGCTGCCGCAACCGAGGCCGCAGCGGGGCTGAGGCCGATTCAGGTCGTCACGAATCGGGTGCGGACGGTATAGACACTGTCACCGGTGAGAATGGCGCCTCGACCAAACAGCCGCCCATTGGCCCAGTTGGACAGTCCCAGTTCCGGTTTCGCGAGCGCGAACTGTCCGTCCACCCATCTCGTGTGCGCATCGCCCACGAACGGTGAGCGGACCCGATCCCAGAACCTTGCCACCTCGGCCGAATCTTCGGTGATCAGAGATGCCACGAGGCGCGGGCTGTACTCATTGAAGAGATCGATGGCGTCGTCCACTCCGTCGACCACCACCAGCGTGATCTCAGGAGATTCCTCCCACTCCCACTCGACGCCGAGATCGGTCAACGCGATCGGCTGAGCCTGCGGCTCTTCACGCGCACCGTCCGCGCGTACGATCCGCACCCGGGATTCAAACAGCTCCGATGGCACGGAGTCGAGGCTGTCTTCAGCCACGTGGAGCTTGAAGTTCTGGCTCCTCGCCTCACCGGCCTGAGCGAGTGCGGCGAGCAGCTCCGGCACCAGCCTCGCCGCCCCGGATCGAGGTATACAACAGGTATTTAGCGTGTTGCACACTTTGCGATCGAGTGAGCGCGTCACTGCGGTGCGCAAGGTTTCTGCCCGTGCCCCGGCCGATACCACCATCCACGCGCCCCCTGTTCCGTGCAGGCTGACCGGCGTGCCCGCACTCTGTGCGAGCGACCCCAGCAGATCGACGGCAGGCCCGGATCCACGCGCCACGGCGAGTGAGAGGCGGCGATCGAGAAAGAGCGACCAGCCGGCCGCATGCGCCGGGCTGTCGATCAACGTCAGCGCGTACTCGGGTAGCCGGGCGCCGAGCAACGACGGACGTACGGCGAGGTCCATGATTTCGCGTGCGGTCGACAAAGCGTCGCTGCCGATACGGAAAATGACCGAGTTGCCTCCGCGCAGCACCCCGCATGCATCCGCCAGGACGTTCGGTCGGCCCTCGAACACGAACGCGACGATGCCGAGTGCTGCACCCACCAGTTCGATACGAAAACCCTCATGATCGATCTTCTCCAGAACGGCATCGCGCCGCGAGGGCGTCGTCGCCCACCCGCGCAGACCCTCAATCATGTTCTGGCGCATCGCCTCGGACACTGCCAGGCGGGTTGTAGAGCGGCCTCTCGCCCTGGCAGCCTCCACGTCCGCTGCGTTGACCCCGACAATGCGATCCCATACGCCGTCATCAGCGAGAGCGCTAGCAAATGCGTGGAAGAACGACACGATTTGCGCGTCACTGACAGAGTCCATCGCCTCAAACGAGGCAGCACACGCCGTTACCGCGTCACTCGCAATCTGCTGTTCCCGCGCAGGTATACGCAACAACCCGGCCTGGGAATTGGCGACGATGGTATCTCCCGGCTCGAACTCGGCCGCAAGCCGCTCACTCACCGTGAATACCTCTCCCGTCGAGGAGAGAACCGTCATTCCTGGTTCAATACGTTCGAGCACGGCCGCGTTCCCGTCTGCTGGTCGTATTCTGTCAGAAGGCGCGCAGTTTGGTCCTTTGGGCGCTATCGATCAACCACCACCCGATATGAGCCGGTCAGGGCGAGTAGACACCTTCCGCATCCGGCGCGAAGCGATCGAGCAGAAAGCGCTCCTGCGGTTTCTCGGACGCCGTCTTGGGGATTTCGGGCACCACCTGCAGATAGCTCGGCACGAAATTAGACTCAAGCCCCGCCCGGCAGTGCGCGAACACCGCGGCTGCATCGAAGCGCTCGGCATCCACGGCAACCACCGCACCGACGACGTCCTTCTCGCCGGGCGCGCCCGACGCTGCGGCAACGCCATAGACGAAGACATCGGTCACCTGTGTATCCTCCGCGAGCACTTTTTCGACGAATCCAGGATTGATGAAATCGCCGTTGTGACGAATTCCGCCACCCTTGCGGAAGTCGAAATACAGCCAGCCATCCACATCCCGGTGACACATGTCACCCGAGCGCAACCAGCCTCCGGCCGTCTTCGCCTCCGATGCACCCGGATTCTTGAAGTATTCGACGCGCGGGGTGTCGCCTTCCATCGGTCGGCTGATCAACTCACCCAGTTCCCCCGGCGGGCACTCGTCACCCTCTTCATCGACTATTCGAATCTCGAGGTTTGGCGGCGCCTTGCCGAAACTGCCAACCGGCCCCGTACCTGGCGGATTCAGCGCCATGCCACCTTCGATGGCGCCATACATCTCGAAGATCTTCAAATCGAAACGCTTCTCGAAGTTAGCCCAGATCGCCTGTGGCATACCGGCGGACATCACCATGCGCACTGGGTTGTCCGCATCGTTCGGCTTTTCCGGCTCGCTGTAAACTGCCGTGGACATGCCGCCCAGCAGATTGAAAATCGTACATCCGTATTTGCGCGTGATGTCCCACAATCGGCTCTTGGTGAAGCGCCGGGAAAACACTACCGGCAGGTCCATTCCCAAAGACGGCGCGAAGGTCAGAAGCTGGGCGTTGCCGTGCGTAAGCGAGAGTCCCGTGTACGGCCTGTCGCCGGCTTCCCACAAGAACATCGGCCCACCCAGCATCGCACCACCGAAGCGCACGTTGGGGAACACCACGCCCTTCGGATCGCCCGTCGTCCCGGACGTATAGAGAATCTGCATGGGATCATCGACGCTCTTCAGCCGCACATCCACACTCTGCGCAGGGCGTTCGCTCACCAGAGCGAACGACTGCGCCATGTCGAAGTCATCGAGTCCCAGATCCTGTGCGTCCTCGGTATCTTCCAGCACCAGCACCCACTCAAGGCCCGGTACTTCAGGCGCTATCTCCACCACCTGCGGCAAACTGTAGAAAGCACAGACGATGCCCCGGCATTCAGAATTGTTCAGTGTGTACGCCAGCTTGCCGCCGCGCGTGCGTGGATCTATGGGCACGATCACATTGGCGCTGACCGACGCGCCGATCAGACATTCAACGAACTCTGGATGGTTGCGCACGAGGCTCGCGAATCGATCACCCGGCGCCATGCCAGTCTCGATCAGGTGCGCGGCCATCCTGTTACCATTCTCGAAGAGTTGCTGGTAGGTACGCGTCTCGTCCTCTCGAACACCACCACCCTCGAAGGTGATCACGAGATGGTCGGGTTTCTCGTCCGCCTTGTTGGCAATGTAGTCAGCGAGGATCAGATTGTTTCGTTCTCGCAAGGTAGCGCCTCCTTTTCGGGCTTCACTGGCACCGGGCGTCGACGGATCCCGTTGTGCCGGTTAGCACTTGAGTATCGTCATACACTGAGCCACCGCATCGTTGCCGATGGAACCACCACCGTTGTGCGCAAGCCCTACCCGAGCACCTTCCACCTGCCGCTCGCCGCTGCGTCCCAGCAGCTGTTCCGTCAGTTCCACCACCTGACCGCGGATGCACTCCTGCCCGGTGATGAGGCCCGCGGCGGCATTGCCGGCGTAGCCGACCTGCATGTCGCCCTTGTCTATGCCGGCATCGAACAAAGCATCGAGAATGGCCCGTCCTCCGAGCGCTTTGAGCGCGAGTCGAGATGCTTGCCGAAGTGGGTCATGCCCGCGCCGACGATGTATGCGTCATTTTTTATGGCGTTTCCTACAATAGTCCGGGGGCTTTCAAGTTCAGCGCTTTCTGCAGGAAGTCAAGCTCTGCTCCGCGCTCCGGCAAGGGCGCCGGTGGTGTGAACACGCCGTCGGCCGTAAGCTCCCCGACCACTCCCTCCTCGCGCGGGAAGGGCGTATCGTGGTGGTTCATCTTAAAGAGATCACCGAACGGACGTCTAGGACGCTGACCGCCCGCCTCCCAATGCTCCAGCGGATAGCCCACAGTCTGCAGCAACAGTACCCGGCAGTGGGCCGGCACATCTAACACTTCCAGAATCTGTGGTCCGTTGGGCGTCCCCAGGCAGCAGGTGCCGAGTTCCAGCTCGTAGGCCATGAGCGTCGCCTGAGCAATGCCCTGGCCGCAATCGATTTCACTCATACCAGGGGCCTTCAGTCCCTCCGTGAGCCCTGAGAAGATGGGCAGCAACTGCTCTTCGAGACCCTTGCGCTTGGTTTCCTCGTCACCAAAGCCCAGCGCACCGATGGACAGCAGTTCCCGGAGCCGGTCACCCTGCTCATCGACCATATCTGGATCGAGGTACCAGACGATGACAACCGGCGCGATCTTCACCTGCCAGCCGACCACCATCCCGGTAATCGCATCGAGCACTTCCGGGGAAGCGGAGTCGCGAAACACCGCAACCGCCTTCAGCGACTGTACGTTGCCCCAGTGTGATGCCAGGCGCGCGGCCTCGAACATCATCTGAATCTTCTCGGGCTCGACCGGTTTGTAGGTTTTGACGAACCTGATCGATCGCCGTCTGCCGATCGCTTCTCTCAGCTCCACGTTGATCTCCTTTGTTTTTTTTTGTTTACAGGCGTGTACCGGCCAGCATCCCAAGCACGTAGTTACAACCGTCTTCGATCATGGAAGCGCGCGCATCACGGAATATCTTTTCGATCGGGTACTCGCGGCTCGTGCCGTTTCCGCCGAAAATCTGCAGCGCTTCGCTGGCTACTTCGAAGGCAGTCTGTGTCGAAGTGACCTTGCTCGCTATCGCGTACTCCAGCCGCGGCTGATTCAACGCATTGGACAGTACTACATCACGGTTGAGGGACCGGGCCGCCTCGAATTTGCGGAACATCTCGAACAGACGGCTGCGGACACTCTGGTGCTGGATGATGGGTACACCCCCCTGTTTGCGCTCCTTCGCGTAATCGATCGCCAGTTCGAGCGCTGCCCTGGCAAGACCAGCGAAAAGCGTTCCCATACCGGTGTTCGCATTGGTCAATACCAGGCCCGCGGCGGCATCATATCCTTCCGGCGGAATCGCCATAAAGGATCGCGGAATACGTACTTCGTCGAAGAAGATCTCGCCCTGGTTGAGCGCACGCTGCCCGATCTTGTCGAGTGGCTTCCCGCGACTCACGCCATCTACATCGAGCGGGACCACGAAAACCGCCTTCTGCAACTCGCTAACGCCCATATCCACCGAGCAGAACAGCGCCGCCGCCTGTGCGATGGTGCCGCAGGACACCCAGGAAGACTTCTGCCCGGACAGCACGAAATCATCTCCATGCGCTCGTGCAATGACATTGGGCCTCCCGTGGCTCGTACCCTCGTGCCTCACCTCACCGTGAAAATCCAGCGTGTCGGAACCGTGATCCGGTTCGGTGATCGCCCAGCAGCCGGTGAGATTGTCTTTCACCATATCCACCAGTTCCGGATTGCCGGACTGCAGCGCCACCATCCTGGGGAACCCGCTGACGCCCATGGCAATGGCGAGCCCCGCATCCCCCCAGCCCAGTTCTTCGCTGGTGATATAGCTCAGGCGCGCTTGTTCCTCTGCGCTCAGATCGCCATCGGGCCTGCCGAGCCCGAGTTCCCGATATTGAGACAATACGCTCCAGAGCACCGAATCGGCATCGATGACGGCTTCGGGTGACAGTTTGTCGAGCGCCTCGCCAGCAGGTCTGAGCACTTGCGCAGCGAACCGGTGCACCGTGTCCCGAACCGTGGCCTCGACTCCAGTTACATGAATATCCAGATCTTCAAGGGGCATCCTCTCGCTCCAAAAGCCACTCTCAAGTGTCATGAGTATCGATCTGCCGTTGAGAGGTGTGCATAGGTACATCCCCTATTTTTCTCGTTGCAGGGCATTGAGGCTTAATCGGCAAACGTGGGTCCACCCACTCTCACCTGGTACGATTTCGTTGCATACGTGATGCTCCGTACTGGTGGGCCTTTGTCGGCGGTGGTGAAATTATCGGTTCACAACAAAACGCGTTTGGGAGGTTGTCATGACCAGGGTCGACGGCGGTGAGCTTCTGGCACACACACTTCAACGAGCGGGTGTGAAGGATGTATTTGCACTCCAGGGCGGACACCTCGACGCATTTCTGGTGGCCTGTGATGGTCACGGCATCCGGCTGACGGATACGCGCCATGAGGCAGCGGCCGGGCACGCAGCCGACGGTTACGCGCGATCGAGCGCCGGGCTCGGAGTCTGCGCGGTAACCGCCGGCCCGGGATTCGCCAACGCCTTCCCGGCAATCGTGAACGCACATCTCGACGCGGTCCCGGTACTGTTTCTGGTGGGTGCCGCTCCGTTGCGCGAGGATGAGACCAACCCGCTGCAAGGTGGCATCGACCAGGTGGCCATGGCCACGCCCACCACCAAGTGGGCTTATCGCATCACTCACACGGAACGTATTCCCGAGCTCATCGAACTCGCCATCCGCAAGGCCACCACGGGCAAGCCAGGCCCGGTATTGATCGAGATTCCCATCGACATCCTGTTCGGCTCGGTCGATGAAGGGGCGGTCCGCCGCGCGGACAACTTCTATGTGGATCTGGCACCGGCCCCGGGCACCGATGCCGTTTCCCAGGCCCTGGACATACTTCGTGCCTCGGAACGGCCGGTCATCATGATCGGTGGAGGTGCGCGTTTCTCGGGCTGCCAGGACGAACTGCGTGCATTCGCCGAGCAGACCAATGTCCCGGTGGTCTGCAATAGCAAGGCGTTCGGTCTGATGCCGCCCGACCACCCACTACACGGCGGCACGTTCAACGTGCTCGCCGCCGCCCCCATGGTGGGGCTGCCACCGCCCGACACGGTCCTGATGCTCGGAGCACGCTTCGGTCTCTTTACTGCCGGCCGTTCCGAGGCCATCGTCCCGGAGAGTGCGACCATCATCCAGGTCAACGTCGAGGCGGCAGATATTGGGCGTATCCGCAATGTGCGCCTCCCCATCGTGGCCGACGTGCGCGAGACCCTCATCGCCCTGACGAGCGCGCTGGGAGACGAGACGCTGCCGGACTGGGGAGAGTGGGCTACCGGCATCGGCAATCTGAAGCACGGCATGGATATGCTGTACGGCGACTGGAACGAAGAAGACGGCAAGCCCGTGCACCCCTACCACGCCGTGAAGGCCATCGCCGAGGCTTGTCCCGAGGATACCCTGTTCATCGGTGACGGCGGCGAGTCGCACCTTTGGATACAACACGTGGCACGTGTGAACATTCCTGGCGGCCTCATAACCCATGGCTACCTCGGCTGCCTGGGAATCGGACCCGGAATGGCCATGGGGGTTCAGCGTGCTTACCCGGACAATCCCGTGGTCCTCGTCACCGGAGACGGTTCCGCCGGCTTTCACATCCAGGAATTCGAGACCATGGTCCGCCACGGGTTGCCCGTGATCACCGTGATTCTCAATAACCAGGCCTGGGGTATGTCCTGGCATGGGCAGCGCGCCATGTTCGGCCACAACCGAACCGTGATCACCAAGCTCGAGGATTCTAACTACGAAGAGGTATGCGTGGCTTTCGGCGGCAATGGCGAGCGTGCCAGCACCGTCGCTGAGATCAAGGATGCCATGGCGCGCGCACTCGCATCCGGGGTTCCGACCTGCATCAATGTCTCCATCGATCCGGAAGTAGTGGAACCGAGCATGGGTATCATGCTCGGCGGCGGCGAAGACAGTGAGGCACCGGAGACGGACGAAACATCGGAAACGGTGATGCCCTACTACGAGAATCTGAAGGAATAGGTCGGATGGGCGCGTCGTCGATTCGCCACGCCTGCACCGCCGCAACCGTCGGGAGAGAGCAATGAAAGCAGCCGTACTGCACGGTGTGAGAGACGTCAGATTCGAACAGATCAACAAACCCGATATCGGCGATGGAGAGGCATTGTTACGCGTACGCGCGTGTGGCATCTGTGGATCGGACCTCCATACCTACCGCGAGGGCCTTTTCCTCGATCTGGGCACACCCACGGAAACGGGCCGGGTGCTGGGTCACGAATTCGCGGGTGAGATAGAAGAGATCAACGGTGAGGTGGAGGGGCTTTCCGTCGGCCACCGCGTTACCACGGTGGCCATCGGCGCCAACGCCGAATACCTCAAGATCACGAAGAGCATGGCCAGCTTCATCGTACCGCTGCCCGATCACGTCAGTTACGTGGAAGCCGCCACTACCGAACCGCTGGCGACCTCCTTACACGCCGTCAATCTGGCCGATGTGCAGGATGGGGAGACTATTGTCGTTATGGGCGCCGGCATCATCGGACTCGGCGTGTTGCAGTGCATCAAGGCGCGCTCCTCGGCAAGGACTATCGTGGTGGATCTCTCCGACAAGCGTCTGGCACTCGCGGAGGATCTCGGCGCCGATGAGATCGTCAATGCACGCAATGAGGACGTGCTGGAAAGAGTCCTTCCCGGTACCGACAGCAACGAGAATTTCCTGCGGGGTCCTACAGGCACCGTGGACACGGTCTTCGACTGCGTGGGTGCGACCGCCAACTTCAGCGGTACGACCGTGCTGGAGCAGGCGCTCACCATGGTCAGGCAGGACGGCAAGATCGTCGTGGTGGCCGTGTTCGAGCGGAGCCTCGAGATCGATCCAAACATCATCGTGCGTAAGGGTGTGCACCTCATCGGCTCGTGGGCCTGGCTACCGGACGAATTTCTGGCTGCACTCGATCTCATCAGTTCTGCAAAAATAGATCGTAAGCCACTGATTAGCCACGTATTTTCACTCGAAGACGCTGCAGAGGCCTATAGCACGCAGGACAGCGCGGACACCGCCGTCAAGGTAATGCTCGTGCCCTGACCCAATCACAATCGGGAGACTCACCATGGACCTGACCGACAAGACGGTTCTCATCACGGGCGCGGGGCGTGGCATCGGCGCCGGTATCGCAAGTTGCTTCGCAGGTGCCGGCGCGAAGGTCGCCGTGACCGATCTCGACGATGCCCTGGCACAGGACACGGCCAGTGCTCTGGATACACAGGCAATGGGGTTGGTGGCAGACGCCTCCAGCCAGAGCTCCATGGCCGATTGCATCGAACGGGTCAACAACGAACTCGGTACTCTGGATGTACTGGTCAACAACGCTGGTGTCGGCGGTCTCGACCTCGACTACGCAGAAGTAGCACAGGCCATCGCGGTTACCGGTATGTCGGACGAGGCCTGGGATGAGCAACTCCTCTACAATCTGCGTACTGCTTTCTCATCCTCCAACGCCGCCATCCCACGCATGAATGACGGCGGCAGTATCGTCAACATCGCCTCCATCGCAGCCTTGGGACCAAGTCCCGATCTGCCCGCGTATGGGGCGGCGAAAGCGGGTGTTGTGCATCTGACGAAAACGCTCGCCTCCCAGCTGGCGCCGCGCCGCATCCGCGTGAACTGCATCTGTCCGGGACTGTTGTGGACACGTGCGTGGGAGATGCTGGCCGCGCGTATCCAGGCCAGTCAGCCGGAGATGGCCAATATGACGCCGCGCCAGATATTCGAAGGCGTGGTTGCCCAGAGTACGCCACTCGGCGGAGAACAGACGCCAGAGGATATCGGCAACCTAGCCGTGTTCTATGCCTCGGACAAGGCACGCATGATCACGGGCCAGGTTGTCTCAGTGGACGGCGGCATCACTCTGCAGCGCTGAGCCGCGCGGATTTGACATTCAAGGACCGGCCGTTTCACGGCCGGTCCTTGCCGGTTGCTACAGCGATGCGTGGGGCGGTTTGCACAGCCGTTCATGACCTATCTCCCCGTGGACACAGCGTATCGCTCGGGAGAAAAACCACCAAGGCTGATTGTTTTGTCGTCTCGCGAGGTATTTCGGCCCCGCCAACGGTGCGCTACGCAGTGGGCGCCGTGGCAAGCGGCAGGGTCGCCCGGCGCACCACTTCACGATAGCCTCGTGACAGGCAATCGTGGTTCGTGAAGAAGCCGCGGCTGGCCAGCAGCTCGTGGAAGCGAGGCAGGTTGTAGCAGGGCACACGGGCCTTCAGATGATGCTCAAGATGATAGTTGACATGGTTGGGCCCGATGAACAAACGCTCCCACCAGGAGACCAGTGTGGTGCTGGTATTGTCTCGGGGATCAGCGCTCAGCAGGTCCCTGACGACACCGTGCTCACCCATGAAGCGAATGCGGTGGATGGGCTGGTAGGCGAATATGTATCCCACCCACCACATGAGATACGCCCAGCCGATGCCACCCAGCAGCAGCAGCGCCAGCAGGATCGAGTGGGACACCAGGAACGCCGCATTGCGGCGCATCCCAAATCTCGAGAGCTGCCGTTTGACGTCCTTGAAACCAGTCTGACCGGTGAAATCGCGGATCATCTTGCGCCGCATGCTGTCCCGGGTCGCTGGATAGGTCCGCGCCAGGCCGATATCCGGATCGTCCTCCGTGCCGGCGTACCTGTGGTGCCCCATGTGATAATCACGGTAGGCCTTTAATGAGGTGTTCATGAGTCCGCCGTACACCCATTTCCCCATGAACTCGTTCATCGGTCGGGTCTTGAACAGCGCCCAGTGCGAACAATCATGGTACAGAACGGCCATTCCCAGCTGGCGACCCCCGAGCAGGAACGCGGACAGCACGAAGGTCAGCGGGTTGAACCAGATCGCAGGTAGCGCGAACGCGACGCCCATGACGGTAAAATTGAAAAAAGTCATCGCCCACGCTCTGACGTCGGATCTCTGCAGTGCCTGCTGCATCTCTTCACGACAGATGTACTCATCTAGTGTGTCCGCAGGTTCCGTCGCGGTGTCGAGAGCTGTGTTCATGTCATTGGCTACCATAAGGACTGCCATATATTACATATAAAGTACAAACGGATCAATTAATGTAATATTGCACCTTTAAGATCCAGGTCATGCCTGTGTCCCAGCCAGCCATCTCGGCCCCGGAACTGATCCTGTCTCTGGTGGACTCCGCGGCAGATCCGGCTCTGTCCGCTGGCTACTTCGTTACCGCAGGAGAGCTATTCGGCATCGACTCGCCCACCACCCGCGTGGCGCTCACGCGTCTCACCAAGAAAGGCGTGCTGCAGCAACTCGAACGCGGAGTCTATGGTCTCGGGGCGAGCGGCAGCACTCTGCACCGCACCGTGGTCCAGTGGCAGCGCGTGGAAGCCGCCCTCATGCAGTGGTCGGGCGGTTGGCTGATGGTACTCGTCGCACATTTGCCGCGCAGCAGGACCGATGTGAGACGCCGCGATCGGGCGCTGCATCTCGACGGATACGCAAAGACCTCGACCGGCGTTTGGGTGCGCCCCGCAAATCTGCGCGGTGGGTTGCCAGCCGCGCACCGGCGGCTGACCGACTACGGTCTCGACGACGGCGCTATCGTGACCGAAGTCACTTCCGTCTGGCCCTTGAGAGCGTTCGAGACCGAGACGCTGTGGGACACCGCGGCTCTCGAGCGCGGTTATCGCCAGCATATCGCAGAACTGGCCCATAGCACGGGCACTCTGACGGGACTCGGCGAGGATGATGCAGCCCGGGAAACCCTTCTGCTCGGGCGTCGAGTGACCCGCGCCATTCTCACGGATCCGCTGCTCCCCGCTGAGATGGTAGATGCGGATCTTCGCAGTCGAATGATCAGGGACATGCGCGACTACGACCGCCTGGGAAAACGGTGTTGGCGCACTTTCTACCGGCTACACGGCTAAGGAACCTATCCTGGCGCGTTCATCTTGTAAGTGACGCGTGCCACTGCGATCTCATCGCCGTCCGGATTCGCCACCACGACATCCCCCACGCAGATCGAACCACCCCGCCGGCGTACCCTGCCGACTGCGCGAAGCTCCACGGCCACCGCCAGTTTCAAGAAGTTGACGGTGAAATCCACTGTCGCGCCCATGGATCCCTCACCAACGGACGGGTGCGACCAGAATGCCGCGGTCGCCGCGATGTCCACCAGCGCGCTGATCGCACCCCCGTGAATGCGCCCGACACCGAGGCGTTCGTGATACGGCAATCGCACCACCACACAATCAGTTTCCGCCGATTCGAGCTCGACACCCAGGTAGGAAGAAAATCCTTCCGCCACGATGGCGGCAGCGAAATCGGGTTTCATCGATCGAGCGTCGTGTTCCACTCCGCTACACGCCCGGCCTGTGCATCCATCAGCTCGTCCGTATCGCCCTGGATCTCCACCTTCACGATGCCGTCACCCCCCTCCACGCTGTCGACCACCGCCTGGTCTTCAGCGCTCTGCACCTCGCCGAAGATAGTGTGTGCGTCGTCGAGCCACGCGGTGGCCACGTGCGTGATGAAGAACTGCGAACCGTTAGTGCCGGGACCCGCATTGGCCATCGACAACCGTCCGGGACCACTGTGGCGCAAGGCCGGTGTGAACTCGTCCTCGAACTTGTAGCCCGGCCCTCCCGTGCCGCGACCGTCAGGGCAGCCGCCCTGGATCATGAAGTCGGCGATCACACGGTGAAAGTTGAGCCCGTCGTAGAACCCGCGGCGAGCCAGATTGACAAAATTGGCTACCGTCACCGGTGCATGCTCCGGGAACAGATTGATCCGAATAAGTCCTTTGCTTGTTTCAATAATCGCTTGAATACTCAATGGGTTACCTCGTGTTTTCACAGGTGGTTCAGTTGTCTCGTAGCAGCTTTCGCCGGCATTCGCCCGATCTCCATCCACGATGGAGTGCCGGGGACGCATCAGAGCCCATCGCGGACTGCCCTCGGAGTCAGCCGTACCGGAAAACCGCGCATTCTCGCACAATCAGCCTGTGCTAGTGTCCTGTTCACACTATTTTATGTCGGCGTGTCTTCACGCGTGGCAGTCTTTCGTTCGTCGTCTCTCTTCCTGTCGGAGGTGCCGTGCGGATTTGCTCGCCGTTTGTCTAGCGCTGCTAAACTGTACCTGGAGATCGCAAGGCACACTCCAGAGCGGTTTGCCTGCAACCCGCCCGCCGGCCACCTTGCCTGGCGTCTCCGATTCAGAAAGGGGTGACAACGCGCAGATAGAACGGGTTAGCAACAGGCCGCAGGGCCGGAGTCTCATGAGCATACGAAAGACACAACGATACTCCGGTGAGCCACCGCAGGACGCGGTGATCGAAGACCTGACACTCGAACGCATGAGTTTCCGAGTAGTCTACCGCGAGCTCGGCATCGATGAAGGCATCGCCATCCACGTGTTCGGCCAACCCTGTCGGGTTCGGACGAGGAAGTGCTCCGCTTCGACTGTTTCTACAACCAACCGCACTGCCATCTCGGCTGGTCGGACCGCGACGAACCGTTCATTCGGATCGAGACGCCCGATCCACTTACCTGGACACTGCATGCAATCGAACATCGACTCGATGCGCTGCTCGAAGAGGCCGGAGCGGTGAAGATGACAGCGGCCGAATTCGCCGCCTTGCCCGAGATCGTCGCGCAGCTCGCAGAACGCACGCCAGCGCTCTGCGACCAGGTCAGCAGCCGGTAATGACCACTCTGCTCGAACGCATCGAGTCCAAACGCGATGACATGGTCGATCTCACGCAGGCGCTCGTACGCATCCCATCGGTCAATCCACCCGGGGATGCCTACACCCCATGCGTAGAACTGATCGGCAACCGTTTGAAAAGGCGTGGCTTCGATGTCATGTACTACCGTGCCGAGGGCACGCCCGGCGACACCGACGAGTACCCCCGCATGAACGTCGTGGCACGCATCGAAGGACGCCGTCCCGGGCCTTGTGTGCACTTCAATGGTCACATCGACGTGGTGGAGGTGGGTGCCGGCTGGAGTACGGACCCATTTGCAGGGGTGATCCGCGATAACCGCATTTACGGCCGCGGTGCCTGCGACATGAAAGGCGGGCTCGCCGCCTCCATCGTCGCCATGGAGGCGCTTCTCGAGCTGCATCCAAACTTTCCGGGCGCGATCGAGATCTCCGCGACCGCAGATGAGGAAACGGGCGGTTACGGGGGCGTGGCGTGGCTGGCGGAAGCCGGCATCATGGCGAGTCCCCGCATCGACCACGTCATCATTCCCGAGCCGCTCAACAAGGATCGTGTGTGCCTTGGCCACCGGGGCGTGTGGTGGGCTGAGATCGAAACGTTCGGCCGTATCGCGCACGGCTCCATGCCATTTCTGGGCGACTCCGCCATCCGCCACATGTTCGCCGTGCTCGACGCCTTCGAACAACGATTGTATCCGGCACTCGGCACCAAGCGCACCAACATGCCGGTCGTGCCGGACGGCGCCCGCAGCTCGACCATGAACATAAACTCCGTGCATGGCGGACAGGGCGAGCACTTCAGCGGGTTACCGGCCGCGGCGGTGGCTGATTCGTGCCGCACGGTCATCGATCGCCGTTTCTTGATCGAGGAGGACATCACAGACGTGAAGGCGGAGGTCCGCGACATCCTCGAACACTTGCGCAGCCACCGCGACCACTTTCGCTACGAATTGCGGGATCTGTTCGAAGTGATCCCGACAATGACCGAGCGCGAGGCACCAGTGGTCACCGCTGTCTCACGCGCCGTACAGAAGGTTCTTGGCAAACCCCCACAGTTGGTCGTCTCCCCGGGTACCTACGATCAGAAACACATCGACCGCATCGGGCGCCTGAACAACTGCATCGCCTACGGCCCGGGCATCCTGGATCTGGCTCATCAGCCGGATGAATACATCGACATCGACGACATGGTGATCTCGGCCCGTGTCATGGCGCTCGCCGCGTACGAACTCCTGTTCGGAGCCGCGTAGGTGAGGTTGCGTGGCAAGACCGCCGTGATCACCGGAGGCGCCTCCGGATTCGGCGCCGGAATAGCTGCGAAGTTCGCAGCAGAAGGGGCGAGTGTGTGGATCGCAGACATCAACGAGGCCCTCGCTGCCGAGGTGTCCGCTGAAATCGGGGGGCGATTCAGCGTCACGGACGTGTCGGATGACGAATCGGTAGGCGTACTCATCGAAGCCGTGTACGCCGATCTGAGCCGCATTGACATATTTGTCAACAACGCCGGCATCGGGCATCTCCCCGAAGCGCTCGATGCGCTCAGCGAGGCCGAATTCGACCGGCTGTTTGCGGTCAACGCGAAGTCCGTATTTCTCACCAGCCGCCACGTCGTGCCGAGAATGCGTGCCGATGGGGGCGGCACCATTCTCAACATTGCGTCCACAGCCGGTGTGAGCCCGAGACCCAACCTCACCTGGTACAACGCAAGCAAGGGGTGGATGATCACCGCGACCCGGTCTATGGCTGTGGAGCTGGCACCGAGCCGTATTCGGGTTAACGCGCTCAATCCCGTTGCCGGTGAGACACCCCTGCTCTCCACCTTCATGGGCGAGGACACACCGCAGGCGCGCCAGCGTTTCCTGGCCACGATCCCGCTCGGACGTTTCTCCACGCCAGAAGATCTCGGCAACGCCGCTTGCTTCCTTTGCTCGGACGAGGCGAGCATGATCACCGGCGTGTGCCTGGAGGTGGACGGTGGTCGCTGTAT
Organism: Gammaproteobacteria bacterium UBA2168; assembly: GCA_002327525.1. Lineage (GTDB taxonomy): Bacteria > Pseudomonadota > Gammaproteobacteria > Pseudomonadales > Azotimanducaceae > JASLQO01. The sequence continues at coordinate 14,785 of DCWG01000045.1, read as the reverse complement.
CTGAGTCCTACACAATCCAGAATTACCTGATGCAGACACCGCCGGACAACGAAGCGATTCGCCGGCAGGCGCACGAACAGTTCGAGTTTCTGAAATACGTGGTGGCGCAGGAAGGTTACACCACGGGCCTGCGTCAACAGCGCGGTCTCATGACCGGCGCCATGCCACACGTCATGTTCGGGCGCAACGAAGGTGGCGGCCAGCACTTTCACTCGTGGGCCGATAAGATCATCGAAACCGAAGACCAGGAGCTGCCCGCGCTCTTCGTCAACAACTGAAGCCCAGAGGGAGGCAGAACTTGAGTGTTGAAGACCGCCAGCGCTGGAACCAGCGCTACGCACAGGGTGCGTTCGCCGACCGCACATGGCCCAGCGTACTGCTGGCGGACTGGGTGGAGCGTATTCCGGTGGGGCGGGCACTGGACATCGCCTGCGGCGCCGGCCGCAATTCGATGTATCTGGCACGACGCGGCTTCGACGTCACGGGTATCGACATCTCCCGCGTCGGCCTCGAACATGCACGACGCTCGGCGAAGGATGCCAACCTGGACATCGACTGGGTGGAAGCCGATCTCGAATCGGGCGCGCTGCCCGTGGACGGACCTTTCGATCTCATTGTGCTGTTCCGATACGTCAATCTCGAGCTCGTCTCGCGCCTGCCGCCATTACTTGCTCCGGGTGGCTGGTTGATCGTGGAAGAGCACCTGTTGGCTGTCGATGCCGAAAACGGACCCAGCAACCCGGCCTTTCGCGTGGCACCCGGTGCGCTACGCGCGGCGGTCGGCGATCTTCACATCGAAACTGAGCAGGAAGGATTCGTCAACGATCCCGACGGACGCAAGTTCCCTGTAGCCCGCATCGTAGGACATCGCTGAGCTAGCCCTAATGTAGCAATCCTGCGCGGCACACTATGACGAAGGCGGAAACCGGAGCAGGATGATCCGCACGATGGCATCGACCTTGCTCCCTGGTTCGATCCGGTCAGCGTCGCTGATGGGTTGGACAGCCCAACCGTGCCACGCACCCTTGCCCTGGCGGACATCGAACAGGTCGATGGAACGCATACCGCGTGCCGTGTTCCGTACATCGCGCTGATCCTAGCGCAGACCACCCCAGACCCAACCGCTGCGTACATCACCGAGCTGGTTCGGATAGCTGTTCTCGCGCACCCCCGAGCTCAGGCCGAGTGCGAAGCCGATGGCAAAATCCGCGACATCGCGATGCACTTCGAAACGGCAGCCCTGCTGTTCGAGCTGCTTGCCCGCCACGCGCATCAGACGCTCGGTGAACTGCCGGTTTACCGGCGCCATCGCGCCCACCAGCAACGGACTCTCGGAGACGAATATGAAGTTCTGATAACCCCGGAAGTCGTGGTTTTCATCGTAATCGACAGTTACTGGTGGTCCGGATACGCAGCCATACGAGAACATCACCAGCGCATACACAACCAACCTGGCCGGTACGATCCGCAACTGTTGCGTCGAGCCGGAGTCGAGACGTCTGCACATGATTCATCCACCCACCATGACCCACCGCCAGTTTGCCCACTTCCGGTGGCATACACCCATGGCGCGGGTCCCGCCTGAGTCCAAACAGTCATTTTTTTTTGCTAGACCCGGTGCCTATACCCCGCCGCATAGCGTTTGGCGAACTCGGCCGGCATGCGCGCCGGGCGGCCGCTCGCGAGGTTGACGCACACGTAGTCTATGTGGGCACGGATCAGCGTGACGCCGTTAGCGGCATTGACGATCTGAAACTGGCGTGTGGCGCGCAGCCGTGCGTCCGCGTCCACCAGCCAGTTGGCCACCAGCAAATGATCGCCCTCGTAGGCAGAGGCGAGCATCTGCACGCGCATGCCGCGCACCGCCATGCCTCGTTGCATCTCAACGCACACCGACTCCGGCAGATCCACCGCCGCCGAGTGCGCCCACGCACAGTTGGTGAGCCACTGGATGTAATGGACGTTACTGACGTGACCGAAACCGTCTATGTGCTCGGCCGTTACCGTCAACTCGATACAGAACGGATCCGGAAGGTCCCAGACGTCAGCCCTCATGAGGATGGCTGGTTACCGGCACCGACACCCTGAAAGTGCCCGCGCGACTGTACCTTCGTCAGAAACTCCGGTTCGTACGCGGCTTCAGGTTCCTCGCATACGATCTCATCGATCACACCGGCATCTTCACCGACCAGTATTCGCCAGCGTTCGTTCTTCACGCCATCCAGAATGATGTCGGCCGCCTGTGCGGCGGAAGTAGGGGCATTGTCTCTGAAATCGATCTGACGCTGGTGGACGGCCCGCCGGATCTGATCGTCCGTTTCATTGCCGACTGGTACGCCCATGGCCACCCACTGGTTGCGTACCTCGGCAACTTCTTCCGCGCTCATCTCCAGAGGACTCACCGATCCGAGTATCTTGCCGGAGTTGATGGCGATGGACGTACCGATGTGCCCCGGCATCACCACCGCACATCTGACGTGCGGCGCGTTCACCCGCAGATCGTTGATTAGTGCCTCGGTGAATCCCTTCACGGCGAACTTCGCCGCCGAATAGGACGTGTGCGGGATACCGGGGCCCAGTGAGGCCCAGAAGCCGTTGACACTGCTGGTATTGACGACGTAGCCCTCTTGCGAGGCTACCAGCAGCGGCATGAAGACCCGGCAACCATAGTAGACACCATACCAGCATACTCCGAAGGTGCGCTCCCACTGATCGCGATCGCCTTCGACGAACGACCCGCCTCCGCCGATTCCAGCGTTGTTGAGCAGCAGGTTGATATGGTCGGTGTCGAATCCTGCTACCACCGCGTCCCGGAAGGCTTCCATGTCCGCCTCCACACCAACGTCCGCTCGCACCGTCAGCACCTGGGCGTCTGGCACCGCTTCCAGTGCCAGCCGGCGGGTCTCGGCCATGTTCTCTTCCGAGACATCACAGGTGGCCACCCGACAGCCGAGCGTCGTGAGCTTCACTACCAGCTCACGGCCCATTCCCGTACCGCCACCGGTCACCACCGCAATTCTGCCGTCGAATTCCCTCATCCGTCTTTCCCGCATACTGTTGAAAAACAAGCACCGAATTATGCTTGATGCTCCCCAGAGGTGCGACTCGCGGGATATGATCGGGCTCACACAGTAAACGATTCGAGGGACACACATCATGAGTGAGCGTTACCGGAACTACGAACGCCTGAAATTCGACTATCCACAGGATCGCATCCTGCGGATCACCATAAGCCGTCCGGAGCGTTTAAATGCTCTGGATGCGATCGGACATCGTGAGCTGACCTACGTGTGGCGTGAGGTGGACGAGGATCGGGACATCGATTGTGTAATTCTCACCGGCGATGGCAAGGCTTTCTCCGCCGGCGGTGATTTCGACATGATCGAGAAAATAACCAAAGACCATTCGACGCTGACCAACACGTGGAAAGAAGCGCGCGACCTGGTCTACAACATCATCAACTGCGATAAGCCGATCATCTCCGCAATCAACGGGCCCGCGGTGGGCGCCGGTCTGGTGGCTGCATTGTTGTGCGACATCTCTATTTCCGCCAAATCGGTGTTCATCACCGATGGCCACACCCGTCTCGGCGTGGCCGCGGGCGACCATGCCGTGATCATCTGGCCCTTGCTTTGCGGTATGGCGAAAGCCAAGTACTACCTCATGACCTGCGACCGCATGCCCGCCGAGGAAGCGGAGCGCATCGGTCTGCTGTCGATGTGTGTGGAGGACGGCGAGCTCGAGGAAAAGACGCTGGAGGTAGCCGCCAAGCTCGCGGCGGGTGCACCCAACGCGATCCGCTGGACGAAGTATGCACTGAACAACTGGCTGCGCATGGCGGGTCCCAGCTTCGACACTTCCACCGCCCTGGAGATGCTGGGTTTCGCCGGACCGGAAGGCCGCGAGGGACTTGCCGCCCTGCGCGAAAAGCGGGATCCGAGTTTCCCCAAGGGCTCCGGCATCTAGCGTCTCGTCCTGCCGAACGCAAACCCCGGTGCCGCGCATCACCTTCCAACTCGCGTCCGGCGGAGAAGTGACGCACGACCTGAAGTGCGGAGATTCCATCATGGAGCAGGCGCTCGCTCGGGGTGTGCCCGGCATCCTGGGCCAATGCGGCGGCGGCATCACCTGCTCTACCTGCCTGTGTCACGTCCCACCGGCCTGGCTGCCGCGGCTGCCGCCCCCGGATCCGGACGAAACCGAACTTCTCACCTTGGTCCCAGAGGCACGCGCCAATAGCCGTCTCTCCTGCCAGATCCCGGTCACCGATAGCCTCGACGGCCTCACCCTGCGAGTGGTACCCACGACACCTCTGGGAGAATAGCCATGGCCCGTCCTTCTTCGCCCGACGGGCAAATTGCCCTCCGTCGATCGCACCCGCTACAATGCGCGGCTCGCTACTCGGAGTGGATTTATTGATCGTCATAGGATTGACAGGCGGAATTGCGTCCGGCAAATCCACAGCGTCCACCTACCTTGCGCGGCTGGGCGCTGTCGTGATCGATGCCGACAAACTCGGTCATGCGGCCTATGAGCCAGGTACGCCCGCCCACGCCCGGGTCATCGAGGCCTTCGGTGAAGACGTGCGTGCACGAGACGGCGGCATCGACCGCAAAGCCCTCGGCGGCAAGGTGTTCGGTGACGCGGACGCCCTCAAGCGGTTGACGGACATCGTCTGGCCGGAAATTCGCAGACTCGCCGAGGCTCGCATCGAGGCGGCACGTACAGGCTATGCCGAGATCGTGGTGCTGGAAGCTGCCGTATTGTTCGAGGCGGGTTGGGAGGACATAGGCGATGAAATCTGGATGGCCGTGGTAGACCGTGAGACCGCCATCGCGCGTACGGTGGAGCGGGACGGGGTGCCGCGCGAGGCGGTGGAGGCGCGGATCGACTCGCAGCTCACGAACGAGGAACGCCGCAGCCGGGCAGACATCGTATTGGACAACTCAGGGACTCTGGAAGAGTTACTGTCCCAGCTCGACAGCCAATGGCAGCGTCTGCGCAACCAAAGAGCCGCGTCATGATTCTGGATCTGCACGCTCACTCGATCAAATCCGACGACGGTCGCGCCAAGGTGCAAAACTACTGTCAGTGGATAAGCACGCGCAAGGTCCCCATCGACGGTTTCGTGCTCACGGAACATCGCCAGTTCGACTTCGAATCCGATTACTCTACGCTGGCCGAGAAATTCGGCATCACCATCCTGAAAGGTGCTGAGGTCGAAACCGAATATGGCCATGTACTCGTATTCGGCGTCACGCTGGCGCTGACCAGGGCTTTCGACTTCGCCAACATTCACTTGCCGCTTGCCCTGGTGCTCGAGGCGAGCGAACAGCACAACGCCGTTGCAGTACCCTGCCACCCGGGGCGAGTACGCGTGGGCATGTCCGCACACATCGACACTTATGGCATTCCCGAAGGTGTTCGAATAGTCGAAACCTACAATGGCGGCAGTCGCGGCAACGAGGACCAGATCGCCCAGAAAATGGCGGAGGAACAGGGCTACCTCGGCATAGGCGGCAGCGACGCGCACATCGTGAGTCACATCGGTCGTTGCGCGACCCGTTTTTCCCACGACATAAGCATCGAGGCTGAACTCACGGATGCACTGCGCGCCGGCGATTTCGAGGCCATAACATTTCGGGAGAACGCATGAGCTAACAGCTCGACATCGAAGCACTGAAAGCAGAGTTTCTCAATGATGTCTTCGATGAGAAGACTTTTGTGCTGGACGCGGAAGATCTCGCCGCATACGCCGCCACATGTGGTGAACTCGCACCCCGCTACACGCAAACCAGCCATCCTGATTACCAGGCGCCACCCACCATCGCGACCAGCCTCAGCCCGGGGCAGCGCATGCCCATAGGATTTCCGAAGATCGCCGGTCTCGGCATGGATGCCGGCAAGGCAGTGTGTTCCATGAAGCCCATCAGGCCCGGTGTGACCATCACGGGCAAAAGCCACATGCACGACATCTACACCAAGACCGGACGTTCCGGGCGCATGGTTTTTTTCGTCATTCGCATGGAACTATTCGACCCGCAAGGTGATCAACTCGCGTGGGCGGATACCAGCGTCGTCATCAGGGAGAAACCACAGTCATGACCATCAGCCGCATCGAGGATGTGCAATTCGGCGAGGAACTGCCGGTGTTCGACCCGGACACCTCACTGGACAACGTCAAGCGGTTCGCAGTGGCGGCTGGTTGGAACAGACCGCGCTTCACCGACCATGAGGCCGCACGTGCCGAGGGGCTGCCCGGCGCACTGGTGCCCGGTATCATGAGCCAGGGTTTCCTCGCTGCGATGATCCACCGCTGGGCACCGGATGCAGAAGTACAGCTGGTCGACACGGTCTTCCGCGCACCGGTGGTCGTCGACCTGCAGTATCACATCAACGGCGTGGTGACCGATATCGACGAGGAAGAAAAACTGATCGAAATCGACCTGACCCTCACCAACGACGCCGATGAGACGCGCGTATTCGGCACCGCGAAAGTTCTAATAGGCTGAAAGGCTCACAAGCAAGAGAATCGACTGTCGAAATGGCTGCCAGCACCGGCACGGTGCCGGTTCCCCTCAATCCTCGTCCGGTTCAAACAACGGAATACACAGATCGTCGTGCTCTTCCCATGTGACGGCCACTCGCATTCCGATACGGATGTCGCTGACGGGATCGTCGACACCGACGACGTTGGATAGCAATCGCGGGCCCTCATCGAGATCGATCCATGCGACTGCGTACGGTACTTTGTCACGAAAGAACGGATGATAGCTCTGACGCACGACGCTGTAGGTGTACACGCTTCCGCACCCCGCACTTTCCTCCCAGACGAGGTTGCGGCCCAGACACCCGGTACAATGTCGTCGCGGATAGAACACCACTGTGCCGCAGTCACTGCACTTCTGGTAGGTGAGCCTAGAATCACGCGTCGCTTCCCAGAAGGCGCGCGTGTCAGCCTCGTTCGTTTTTGGCAGAGGTCTGTCCGCCATGCTCAGTCTCTCCCCATGACAATGGTGCCAGCGCAGTGCCGGCTGCCCAGCATGCCGCCGTTGCCATGCGCCACGGCGAGCTTTGCATCCGCAACCTGCGAACACGACTCGCCGCGCAGCTGCCTCGCGGCCTCGATCAGCAAGAAAATCCCACGCATACCCGGGTGGTTGGAAGAGAGTCCGCCCCCGTCCGTATTGAGCGCCGGCCCCGCGTCCGGCCGGTCGAAACGAAGCCGTCCACCCTCCACCCAGGATCCACCTTCGCCTTTCGCACAGAAACCGAGATCTTCCAGAATCGTCAGCACCGTGATGGAGAACGAATCGTAGATCATGGCGATGTCCATCTCGTCCGGCGAGACTCCGGCTTCGTCGAAGGCACCCGGGGCCGACTGCGCCGCGGCACTTACCGTGATATCCCGCCCGTTTTCCGGATAAGCGGTCGCCTCACCCGTTCCGAGCAGCCATACCGGAATCTTCGTGCAATCTCTGGCCACTTCCGGGGCCGCTATCACCACCGCTCCGCCACCATCGGAGATCATGCAACATTCCAGGAGGTGCAGGGGATCCGCAATCATCCGAGAACCAGCCACATCGGCCACCGTCGTCTCCCGTATGTCGAGGAATTCGAGATCGTGCATCGCCTGCACCGCTTCGGGGTTGCGCATGGCGTGACAACGGGTGGCCACCGATATCTCAGCGAGCTGCTCGGAAGTAGTGCCGAACTGGTGCATATGGCGCTGGGCAACCATGGCGTAGTTGGCTACCAGCGTGGCGCCAGCGAACACGTCCATGTTGTCGGCAGGGTGGGCTCCACCGAATCCGCCGCCGCCAACCCCGATGGCCTGAACCCTACTATGCGCAGTAGAACCGTAAGTGAGCAGCGCCACCCGTGCTTTACCCGCAGTGATATCGCGCTTGGCGTGAGCCGCGTGATACTCATACGAGCTGCCGCCGACATTGGTGGTGTCGATCACGTTTGGCTTCAGCCCGAAATACTCCGCCATATTGAGCCCGCCGAGACCACCGCCTTCACCAGCATCGTACAGCGCATCCACATCCGACCAGCTGAGCCCCGCATCATCCAGTGCCCGTGCGGCACTTTCTGCCTTGATCTGCAAGGCGCTCACCTGTCCCTCCACATCGCGCGATGGATATTCGTGTATGCCGACAATTGCCGCATCGCGTTTCTGCGTCATTGTTTGTCCTCGCTGTCGGATCCCGACTGGTTCGCAGACCTCACCGCGCCACTCGCGAACAGTGCCACCAGCGTGTCCTCGCCATAACCGATCTCTGCCAGCACCGTGGCCGAATGTTCACCGAGCAGTGGCGCCGGGTGCTTTATGTCCTGTGGAGTGATGTCGAAACGAGCCGCCGGTCGCGCCTGTCTGACCTGGCCATGGCCCTCGAATTCATAGATGCCGATGGTATCGTTGGCCGCGATCTGTTCGTGTTCCAGCAGGTCGAGCCGCGTCAGCAGGGGCGCGGACGGCACCCCTTCCGCATCCAGTCGTGCCAACAGCTCGTCACGGTCCCACTTCGCTATCTCCGCCGCGGTCATCTGCTTGCGCAGTTCGGCGTTGCGGAATCGATCTGTAGTGGTCCTGAAACGTGCATCCTCCACCCAATCAGCCTGGCCGAGCGCCGCGCACATACCGAGCCATTCCTGGTCCGAGATCGCACCCGCGGTGATGTAGCCATTCCTGGTCTCATAGATAAGATCCATGGTGCCCTGATATTTCGTGACATCGATCTCGTCACCGACGAAGGTGATGCCCGACATACCCTCGGGCCAGAAGAAGGAGATCATGGTGTCCAGCATCGAGAGTTTCACGTGCTGCCCGCCACCGCCTCGCTCACGCGCAAACAGTGCCGCCGTAATGGCCTGCGCTGCCGTCAGTGATGTGACCTTGTCGGCGATGATGATGCGGAACATCTTCGGATGTTTCGTGTCACGATCAGCCTGTATGTCGGTCGCCCCCGTCAGCGCCTGTATGACCGGATCGTAGACGCGCTGGTGCGCGTAGGGACCGTGCTCACCAAAGCCGCTGATTGATACGTACACGATGTCGGGATTCAGTTTGCGCACCGCCTCCTCACCGAAACCGATGCGTTCCACCGCACCAGGGCGGAAGTTCTGGACGAATACATCTGCGGTCTTTACCAGATCCTCCAGGGGTTTGCGCGCGTCCGGGTTCTTCAGATCGACGCATAGCGATCGTTTACCCCTGTTGCAGGAAAAGAAGCCAGCCGTCAGTCCGTTGCGCTGATTGCCGATACGACGCATCTCGTCTCCGGACGGCGACTCCACCTTGATCACGTCGGCCCCCTGGTCAGCCAGCATGGCTGCCGCAATGGGTCCCGAAACCATGGTCGTCAGATCCAGCACGCGAACCCCTTCCAGCGGTCCTGCCATCGTCACTCCCTCATCTGTCGGTTCTATGACGCAAACAAGGGTAGCAATCCAGGCTCCGGTGGGGAATTGTCAATCGGTACGCCAAGCTCGCTTCTCGCTCCGGCCGGGCGCCGGCCAGGTGACGGCCAACGCACGAGTGATGTCCAGCTCGAATATGGGATCGTCGGGGTCGAACTCGGGAAAGAGTACCGCGTCCAGTACTCTCCTACGCAGCTCAGTACCTATTTCGATCACCTTGCCCGCGATCTAAAGCTCCTCGTCGTCCGCACCCATCAGTGCGTGCAGCGCGAACGCCACCTGCTCACAAAGGTCCTCGACCTTTGGTGTTCCCGCACCGTCAAGCAGGTAGATCCCGTCAGCGGCGAAGATCGGGCAACGCGGGGACAGCCCAGGGTATCCACGGTTGCGAGTATTCCCACCTCGCCGTTCCCGCGGCGGAACAGCTTGCGTCTACCCACTGCGGCAACCGCCGGGGCCGCTCACTCGAATACCTGCCAGCGCACGGTATCAACGCGCCACGAGCCGCCAGTAGCGCGTGGGCCGAGCACCGGGTGCAGGCGTCAGAGGGAACTCATACTTGGCGCTGAACGCTTCCAAAACGGGCTCGAGTTCTTCCACTCCGGCAAGCGGCCGAGCGTGTAACTCGTACACATCGCCACCCACCTTGAGCTTCACATCGGGCTCTTCATCCACCCAACCAGGCCAGTTCTTGGCTTCAGGATCGAGCGCGCCGATATACAGTGATTCGCCGTCAGCCGCGCACCAGATCGTTACAGAATGCGGTAGGAAGTACGGAGTGCTCACCTGAAGACTCACTTCCCGATGCTCATCGGTGAAACTCCAATCCTCCGGATGACCACGCGCTTCTCCGCGCAACCACAGTCCGGGGCGCTGGTCCTGGGGTTCGCATGCCGCCAACGTCACCACGGCGCTCACCAACAACAGGCGCTCTAACCCAAATCGTGTACGCACACACTCCTCCACGTACGTGGATCAGATGATTTCCGGGAAGAACTGCTAGAGGGTCAGACGTCGGAGCAGGCTTTCCATGCTCCGGCGGAAACTATCGGCTGACTCTCCCGACCAGCCGTTGAATTGGTTACCAGCGGCTTCCGCCACCTCCACCGCCTCCGCCGCCTCCGCCGCCTCCGCCGCCTCCGCCGCCTCCACCGCCTCCACCGCCTCCACGCGGTGGCCGTGCATTGGCCTCATTCACCCTGAGTGCCCTTCCGCCTACGTCCTGGCCGTTCAGTTCTGCAATTGCTTTCTGAGCATCGCCATCGCGCATCTCGACGAAACCGAAGCCTCGTGAGCGACCCGTTTCACGGTCAGTGATGACGGAGGCTGATTGCACCTCGCCGATCGCAGCAAACATCTCCTCCAAATCGGCATCCGTGGTACTCCACGGCAGATTGCCTACATAGATTCTCATGCGTCCCAAATTCTCCAATGTCCAATGTGAGATGCGTTATCCGCCCAACAATCAACGCAGCTATCAACGTACACCTCGCGTGCACTCTCCCCGCCCCTTTAACGGGCAGTGATAATCAGAAGCGATTGCCGACTTAACTAGAGAACGCTCAGGACCAAATCGGGGCAGCAAATCCAATTGCGTAGAATTATAGGAGCAGATGCACAGTAACAACAAGGCACCATTTAGCCCCGATGTAGCAGTAATGTGCGCGATCCAGACGTTCTAGACCTGGTAATTCAAACGTCGCGCGCAGCATTTCGTGAAGGGATGCATACGCGCCATCTACGATGGCGCCACCGTATGTAACCTGAGCGAAATGCGCGCACGGCCGCGAAGCGCCAGGCATAGGACGAGCCGGAGGCACTCTGGGCGTGTAGATTTCTGCAACATCAGGGTTAGCTGTTACCAGCAGCCGGGATGCCTAGATTCAGTCGTCGAAAACGTATCGTGATCTGCCACTGCGCGAATACTCCTCACAGTTGATGCTTGAGGAACGACACTTCGAGTCGTCATCCATCCACATGAAGCCGTTGCGAAATCCGAATATCGGCTTCACGAATCTCATCGCGTACGGCTCTCCATCGACGAACCCCGGCATGAAACGATTGCCTTCCATGTATTCGGTGCCATAACGCTTCGCTTCGCGGTTACTCCACTTCGTCTCGACGAACTCGAGAGCGTGCACTTGTCCATTCACGTCAATACTGGCATCCGCCCACACGAGTCCGATCTCTGAGCGCGGCTCGTAACGGTTGTTGCCGTAGCGCTGCGGGGCGATGTAGTTCAGGCCAAGTTCCTTCGCATTGGTGCCGTGGTTGGGTATCACCGCCTTGACCCGCTCTCCTCCCCGACTTCGGAACACTACGGTCACCATAACCAGCGAACTGACATTTTCTCCGTCCACCGAGGCGGGCAGCAAAGTCGCGCTCTCGGCGGACAGGCTGATGGCGCGATAAAACCGCGAATCCACGTCGGGATCCGAATAGCAGCCGATTTCGAAAATGCCTCCCGCAGGACCAACACGCACCTCACAGCGCACGTACAGGGTATAGTCACCGGGAATGTCCGGGAAGCCGATCAGGTTCGCGAGAGAAGTCTCTTGATTACCGATTCGCGCAGGTTGAAATGACACCGCGAACGCGGCCTGACTGGTAACGGCGCCCAATAACAATGCAATCAAAGAGCCACGCATACTCATACTCACAGTACTCAAATAGTGCAAACTACTAGTTTACTCCAGCCCGACGCTTAGTAGTCGATCGATCGCTCTGTCCGGTTCGCCATCGCCAAGTCGTGGGGCGAGCGAGTGACACAGATTAGCGCCCGCGAGTCCGGGTGTTTCGCTTCGCAGGCGTGCAAGCGCCAGCCCACCGCCCGCGGCCAGATCCCTGATGACATCCGGCGACAGTGCGCCGATCGTCTCCAGACGCTCGAACCCGACGATGTTCCCCAGCGCAGACAGCAGCTTTGGCCCCACCAGTTGGGGTGCAATCCGCTGCGCGTCAATACGCTGAATGATGCTCTCGGTGGCATGGATGAGAAATGGCAGCACCGGACAACCGGCGCGAAAGACGCACACGGCGTTGTGATAGCTACGGCGCACGCGCACACCCTGCCCCTGTCGTTCAGTCCACAACTCGTAACCGAATGCGCAACTTGAGCTGATCTCGAGACTCACCCGTTCCGGCGCGAACAGCAAGACGTCGGCGTCGAACCAGCACGCCACATCTGCCTCACCACAATCGAGAATCTCGCGAATCACCCGCAGGCGTGCGAGATCGGCCATCACGGGCAGGGCGAAGCCTGCCTTATCGCGATACCAATCCGGCACTTTCGCGAACAACTCGTCGCCGAGCCACAGGTAACCGCACCCGCTCTCCCTGGCATATGCACGCACACTGCGCACACAACGTCCAACCCAGCCGCGGAGCACTTCAGGACGATGACTCTGGACAATGATCGTGTGCATGGCCCGACAGAATTGTTCGCGATCCCTATGGTGCGATGTCACGGCGACGAGGGGAAGGAGCGTTGGCATGTACGCGACCAGCAGCGTCACGAAGATATACTACGAGGTGGCGGGTGAAGGTCCGCCGATACTCTTCGCCCACGGTGCGGGCGGCAATGCGGCGATCTGGTTCGAACAGATTGCGCCTTTCTCTACCCGCTATACCTGTATCGCCTTCGATCACCGCTGTTTCGCTCGCTCACCCGTGGATCCGGCATCCATCTCCATCCCCCAGTTCCGGGATGATGCGATCGCGGTACTCGACGCCGTCGGCACCGAGCGCGCGCACCGGCTCACACTGCAAGATGCTTTCGTCAGTCGATCCCTTTCAACTCTGCGATCGCGATGCCCGATTCACCCGCCACTGCGTACAACAGGTATACCTTTCCCCCTTCTTCGTAGATGGCCGGATCGCGCAGTTGGTTGACCCCGCCATAGGCCACACTCCTCACAGACGCCTCCAGCGGGGCATCCGCTCCCTCCCAGCTGCGTTCGGGGCGCAGCACCTCTACAGGCGCACTCTCCCGCCATTCGTCCCACGGAGGCGACAGATCGATGGTGGAAAGGAGTATGCGCTCCGGTGCATGTCCCACCTGCGTCCAGAACACATATAGCAGGTCGCCGCGCAATAGCACCGCCGCGTGGCGCATATCCGGATTGAACAACACCGGACCCGCCTCGAAGCCACCAAGCGGATTCTCGGATCGATAAAACTGCCCCGGCATCGCCAGCCCGTAGACGTAGCCGCCGTATTCGAAAGCGCGCCAGTACGTACGTCCGAGGATCTCCTTGCCTGCTTCGAAGTGAATGCCGTCGCGCGACGTGGCAACGCGTGTCAGTTGCCGTCCGAGCGCCTCGAGACCATGAAAATACATGACGATGCGCTGGTTGATCTCATCGATGTGCACATCCGGCGAAGCGATGTGAGGCGCCGTGAGTTCCTTGATGATGTCGTGCTCAAACGTATCGAAATCCATGCCTTGCGACATGGCTGCCTCGCGTATCCGCGCAATGGCTTCAGGCGGTGCGTCCGGCGGGCGTGTCGGAAAGTGGGATTCATCGAGCTGCAGACTGCCTGGCGCGTGTACTCGCCACGGGCCTGTCAGATCATCGGCGTAAGCAAACCGTATGTAGCTGCCTTTATGGTCCGCGAAATACAGGTAATAGTTACCGAATGCCGCGTCTACCCAATCCGGCACCCTGATCAGCGATGGCCCTTGGATATTCGGTCCGACCTCGGGGTGAGTGTCGGCCCAGACGATTGGCGCATCGAGCATTCTGATCACTTCGAGTTTCTGGCTGCGCGCCCCCGACCTCATATCCTCAACCTCTTCCACTCCTTTTCCCCCAGATTCCTCAGAGCAGGCAGATAACGTCGACAGTATCCAACAAAGCACCAGGACGACACCCCACACCGTTACGACAGGCACC
>DCWG01000045.1:0-161 GCA_002327525.1 Gammaproteobacteria bacterium UBA2168 | reverse complement strand
CCCCACACCGTTACGACAGGCACCTTTTTGATCCTCCGCAAAACCCCATGAGACCCCACCATATCCAGGATGTGGATGTGACAGTGGGCACCCTTGGGTATGATACGCGGCTTGCTCACACTCAACCCGATCCCCTTCAGCCACGATCATCTCGAAGGAGA
>DCWG01000026.1 GCA_002327525.1 Gammaproteobacteria bacterium UBA2168 | reverse complement strand
TATCGGCATGAATTTCTTCATGGAAGTGGCGAAGTTGCGTGCCGCCCGAATACTGTGGGCGGAACTGATGGCCCAGTTCGAACCGCAGAATCCTGCATCGAGCATGCTGCGCACGCACTGCCAGACGTCGGGCGTCTCCCTGCAGGCGCAGGATCCCTACAACAACGTCGTGCGCACCACCATCGAGGCACTCGCTGCGGTTCTCGGCGGCACCCAGAGTCTGCACACCAATGCATTCGACGAGGCCATCGCACTGCCGACGCCGTTCTCGGCCCGCATTGCGCGCAACACGCAGATCATCGTCGCCGAGGAAACCGAGATCACTCGCACCGTGGACCCGTTGGCTGGCAGTTATTACGTCGAGCATCTCACGCAATCGATAGTCGGCGAGGCGCGCAAGCTCATCGGGGAGGTGGAGGCCCTCGGGGGTATGACGGAAGCGGTCAGTCAGGGTATGCCCAAACAACGCATCGAGGAAGCGGCGGCCCGTAAGCAGGTGCGCATCGAGCGAGGCGAGGAGGTCATCGTCGGTGTGAACAAATATCAGCTCGATAACGACGACGCGCAGGTCGATGTGCTGGAGGTGGACAACACCAGGGTGCGAGACGCACAGATACGCCGGCTCGAAGAAATGCGCGCGAAGCGGGATGAGGCCACCACTCAACAGAAACTAGGTGATCTCACGGAAAACGCGAAACAGGGCACCGGCAACCTGCTGGCGCTGGCCGTTGAAGCGACTCGCCAGCGAGCTACTGTGGGTGAGGTGTCGCAGGCACTGGAAAACGCATGGGGCCGCTACCGGGCGGTGGCAACAATGACACCCGGGGTTTATGCGAGCGCGTACGAGGAAGACGAGGACTTCGTGCGGGTACGCGATGAGATCAAGGTCTTCACCGAGTTGGAGGGCGAAAAACCCAGGATTGTGGTAGTGAAGATGGGTCAGGACGGTCACGACCGGGGTGCGAAGGTCGTCTCCAACGCGTTCGGCGATCTGGGCTTCGACGTATCCCTCGGCGCGCTGTTCCAGACACCCGGGGAGGTGGCGGCGCAGGTGGATGAGCTGGATGTGCACGTGGTGGGCGTCTCAACGCTCGCTGGTGGTCACAAGACGCTGGTACCACAGCTCATCGCACAGCTCAAAGCGCGTGGCAAGAAAGACATCGTCGTGGTCTGCGGCGGAGTCATCCCCCAGCAGGATTACCAGTTTCTGTACGATGCAGGTGTAGACGCCATTTTTGGGCCGGGCAGCAACATTCCAAATGCCGCCAGCGACGTGCTGAAATTGATTCCGGGAAAAAACCGATAGGAAACAGCTCGATGATAGGGAGATTGAACCACGTGGCGATTGTCGTACCGGACCTCGCCGCCGCGTCGTCGTTGTATGGAGACGGGCTGGGCGCAAGTGTCACCAAGCCGGTGGATCTGCCAGATCATGGCGTCACCACTGCCTTTGTAGAGCTTCCCAACACCAAGATCGAACTGCTGCACCCGCTTGGTGAAGGTTCACCCGTGCAGAACTTTCTCGACAACAACCCGAGCGGCGGCATGCATCATGTTTGCTACGAGGTAGGCGATATTCGGGCTGCCATCGATCATCTGGTGACCCAGGGCGCAAGGGTGCTTGGTGACGGGAAGCCGCGGATCGGCGCGCATGGCCTGCCGGTGGTGTTTCTGCACCCGAAAGACTTCTGCGGCACCCTGGTGGAGCTGGAGGAAGTCGGGGGCTGACAAGCCCACGAACACTAGACCCAATCCGCCAACTCGGCTCGCCGACGCCCGTAGCACTCTTCCATGGGCTCGAATGTGTGCCCGTGCCCGAATGTCTTTTTTTAACCCAATCGAGCGCTTGTGCCTCACTCATCGAAGACTGAGAAAGGGGATGAACTCCCGGCCGGTACCCCACGGCGGAACCGGATCCACATCTGGCTTGAAGCGTGACGTTTTGCGCCGGTGATAGGTACATCGAGCGAAGACGGGCTGAGTAGAGGCCAGTGCCCGTCGCCCGCCCGTACGTTGGAGACTCGGATGGTTGAGGGGTTACCATGAAGGCGAAACTCGAATCAGCGGAGAACGGACATCAAGGTCTTTATCAGCGTCGACATGGAGGGCATCTCCGGTCTCGTCAGATGGGCGGACGTATCCCCGAACGGTATCGACTTCGGCCGCAATCGAGACCTGATGACACTGGACGCCAATGCGGCCGTCGAGGGTGCCTTTGCGGGCGGAGCCACCGAGGTGGTCGTCGAGGAGAACCACGGCGTCGAAGATCTGTGTGTGCTCAACATGGATCTCATCGATCCGCGTTGCCGGGTGATCCGCGGGGCCGGCCGACCGGGAGCGACGACCATGGCCGGTCTCGACAGCGGGGTCGGTGTGGTATTGCTGGTCGGCCACCACGCGCGTGCCGGTTCATTTCCGGGCGTGATGGCGCACACCATCTCGTACGGGGGATTCAAGCTGGTGCACCTCGGTGGTGATCCGATTGGAGAAGCCGATTTCTTCGCCCTGCGGGCCGCGGAGCTGGAAGTGCCTGTCGGGATGGTCAGCGGCGATCAGGTCGTGGCCGCACAGGTGGCCGAACGCTGCCCATGGGCGGGAACCGTCATCGTGAAGCAGGCACTCGGCAACCAGTCGGCCGATTGCATTCCCCCTGCGCGGGCCAGAGACATGATTACCAGGGGCGCCGAACGCGGCGTCCAGCGTGCCTCACTTGGCGAGCTGGAAGTGGTGCAGGGCGTGGTGGGTCCCTACGAGTTCGAGGTGCAGTTGCGCAAGCCCGTCGGTGAGGTGATGCGCGCAAATCTCGACACTCTGGAGGGGTTCGAGATCCCGGCTGAGTCACTCGTCCGGGTGAGTGCGCCGAACATGGATCTGGGATTTCGCCGGGTGGCGTATCTGGGATACGCCGACCGGCCGGGCGTGACGCGGCACTGAGAGTAACTGTGGGGTGAGGGCAAAGTGCCAGAGTAGGCTGTCATCCTCGTCACACGAGCGTAGCCATCCGCCATGAAACCCGCACCCTGTTCGTGGCGTGGCGTGGCGTGGCGTGGCGTGGCGGATCCCTGTCGCGGGCAGGCCGCGGTACAGTTCGACGTGGTAGGTACCGGGAATACGGAAAGCCGCCTCGATACCACGAGTCTCCAATATTGCCGCGAGTATCTCGCCACGGGTTGCCATTGAAATCCGTCTCCAGCTGGCCCGTCGCAGCCTATTGCGACCGCGTTGTTCTGGCGCTACCTACCTGGGCTCCAGCACCACCACCGGAATTACCCGATCACCGGCGTAGTTCTGATAGTCGTGGTACGGCGGGTAGAGGTCGGCGAGTTCCGCCCATAGCCGTTCGCGCTCCTCGCCGGTAGCCGTGCGCGCGGTCGCATCCGCATGTTCGCGGCCGACCTGCAGATGGCAATCCGGATGAGCAACGAGATTCAGATACCAGGCAGGATGTGCCGGCGCACCTCCCTTGGATGCGATGATGACGCAAGCATCACCGACCTTCTTGTAAATCAGCGGCAATACACGGGGCTCCCCGGATTTGCGGCCGGTGCTGGTCAGAAGCAGGGTGGGAAGCATACCGGTGCCACCGCCGAGGCTCGTATCCCACATATGCGCCTTGTCGGGGTTTGTTCGGTACAGCTCGATGTGGTCGGCTATCCACTGCGGTAGTTCCGCCGGGAGATCGCTCATGATGTCCTTCCTTTTCCTTCGTGTATCAGCGGCGACTCTGCTACAGGCGGTGGGAAAAGGAAAGCGGACCGGCGCGGGTGTGTGCGGGTAGTGACTCAGCTCAGTGTGTTGTCACCTTCAGTGCGATGGTGTCTCCTGGCCGTTCTTGCATTAGCGTCTGCCAGCGCCGGCCGTCCCACTCGTAGAGCACGCGGAAGGCGGTGATCACCTCGTCTACCACCTCGCTCCTCGTGCATCGCGTGCGCAAGTCCCAGGCGATGAGCGCCATCAGGTCTGTCGTATGAGGAGGCTTCACCGGCGCGCAGTCGCCGTTCTGCACGCTGCGCGTATGACGTTCAACGCGAGGGTCCACCTGCACCACGTCGCCGTGCACGAAGAGTTCCCCGCCGAGCGCCGGGTAGGCGAACAGCAGTATCAGAAGCATGAGAAGGCGTACGATCATGGTGCTGTCTCCGGCCAGCCGAGGGAGTAGAGAGTACGGGCATCAGCAAAGGTGAGGCCGGCCTCATCCACCTGCATCGATACGGCGTGCGCGCCGGAGCCGGTGCGGTGGACGTCGAACCGAGCGTTCTCCACCATCGTGTTCAGGGTTCGTGCGAAGCGCCGTGCGCGCGTTGCGGAGTCGAACAGAACCCCGGGGACGCCCGAGGACAAACGGGTCGGACTCTGTGCGGCGGCGGTGCGCACCCTGGTGCGGGCGTTGTGCACCGATTCCGCATAGCGCATCGCACTGGGTGGTAACTGGCGAGCCGCGTCGATGCGTGTGGGCCCATAGTTGTAGGAGGCGAGCGTGCGCTGGACGTCGTGGTCGTTGCGTTCGAGCAGCTCGTGCAGATAGCGTGCACCGAGCGTGATGTTGAGACAGGGGTTGTACAGTTCTGAGACGCGCCTGACACCGAGATGGCGCGCGGTGCCCGGCCATTGGATCTGCATGATGCCGTGGGCGTTTGCGTCGGAGCGTGCGTCCGGGTCGAAGTTGCTCTCGGTGGCCGCTACTGCCATCAACAGATCGAGCGGCACGTCATGCATGCGCGCGGCCAGTTCGAAACACCTCTGGAAGGGTTGCGCCTCAGCCGCATGCACGGCAACACTGATCGCACATGCCAGCAAGACGAGCGCAAAGCGTTTCACGGGGCTTCTCCGTCTACGTAGGCCAGTCCCGAGGTGACGGCCTCGATGTGGCTGAGTACGGCATCGCGTTCCGCGTCCGTGTCAAAGTGAAATACCACTTCGAATCGTCTACTCGGGGTGCGGCGCACAGTGAAAGGACGATCGATGCGCACCGTCATCAGTTTGGCGAATGCATGAGCGGAATACTCACTGTGAAACGGCGCCCATGCCGAGTGTGCCAACGCTGCTCTGCTGGTCTCGACCAGCGGCGCTGTCTCAGGCAGGGGGGTGTCGAAGCGGTCGGGTAATGTGGCCGTCGTCATTTCGCTGGCGGCCTGATCTGGGGTGATCTGCTCGGGTAACGAAGAAGTGGTGGCTATATGCGTGGAGTGATCCTGTGCTTCGAGCACTGCCTGATGATCTGCCAACGCAGCGCCCGGGCCGGGATGCGTCTGATGCTCATCAACGGTATCGATCGGGCGCGCAGTGGGAGTTGCATTGAGGGCATGGCTGCTCTTCCATAGCTGTACCCCGCCCAGTACCAGGGCGACGCTGAGCAATAATCCCAGTAAAAAACGCATCGACACCTTCCTCCTGTCAGAGTGTGGATAACTGGCCGTCGTCACTACGCAGGTGCATGGCGCGCCACGATACCGCGGTGCCCGCCTGGGTGAGCTGATCTCGGAGGTCAGTCAGCCAGCCACCATGGGTGACGTTGTTACGACATGTCCCGGGGGCTTGATTCAGCACGGCCGCCAGACGCCTTGCGATGGCGGCGTCGTGAGTGGCGAGCACATAGAATCCGGCGCCCGGGCGGCCGGGTTGGGGACCGGAGGCGACCTTGAGTCGGAAACGCCGTTCGCCTGCATCGCGCAGTTCCGGTGTGTCACAAGCCAGTGAGCGCACACGGCCGTTGGCGGTCGAGAACACGACGAGGTAGGCCTCATGTTCCAGACGGAATGATACCTCGGCGCATTCGTCGCTGTGCCGGCAGATTCCCTTGCGTTGTGCGGGTGCGGCGACGAGAGGGCTCAACAGCTGTTTCGTGTCGCGGAGCGCCGTGACGGGTATCGGCGCGCTCGCGAGCAGCTGTGCGCGGTGGCGGTCGGGCTCAAAAAGATGCACCTCTACTCTTGCCGCCGGAGGCGACTCGTGCACGCTCAACCGCAGAAACGACTCCGCTTGATCTTTGACATCGGTGAACGTCCAGGCGCGGTTACTCAGACGCCGACGCAACGCGTTCGCGACTGGCGCCAGCCGGGTATCGGACTGCTCAAGGAAAGCGGATTGCGCAGGCGGCAAGACGTAGCGGCAAGCCATGTCCTGTGCGAGTGCCTGCGCCAGCTCGTCCGGGCGTGCGAGAGACAGGCGCGTCAGGTGACCCGTAGCTGGCGAGGGGAGAGCGAAAGCGGTGCGCTGTTCGCGATTGAGACGGCCTCTCCACGTCAGGCTCACGCCTCCGATCCATTGACTTTCTTCGACATCGACCACCCGGATACTCACACCGTGAGACGTACCTTCCGGGTGAATGTCGATCTGCAATCGGTAGACAGAGGGTTTGCGTTTGCAGGCCTGTGTAGGGCGCCATACGAGACGGATGTGAGGGTTGCTCAACAGGTGTTCGGACAGGCGTTGTTCCACCGCCTGGGTGAGCGCATCGCCGGAGCGCGCGAAGTGCAGCGCCTCACCCTTGAAGCGAGGGTGGTTACCCAGCACGTCGGTCAGCTCGGGTGCGGCGTCGCGATCGAGCCACAGGCCCAGGGAACCGCTCAACAAGCTCGCAGCCAGCGCAGGCTGCGCGCTGAGCAGCCATACGAAGATCAGAGTTTTACTAGCGTGCCACATAGCGCACCTCCCCGAAGCGATTGATGCTCAGGTCGCCGGTGAGGCCCTCGTCCACGTATTCTCGGATGATGCGAGTGGTGTGCCGCGGCAACACGACGCCCCAGGACAGCGCCGGGTCAGAGGGAGCGCGGCGTTTGATGGCATCGGGAATGGTGGCGAACAACACTTCATAGACCTGGTGCGGCGCCTCGGCCGGTACGAACCGATAGTCGGGGTCCAGCGTCAGGACGCGTTGGGCATCGAACGCAAACAAACTCATGTCGCCCTTGGAGAGCAGACGCAGAAAATCGCGGTCCGAGGCGAAGCGCAGGCTTAAGCCCTGTTCGTCCCGCACGTCCGGTTCCGGCGGGGCTGGATCCGGTGCCGGATGTTCGGTGGGCTGCACTCGTGCCACGGGTTGTTCCACCGTACTCGCGATGCGCGCGGGAGGTTCCTCGACCTGGGGCTCGGTCACGGTGTCGGGTTGCGTGTGCACTTCGAGAATACTTGCTCGTGTGTCGGGTAACGGTAGCTCGACTTCGGGTTCCGGCGCCGTGGCGGGTGCGGGTGGCGTGGGTTCGTAGGGTGCGGCCTTGACCAGAGCCAGCACGGCCATCAGGCAGAAAGCGATGATGGCCATGAAGCGCATCACGTCGGTCTGCAGCTGATCTTCGTGCATCACGTTCGAAGTTGATGTCTGAACGGACATCTCAGTGTCCGTTGGCGTGCACGACCGCGGGGTGCGGCTGATGACGTGCTTGTGTAGCTTGCTGCACCTCGTGTTCGAGACGTGCACAGATTTCGATCAACTCGCCCAGACGTTCGTCGCGGTGCTGCCCATAGTGTGCGTGCAGCAGCGATCCCACGGTGGAGGTCTTCACCAGGCGCATGATATAGCTGCCGACGCCGCCCACGATGGTCGTGCTCAGCGCGAGGAGGATGCCGCCATCAACCAGCTTCTTCAGCACGGAGTCGGCGGGCGCGGCGAGCTCGGGATTGCCGTCGCCCAATGCGGCCTGCAATGCGCTGCGCATGCCGATCGCGGTCCAGATCACGCCGATGCCGACGAACAGCTGAATCCACACATCGGTCAACTGGTCAAGCCTGGAGATACGTTGGGGAACGGGTGCCTCAGACAGCGCCTGCCGCAGTGTCGATAGGTGCACGCAGAAAAAGGCGAGCACCGCTACGAACAACCAGATCGAGTGTCCGAGGTTGTGCTGGATCCAGACAACTGCTGTGGATGACATGGCCATTCCGCCTGCCGCGCTGTACTGAGGCAGCGCGAGGATGAGGCTGACGGCGGTGCCGAGTGCGGTACCCGCCACTAGGCCTGTAACAAAACCC
>DCWG01000075.1:62945-63682 GCA_002327525.1 Gammaproteobacteria bacterium UBA2168 | reverse complement strand
ATATCCAGGATGTGGATGTGACAGTGGGCACCCTTGGGTATGATACGCGGCTTGCTCACACTCAACCCGATCCCCTTCAGCCACGATCATCTCGAAGGAGAAGTGCATGCCTACCATTACCTACATCGAGCACGACGGTACCGAACACCAGATCGACGCCGAGCTCGGCACCTCGGTCATGCGTGGCGCCATCGACAACGGCATTCCAGGCATAGACGCGGATTGTGGCGGCAAATGCTCCTGTGCCACATGTCACGTGGTCGTCACCGACCAATGGTGGTCCAAGGTCGGAACACCGGGTGACACCGAGGAGTCTATGCTGGATCTCAATCCCGAGCGCGAGCCACATTCGCGCCTGTCCTGCCAGATCAAGGTCACCGACGCACTTGACGGGCTCGTCGTTAACCTGCCTGAATTCCAGATGTAACACATCATGGGGGAGTGATGAACGCACAGACCAATCCTTTTGGTGAAGACCCCTGGACCATGCCGCTAGCGGACATGGACGTGAGCCGTCCGGCACTGTTCGAGACTGACACTTTCTGGCCGTATTTCGACAGGCTGCGTCAGGAAAATCCGGTGCACTAATGCCGCGAAAGCCAGTTCGGGCCGTACTGGTCGGTTACCAGGTTCAGGGACATCATGCAGGTTGAGAAGAACCACCAGGTGCTCTCATCCGATCCCGGCATCGTGCTGGCCGAACGTCCTGCTATGACTGGGGGCCAGTGGTCCGCAGG
>DCWG01000075.1:31521-62613 GCA_002327525.1 Gammaproteobacteria bacterium UBA2168 | reverse complement strand
GAAGGTCTGCACGGTCAGTCATACACAGCACGTTCGGTTCACCCACCTCCTTCGTGAATGACGAGATCTACTTCGGCAAGGATCGCCTGCGCGACGTCGAAGAGGAAATCGTCCGGATCGAATGACATTACCTGTGGAGACAAATATGAAAGTGTCTATCGGAGTCAGCGCTTACGGTTCAGCCGACATATCCGGTTCGGTGTCCTACGTCCAGGCAGCGGAGAAGCTGGGCGTCGATTCCATCTGGTCCGCGGAAGCCTGGGGTCAGGACGCGGTCACCTCGCTTGCCTATCTCGCCGCTGTGACCGAGCGCATCAAACTCGGCACGGGCATCATGCAGATAAGTGCACGCGTACCCTCCATGACAGCGATGACCGCTCTGTCGCTGAATGCGCTCTCCAACGGCCGTTTCCTGCTAGGACTGGGGGCCAGTGGTCCGCAGGTAGTCGAAGGTCTGCACGGTCAGTCATACACAGGACCTCTGACAAGGCTGAAGGAAACCGTGGAGATCTCCCGAATGGCGTTTCGCGGCGAAAAACTGAGTTACCAGGGCGCCTACCACGAACTGCCCCGTCCGGGCGGCGAAGGCAAGGCGCTGCGCCTCGCTCATCCACCCACCGAGATCCCCATCTATCTCGCTACCCTCGGACCGAGGGCACTGGAGTACACTGGCGCGCACGGCGATGGCTGGCTCGGAACCTCCTTTTCACCCGATCACGCCGATGCCCACCTTGCCTATATCCGCAAGGGCGCCAAGCAGGCCGGCCGAAACATGAACGAGATCGATCTGCAGGCCGCGTGCACCGTCATGATCGGAGACAATGTCGATGAGATGATCGCCTCTCGAAAGCCAGGTGTCGCTTTCCAGATGGGCGCGATGGGTTCCGCCCAGACCAATTTCTACAACGAGGCGTTCCAGCGCGCCGGTTTCGCGGACGATGCCCTCGCGGTTCAACAGCTGTGGCTGGACGGCAAACGAGAGCAGGCCGCCGCACGTGTGACGGAGGATATGGTTTCTCAGTTTCAGGCCATTGGCACTGAAGCCATGGTGCGGGAACGGCTGCGCCTGTACCGGGACGCGGGTATCACCACTCTGAGCGTGCGGCTGGACGGTTACCCGCCCGACGCGCGGCTCACCGCTCTCGAACACATAATGGACCTCATCGCCGCGCTCTAACCTGTCTCTGATTGCGGTTGGCCACAACAACCGAATACTGTATATTTTTACAGTTCTATTGCCGTCAAGGACACCGCCGATGTCCGGCTGGTCCCGCATCGTCGCTCATGCCGACATGGATGCGTTCTACGCATCCGTAGAGCAACTCGACCGTCCGGAACTGCGCGGCAGACCGGTGCTGGTGGGGCCCCGCTCGGGTCGCGGCGTAGTGCTCACGGCGAGCTACGAGGCTCGCCCATTCGAAGTGGGTAGCGCCATGCCCATGGCCCAGGCCCTCAAACGCTGCCCGCACGCCGAGGTCGTTCCACCCCGATTCGAGCGCTATACCGAGGTTTCCGCGGCCATCATGGACGTGTTCTGCGATTTTTCGCCGCGCGTGGAACCGCTCTCACTCGACGAAGCCTTCATCGATATGACCGGTGCGCAACACATCTTTGGCCCCCCGCAGGATATGGGTCATGCCATCAAGTCCGCGATTTTCGAAGCCACTGGCGGACTCACTATCTCCGTTGGCATCGCCGAGACCAAGCACGTTGCCAAGGTGGCGAGTGCCGCCAACAAACCCAACGGCCTCACCGTGATCGCGCCCGGCACCGCACGGGCATGGCTCGCTCCGCAGCCCGTCAATCGATTATGGGGTGTCGGGCCGAAGACCGAGACGCGTCTTCGCGCGCTCGGCTACCACATGATAGACGACATCGCCTGCGCCGATCCGGATCAGTTGAGTGAAGATCTCGGGCAATCAGGCCGCCATCTCTGGGACCTTTCCCGTGCACGCGATCCGCGCCACGTGGAAACCCGGCGCACCGCGCGCAGCATGGGGTCCGAGCGTACATTGTCAGTGGATGTCTCCGATCCGATCCAGATTCGCCATTACCTGCAGCGTTCCGCCGACAGGCTAGCGCGTCGCCTGCGCAGTAAAGGCCGCAGCGCGGGCGGCGTGCGCGTGCGCCTTAAGACCACCGACTTCCAGCTGCTGTCTCGCCAGTGCGTGCTGCCAGCTCCCACGGATACCGCCGCAGATCTTCACCGCTACGCCTGTTCGATACTCGATCGCTTCGACCACCCGGGCCCATACCGTCTCGTGGGCATGGCCGTTTTCGACCTTCACGAAGCCAATCAACCCGTACAGATGGGATTGCTGGCCAACGAACGCAAGCGCGCGCTCGAAGTCGTTCTGGACTCCGTCTGCGAGAAATTTGGCACCACCAGCCTGCAACGGGCGCGCGATCTCGATTCCGGTACGGTGCAGGCGACGACCCCTGATCTCGACTTCATTGACAACGCCCCCGACACTGACGGATAACTGCACCCGAAGCAACAAACCACGGAACGTCATGGCGCCTTCCAGGGCTCTGCAGTGCTGGAACTGCGGAGTGGAACTGACAGATCTGCCTTTGCCAGTGAGCCGTCAGGCGGCCTGTCCCGACTGTTTCGAGGAACTGCACTGCTGCCGAATGTGCAGCCACTACCGGGAGGATGTGACCAGCCGGTGTGACGAGGACCGCGCCGAACCTCCCACCGTTAAGGAAAACGCCAACTTCTGCGACTGGTATCGACCGCTGTTGGGCGCCTACGAGGACAGGCGCGGCGAGGAAGCCAGGGATGCCCGGGCGCACCTCGATGCCCTGTTCGCGGAAAACGCCGGCGACGAACCCGAGGCCGAGGAGGTAGCACAGACGCACGCACCCGACAAAGCCGATGAGGCACGCTCGAAGCTTGATGCACTGTTTGGCGGCGAGAACAGCAACCACGACTGAACGATCAGCGCAAGGTCGTGGTTCCCGTGGTGAGGCCGCGAAATCTGAAAGCACTGCAAGGTACGATCCGCTCACGTGTGCAGAATATCCTCGACAGCCTGCCCATTGGCGAGACGTTCAACCGAGTGGACCTCGTCTCAATTGAACTCACCACGCAGATACTGGCAACGCTGTTTGATTTTCCATTCGAGGACCGCCGCAAGCTGACGCGATGGTAGAATGCCACCACCGGCAGTCCTGAAAGCGACATCGCCGAAACGGAAGAGCAGCGCTACCGGGAGCTCACCGAGTGCCTGGAGTACTTCCAGCATCTCTGGGCGGAGCGCGCTAGCGGTAGACAAACAGACAGCAAGGACTAACAATTGCCGGGATCCAAGCACAAGAGAGAACGCCGTATGAGCCTTGTAAATCTGGGGGCTGTACTGAAGATCTTCGGTGGCGGGGAACCTACGCCTGAAGAGAAGGCTGAGTTGTGCAAAGAGGTAATGTTAATGACGCTGGCGCGTGCTACCAGCGCTGATACCAATGTCAAAGCCATCGAAGTCGACACCGTGCGACAGGTACTGAAGGATCACACGGGAGAGGATTTCAGCTCCGCCGATGTCCGCGTAGTGGCGTATTCGGAACTCTACGAGAAAGCGCCTCTCGACAGATACCTGGCCTCTGCCGGGCGAAAGCTCGACGTGGATCAGCGTGTGGAAATCATAGAAGCGCTGGCCGAAATCATGAAGGCCGACGAGCGCGTCAGCTCACTGGAAATCACCTTCTTCAACACCGTCGCGGAGGCGCTACGCCTGACCCCGGCACAGCTGGCAGGGTTGAAGGAGGAGGAGTAGCGACAGGGCCGCTCCCGGTTTGCCAGCAGGCTACGAACCGGCTTTCCTGACCGATACGGTCAGGGGCAGCACGACGCGCGCACGCTCCCCCTCCGGTGCCTGCGGCAGTAAGGTGCCATCTATCCGTACCAATCCGCACTCTCCCACCTGGGCCTCGAAATCAATTAAAGATGGTGCCCGGCTCAGCAGGCCGAGCGTATCCACACCCCCATTCAGGGCTCTGATCTCTGCCGCAAACGGCAGAGGGAGATTGCGATCCGTGAAGTCCATTGCGCCGTCACGAATACGCACACCGCCAATCAGGACATCCAGCGGATCGCCAGATCAGACACGTGGGGCCGCCGCATTCACACCGCTCACCATCAAAAGTGATCCGGTGTGTGGGGAGCGAAGCGCGTCGCGAACATGGTGTCCACCACTGCGATGGCGCGATCATCCCCAGCCACCAGCCCCCAATTGGCAAGTTCACCGACCCGGCGCGCACCGGTGAAAGCAGACGCCAGTGTTTTCACCGACATCATGATTTCGGCTTCTCCCCGGACTCGCTCGACGTGCGGCATCCCCTCCTCATCCACCGTCAAACGGTAGGAGCCCTCATTCCAGGGCGCAAGATCGTCTTCGGGAACCCCTAGGGTGACCGTGCCAGCGCTCGAGTAGCCCCGACCGCCAAGTGCCGCCATGACATCGACGATGCGAAACCAGCTGCCTTCCCCGTCGCTCGCGTGTAGCATCCGCGGTTCCGACATCAGTTCCGGCGTTGGGTCATCCGCTGGTAAGTTGCGGCTCCGACCCTTCCCACCAGATCATGTCGAGCCATGTATTCCCACAGCGCCCGATATGCGCCGATGTCGAGCCATGCCGTATCACGGATGATGATCTCCTGATCACGGCTGCCGTGATCCCGTCGCCCCCCGCGCAATGTGTACACCATGTAGCCAATGGCGTTGCCTGAGCCGTTTCGCGCCACGGCGACGTGAACGGGTCCTTCGCTCGGAATGTCGTTGAATGTGTTGCCCTGCCACAACACCTTCGAGCGGTGCAGCGACCCCATGCGGTCTGCCACGAATCGGCGGTAGACATCTCGTATCTCGTCGAACACTTCCGCCTGTCCGGCACGGGAAACCTCGATACTCGCCGGTGCCTCTTCCAGCATACGGATGTCCACGGTATCTATGGTGTACCTGCGCAACACACTCGCCTGTGCATAGCCATAGCGCTGGTAAATGGCTGCCTGAGATGCCCACAGGGATGCGATCGGCTGGTTTGCTTCCCGCATCTCCTCAAAGGCACGCGTCGTGATGGCTCGCACCAGCCCGCGTCGACGGTACTCGGGCAAAGTACCCACGGAGCTCACCCCCCCCATGGACATCGGCTGCCCCTGCGCCCGCATCGTGAAGGGAATCGTCGCATAAGAGGCAACCATGCGCGGCCCGTCGAACGCGCATAGCGTCCACTCGGCACGCGTGGACTGAGCCTGGTAATTGTCCTCGCCGTCTCCAAACGCACCGCCATAGACATAGGCACCCAGCAGACCGAGCTGACCGATCTCCGATGGGTCCGCGGGCCGCAGTTCAATGCTCATCTGCTGTTTCCTCGTTTTGCGGATTTCCACCCATCGCGGTACGAGCCGCTCACCTGACACCAGATGGCACCTCACCTGCGCAGCATGTCACTCGGGTACATCGGCAGTCAAAGGATCCCGATTGAGTCGGCGGGCGACGACGACGATGGCGCCGGCGCCGACGATGAACGTCGCAACATACACGGTGATGATGGTGCCGAACCCAAAACTCGGCAATATTGGGGCCATCAGAATAAGGATGTGAAATCCGAGAAACAAAATGGCGATATTAAAGAACGCCAGTTCCCTGGCGATAGGCGTGCTGAGGTTCGGATCCAGCATACGCAATAGCAGCAATCCACTCCCGGTGGAGCCGCAGCAACATCCGAATGCGGTGAGCGAACGTTCAATACCGTGATCCCGCAGCTGGCGGCCAAAACCGAAACACAGAAGGGCGGTGACCACGCTCACGCTGAGACACACCATCACGATGGGTACCAGGTAGGCTGACAACAGCGCGAATTCGATGCTCATGATGGTGGCTATCACCATGAAATCCACCGCGGTACCCGTGATGCGGCGCTGAGTATCGTTGTCTATGTAGCGCCCGAGCCCAAGACGATCCATCGCTGCCCGCAAAATGACGCAAATGATCAGACCGTGAAAGAAAAACAGGTTGTGGCTGAATATGAGCGACAGGTTGACGTCGTTGAGATCGACCAGGGCCACCAGCGGCTGCATGACATCGAGATAGGCGTCGGTCAGCAGATAGGCGATACCGAGGATTGCCAGGTGGAAGCCGAGACTGTCCACATTGGCAGGGTGGGTGATCTGATTGCCCGCGGTGAGCCGTGTATCCTCAGAGAGGATGCCGGAAGCGAACTCTTCGTCGATCCGCGCAGATCGATTGGCGTTGAGCCCCCGACTCACACCCCAACGTGCGACGGGCACTCCAATGCCAAACGCAACGATAAAGCCGACAGAAGCGTAGATGAGCCCGAAGTTCACCGCGTGGGTGACACCCAGTTCATTTTCCCAGATCGAGCCGAGCGCCAGCGCCTGTCCTGGACCCTGCGTGAATCCATGCGTGACGATGACACCCAGGAAGTGAGATAGCCCCCCGTCGGTGGCCATGTTATAGCCGGCGATCACGATCAGCCCGGTCAAGGCCTGCAGCACGAGACTCATTACCCATAACACCGACAACCAGCTACCGCCCCACGCTACCGACCTTGGCGCCTGTTTTTCTGTACCGGTGAGCACCAGAGACATGAAACTCAGAGTGAAGAAATGAAAGGTGAACGGCGCGAAGTCACTGCTCTGGTAGCCGTTGCCCAGCCCAAATGCGAGTAACGCGAATCCGAGTAGCCCTCCGACCAGACTCGCGGGGACCAGCGCATTGCGTATCGCTGCCACCCTGGCGCGCAACACCGTACCGGCCAGCAGCATGCAGCCGAGGAAGGCGAAAGCAAGAACCCCGTCAAAACTCGATTCCATGTTCAGCTCCCGACTCGATTCGCGCGCAGACTCCGTACCATGTACTTCACCGCCTCGATCACCACGTCCAGCGCATCAAGTTGGATGACATGGCCGCTCTCACGGGCGACTACACGCATCCCGCGCGAGGACAGTGCGGTGAGTTCTTTCTGGAGCACGTCCCACACCGCCCGCCGCTCGCGCGCGAGTGCAAGCGTGATACCGAATTCCGGCAACGCCTCTGGTTCCCGGCCCTGGGACAACACCATCAGCGGTAGATCGGCGAGGGATGCCGGTGGATCTTCATCCTGGGTATCGCCGTCGAAGCTGGCCGAGGCGTTCATCATTGCCGAGCAGCTGTGTGACCGGTTGTAGTTGGCCCGAAGCACTTCCCAGGTATCCTCTGGAATGTCGGGAGCCTGGAATCGCGCTTGGACCAGCCCCAGCGCCCGCACCAGTCCGAACGGCTGCAACCAGGAGCACAAACGCATGATGGTTTGCGTTCTGGCAGCGTCCGGGATGTCCGGCAGACGGTGTCCTTGCTGCTCGTGGGAAGAGTCCACCAGAATCATGCCGACGATATCCTCGGGATAACGTGCGTAGTACTCGCGCACGTACACACCACCCGCGGACATGCCAACGAGTATTTGAGGAGCGGCCACACTGGCCGCCCGCAACAGCGCGTGCAGGCGCTCTGCTACCTCGGTACGGTCCGCGGTGGTTCCAAGCGGATCGCTCCAGTCCATGCCGGGTCGGTCATACGCACAGACACGTGTCGTGGCGACCAGCGCTTCGTGCACGCTCGCCCAACTGGTGGAACCGGATCCAAGCCCTGCCTCCAACACCACCACCGGCCGGCCTTCCCCTCTGCAATCGAGGTGCAGCGACAACCCATCCACCTCATACATCCTGCCGGGCGGCGGAAAGGCCGCACGGTCGGAAGCCAACGCCCACTGCTGATAAACATAGCCACCCGCCAGCACCACGACGATCAGCCCCACGAGAGTGAGTAGTATGCGTCTCACGATAACCACCGATAATTCTCCCCGAATTGCGTTCTATGTTATTTCAACACTTGCACGCCCGCGCCGCACGCCTCTCCGCTGGCTGAGCCACTCGTCCAGGAGGCTTTTTCGAGGCTAATCCGGCACCAATGTCCTGCAGGAGTCGGCGCTGATCGTGGTCGAGTTCAGGTGGATCGTGAGGCCGGCCACACCTCCAGCACCGCGTCACGCACCGATCCCGCCAACTCAAGTGAGCCCCTGTATAGTCCCTCGGATTGGACAGTAGAGCTCGGCCCGGATCGCTTCATCTCATGGCGGCTCCTCACCTATATGCTATGTTCCAACGATCGGTTGGTCATCGATCACGGCACCGCAGCCCCATCCTCACCTTCCTAATACCCGCGCGCATCATCCACACGCCTGACGAAGCGCAGCGCATCCTGCCCGTCCCCCTCGGAACTACGCACCATCAGCTTGCCGCTGTCAGGATATTCACACACCTGCCTATCCGACTCGCTGGAGATACCGAGATCGCGAAGCGTTTCCGCGCCTGTGTTGGTGAGTTTGTGCGCGTACGAGGCATCTCCGTGCGGTGCCCCGAGCACATCCCCCGTACCTACCGGATAGACATCCTTACCAAAACGGTACTCACCCGTGCCAGAGCGAACGATGAACATCTCGTTCTCTATAGGGTGCACGTGAAATGGACAGGCGGGCTTGCCAGGCGGTACTTCGGTTAGCACCGCCCGAGTGGCGTCAGACCAACACGTTCACTGATGGGGCATCCACACTCTCGTAGGCATCGCCGCGCAAGAACGGCACGCATTCGAGATCCGCGAGATTCACAATCGGTCGAAAAGCACCTGCCATGGCTAACTCCCTCAGTCCTGTCGAGCGCCGCCGAGCACCCCGTCACTCTCGAGCGCGGCAATCTCGTGCTCACTGAATCCGAACTCACCGAGCACCTCGCGGCCATGTTCTCCGAGCACCGGTGCGAGTTGCTCTGTGTTGGTGGGTGTGCGCTCGAAACGTGCCGCCGCTCGCGGCTGGCGTACCCTCCCGAGACCCGGGTGATCGTACTCGCGGACAATGTCATTGACGCGCACCTGTTCCTGCTCGATTACCTCCGGTCGGCTCAGTACCGGCGCACTCGGCACGCCGTGCTCGTCGAGACGCGCGAGCCAATACGCACTAGTATTCTGGCGCAGTACCTCGGCTGTCATCTCCAGGCGTATCTTCACGTTCACCCCCCGGGCACGAGGAGTGGCAAAGCGTTCGTCTTCCAGCCACTGCGGACGGTCGAGCGCCGCGCACAGGCCCTCCCATTCGGCATCGGATACCGCACCCGCCGTGATATATCCATCTGCGGTCTCGTATATGAGATCTTTCGAACGCTGGCCACGCTTGACCTTGTCCTCCTGCCCAACCATCGTGAGTCCGCCCAATCCCTCTTGCCACAGATAGGCGATCATGGTGTCGAGCATGGACAGGCGCACGTGCTGGCCCTGCCCCGTCCGTTCCCGCGACAACAGCGCCGCCGTAATGGCCTGGGCCGCGGTCAAGCCGGTGGTCTTGTCCGGTATCACGGTACGCATCATGCGCGGCCGGTCGTTTTCATCGGTCGCCTGCAGGTCGGCGAGACCGGATAACGCCTGAATCACAGGATCGTAAACGCGCTTGTGAGCGTACGGCCCCGTCTCTCCGAAACCGCTCATCGATACATACACCACGGCCGGGTTGATCCGTCGAATCACCGGTTCTCCGAGACCCATGCCTTCGATGGCCCCGGGGCGAAAGTTCTGTACGAACACATCCGCATGCGAGGCCAACCGTCTCACCACATCGACACCGGCCTCGGACTTCAAATCCAGCGCCACTGAGCGTTTACCCCGATTGGCAGTGAGAAACCCGGGCGTCACCCCACCACCGCCCATGGCACGGACCACGTCACCCTTGAGAGGCTCTACCTTGATCACGTCCGCACCCTGGTCCGCCAGTAGTACCGTGGCGGCAGGACCCGCCAGCACCCTCGATAGATCCAGCACCCTGAAGCCCGTAAGTGGCCCACTCATTCTCATCCCCCAAGACGCAACCGAGCGGCATACTAGCGTGCTCTTCGATCGGGAACATCCACCAATCGTGTATAGTCGGCGCCGGGGAAGCGAGCCGATCACGTCTCGTCGGCACATAACATTTTCTTAAATATCAATTGATTAGAGAGATATATTCAGGAGATAGGTCGATGATAGACGTGTACTACTGGCCCACGCCAAACGGCTGGAAGGTCACCATCATGCTTGAGGAGTGCGGGCTCGACTACGACATCAAAGCAGTCGACATCGGTGGCGGCGATCAATTCAAGGCCGATTTCCTGCGAATCAGCCCGAACAACCGTATGCCCGCCATCGTTGATCACGCTCCCCTGGGCGAGGGTGATCCGCTCGCCATCTTCGAGTCCGGTGCGATCCTCGAATACCTGGCCGAGAAAACGGGTAGATTTCTGCCCACCGAAACCGCCGGTAAGTACCGCGTGCTGCAGTGGGTGCACTGGCAGATGGCCAATCTCGGCCCGATGATGGGGAACGCCAACCACTTCAAGAACTATGGCAAAAACATCGCCGA
Source organism: Gammaproteobacteria bacterium UBA2168 (assembly GCA_002327525.1). Classification (GTDB taxonomy): domain Bacteria; phylum Pseudomonadota; class Gammaproteobacteria; order Pseudomonadales; family Azotimanducaceae; genus JASLQO01. The sequence goes on along the minus strand of DCWG01000075.1, from coordinate 52,177 downwards.
CGATCCCAAACAGCTCGAGTATGGCACCAGACGCTTCGTCGGCGAGGTGGACCGTTTGTCCGGCGTCATGGACGCCCGGCTGTCTGTCCAGCCCTACCTGGCCGGCGGCGATTACTCTATCGCCGACATCATCACCTGGCCGTGGGCCATGCTCATCGGCCGTATGCTCGGCGAAGAGAACTGGGAAACCTTCCCCAATCTCAAGCGCTGGGTGGACGAAGTCGGTGAGCGTCCGGCTGTGCAGAAGGGTTTCCGAATCGGGCGCGAACTCGGCAAGCGCGAGCTGACGGAAGAGGAAGAAAAGGCCCGTCGCGAGTTGCTGTTCAATCAAACCAACGAAAAAGTTCGCGCCGCGCGCGAGGAAGCGGCTCGCACCGCGTCATGAGGGCACAGCCGGCCTTCGCGCTCCTAGTGCTGCTACTGCTCTGGGCGCCCGCCCAGGCAGGCACCGACGCCCAGATCAAACGCGCTTGCCGGGAGCTGGTGCTGGATTACGCGTACTACAGAGACCGCCGTAACGCTCGACGGTTCGCGGATGTCTTCACGGACGATGCGCAACTCAACGTCCTCGCAGAAACATGGCACGGAAGGCAGTCGATCCACGACCGACTGGCCGGACAGCCCGATGACGCACCCATTCTGCGGCATCTGATGAGCACCATTCGCATTTTTGTCGAAAACGAATCCGAGGCGCGCGGTGTCAGCTACGTCACAATCGTCACCGCACCGGCCAATCCCTCGGGAAGTGCAATCGCCGACACTTTCACCGCCGTGGGCGAATATCACGATCAATTCCGGCGCACGGCACGAGGCTGGAAAATCGCACGGCGCACGTTCGTGCCTGTTTTTCTGCCCCCGGCGGATAGCGACTAGCGCATGCAAACTCTGCCGAACATCACACTGCGTATCTGTCTGGATCGCTATAATGCGCGCCCATGAGTAAGAAACCGGCCCGAAATCACCCATGGCGTCTCGGCCTGTCCGGACCTGCCGCCTACGCTAATCGCAGCACCACTACTTGGCGCGGCTTCTTCCGTGGTCCGAACGAATCGGCACCGGTGCGCACCCTCACGCGTGCGGAGATTGAGGAACTCGGTCTCGAGCTCAGCATTCCCGTGAAGGAGATCATGGAGGCCCGGCGCATGTGCCAGCAGGAGCATCCGGATCGCGGCGGTGATCCGATGGTCTTCCAGTACTGGAAAGAACGCCTCGACCGGCTGAAGCGACGCACCAAGCGCTGACCCACCCAGGGAATCTCTGCTCATTACTCGTTTGCTCAAAGGCTCTCCAGAATCCCTGCCTTGTGAGCGAGGCACCGGATCGGCTAGATTGATCCCCGAACGGGAGTTCGAGGGATACTGATCATGTCGGACGCCAAGCCGGATGACTGGGTGTCGGATCGCATTGCGCTGCAGGATGTCATGTGCCGCTACGCGGCCGCTGTGGACGAGCGCGACTTCGACATGTATCGAGCATGCTTCGCCGACGATGCCGAGATCGTCGGATTCACCAAGGAGACCGTTCACGGTGGCGACGCCTGGCTCGATTTCGTGAAAAACGCACTCGAAGGACACGACGCAACCCAGCACATGCTCGGTCCCCAGCTTGCCACCATCGATGGCGATCGGGCACACGCGCGTACCGACGTACAGGCGCTGCATTACCTGAAAGACTCCCCGGGTTCGACCCTCACCCTGTGGGCCACCTACGAGACCGACCTCGCCCGTATCGAAGGCGCCTGGCGTATCACACGCCACCAGCTCGTTCCCCGCGGCACCCGTATCGACCCACCCGTACCTACCAGACAAAGCGATTAATAAGCGAATCCCATGAAAGTAGTTCAAGCCATCGCCAGGGCAATGAAAGAAGAAGGTGTGGAGATTCTCTTCGCCTATCCTGTCAATCCGCTAATCGAGGCGGCTGCCGCCGAGGACATCCGCACGCTCATCGTGCGCCAGGAACGCGTCGGACTGCACATGGCCGATGCCTACTCGCGCCTATCTTCGGGCGAGAAGATCGGTGTGTTCTGCATGCAACATGGCCCCGGAGCAGAAAATGCCTTCGGCGGCGTGGCGCAGGCGTACTCGGAATCGGTGCCCATTCTGGTCATCCCTGCGGGCTACCCTCGCCGATTGGCCCACTACTACCCCAACTTCAACTCCACCCTCAACATGCAGCACATCACCAAGTGGGCAGAGCCCATCACCATGGGCCGGGCGGTTCCCGAGATCATGCGCCGTGCCTTTTTCCAGCTTCGCAACGGACGACCAGGACCCGTTCTGTTGGAAGTGCCGATGGACGTGTTCGGTGACGACGTGCCCGAGGATTGGGTTTACACGCCGAGCTTCTCCACACGCACGGCGCCGGATCCTCGGGCCGTGGAGGAAGCAGCCGATGTGCTTGCGGGGGCTGAAAATCCGGTTATCTATGCCGGTCAGGGAGTGCACTACGCAAAAGCCTGGGATGAGCTGAGGGCTCTCGCAGAGACCTGGAACATCCCGGTCACGACGAGTATCGAGGGCAAGAGCGCTTTCCCCGAGAATCACCCCCTTTCACTCGGTTCAGGCGGACGCGCCAATCCACGCCCCGTGAAAGCCTTCCTCAATGAAGCAGACGTCATTCTCGGAGTGGGGTGTAGCTTCGCGCTCACCGGTTTCGGCGTGCCCATGCCGCGCGGTAAGACGATCATCCACGCCACCCTCGACCCCATGGATCTCAACAAGGATGTGGCGGCACAGCACGCGCTGATCGGCGACGCCAAACTGAGCCTCATGGCTCTGAACACCGCACTGGATACCCACGACCGGGAGCAGGCCGAGGCCCGCTCTAGCGTGCCTGTCCGCATCGCCGAGCTACGCAACGCATGGCTCTCGGAATGGATACCCAAACTCACCAGCACCGGGACGCCCATCAATCCCTACCGGGTACTGTGGGAACTGAACCACCTGGTCGACAAACAGGCCACCATCATCACCCACGATGCCGGTAGCCCACGGGATCAGATCACGCCGTTCTGGGAGGCGACGGAGCCGCTAAGCTACATTGGCTGGGGAAAGACCACCCAGCTGGGTTACGGTCTGGGGCTCGCTATGGGCGCGAAGCTGGCTCATCCCGAAAAACTCTGCATCAACGTGTGGGGCGATGCCGCCATCGGTTTTACCGGCATGGATTTTGAGACCGCGGTGCGCGAGCGTGTTCCCATCATGTCGATTCTGTTCAACAACTTCTCCATGGCCATCGAGATACCGATCATGCCGGTGTCACAGGAGAAATACGGCGCGACTGAGATCAGCGGTAACTACGCCGACATGGCGAAAGCCTTCGGTGGTTATGGCGAACGCGTTACCGATCCCGCCGAGATAGTGCCTGCACTCAAGCGCGGCATCGAAGCCACCCGAAACGGCCAGCCCGTGCTACTCGAATTCATCACCGACAAGGAGATATCGATCTCCAACGAATGACCCACCAGCGGTATTAAACGGCCGCTCGAGCAGCTCTCAGGCGGTCGTGAGTTCCTCCAGAACCCCGAGATCGGGCACATGCGTCGCATCGAGTCGGACCGAATTGTGCGCAATCGCCACCACGCGGTCCGCACCTGCCTCTACAAACTGTGCGAGTCTCGTGCGCACAGCATCGATATCGCCCCACACCACCAACTCGTCCACCAACGCATCGCTCGCGGCACCAGTGTAGTCGGCTTGCGAGAAACCCATGGAACGCCAAGCACGATGGTAGTTCGGCAGTGCGGTGTAAACGGCAATGGCCTTGCGGGCACGATCTCTAGCCTGATCCGGATCGGCGCACACATAAACGTGCACCACGAGATGAAGCGTGCAGCCGCCACCGAGCAGCCCCCGCACGGTGCTTACATAATCGTGTGTCATTAGGTACACATTGGCACCATTTGCACGCGCGGCAGCCACTTCCAGCAGTTTTGGGCCGTGGGCGGCCAGATACACCGGCGGCATGGCGGCATCGACATTGACGGGGGCTGCCTCCATGGCGTCGAAGTAGCGATTCAGCATCCGCACGGGTGGCTGCCACTCGTGGCCGCGTAGTGTATTGCCCTGGGTATTGGAGACGCCAAGGCCCAGATCGAAACGCTCACCGTGCAGATCTACCAGCGACAGTGCGGCGGTCTTCGTCGCCATCGCATCACGCGCGTAGACATTGGCGATCCCGGTGCCGACACGTATACGTTCGCTGCAATACAGCAGCGTCGATGCGGCCACGAACGGATCACGGCCGAATATCTCCGGAACCCACACTCTGGACAATCCGGATGCATCCAACTGCTTCCCATATGCGCGCAGCACCTCAAGGCTCATACCGTCCGTGTTCAGAAGCAGTCCGATATCCATGCGATCCTCCTAGTGCTACATTGCTACGTTTGAGGAAGAGCATATCAGTATGAAGCTTCTGCGTGCCCTGGCCGTTTTATTCGGAACCTGGATTGCGCTGTCTGCCGGAACGGTAGCGGCAGAAGTGCACGAATTGCGGATCTACACTGCTAACGAGGGTAAATTCGAAGCCCTGCATGAGCGCTTCCGCGATCACACGATGGCCTTGTTGGAGAAGCACGGCATGCGCAACGTCGCCTACTGGGTGGACGTACAAACACCGAATACACTCGTTTACATCATTGCGCACGAGAGCGCAGGGGTAATCGAGTCCAACTGGAAGGCTTTCTTTGACGATCCCGCTTGGCAGGCTGCATATCAGGCGTCCATCGCCGAGGGTGCGCTGGTGGCCAACATCGACAAGCGCTTTCTTTCCGCCACGGACTACAGCCCCGCGCGCTGAGTAGACACACCAAATTCAGGCATCTGCTTCCGGAGACGGCTTCACTGCGGTAACTTAATAGGTTTTGTTGATCGGTTTAACGATGCCGCCCTCCCCCATAACCGGTGCCCGAGCCGGACGGTCTATTCTCGTCTGCGTGATCCTCCTGGGTTGCGCAGTGCCCGGTGCCCTGGCAGCCGGGCTGTCCGCCCCCGAACGCGGCGCGGCGCAGGCAAGCGCATCCGCACTCGACTCCACACCGATCATCGACGGCAACATAATCGGCGATGCCGCGTGGCGCGGCGTTCCCGCCATCCAAGGATTCTGGCAAGTACGTCCCGATGAGGGTCGGCCGGCAACGCAGCCGACATCAGTCTACGTCGGCTACACCTACGATGCACTGGTGATCGGCGTCATTTGCTACGACGAAGAGCCGGACCAGATCATCGTCTCAAACACGAAGCGTGATTCGTCACTGGATGACACCGATAACTTCCAGATCATCCTCGACGGGTTTCTGGATCGCCAAAACGGACTCGTGTTCGGAACCTCACCGGCCGGTGTGCAATACGATGGTCAGGTGATCAAAGAGGGCGCCGGCCGCTTCGGATCCGGCGGTGGCGGCTTCAATCTCAACTGGGATACCAACTGGGAAGTGCAGACGCGCCTCATCGACACGGGCTGGAGTGCCGAGTTCTACATCCCATTCAAATCTCTGCGCTATAGTGGGGCCGAGGTCCAGGACTGGGGTATCAACTTCCAGCGCTCCATTCGACGCAACAACGAAGTTGCCTACTGGGCGCCGCTCGACCGGCAACACAACCTCTACCGCGTTTCCGATGCGGGTACTCTCACCGATCTTCGAGTCCCCCCGCAACGCAATCTGAAGTTCACTCCCTATGCACTCGGTAAGGTCGAGCGGGGCGGAGGCCTCGACGGCACACACAGTGAAGAAGAGTTCGGTTTCGATCTGAAGTATTCCATCACCCCGAGCCTCACGCTGGATGTGACCTACAACACCGATTTCGCTCAGGTAGAATCGGACGAACAGCAGGTCAACCTCGACCGGTTCAGTCTCTTCTTTCCCGAAAAGCGGCCCTTCTTCCTCGAGAACGCCGGCCAGTTCTCGGTTGGCACACCCAGGGAGGTGGAACTCTTCTTCAGCCGCCGCATTGGCGTCGGCTCCAGCGGCGAACCTATCCCCATCGTCGGGGGCGTACGCCTGTCCGGCAAGGTCGGCAAGCGCACCAACGTAGGTTTCCTGCAGATGCGCACTGAGGATGTTCGCGGCGCTACGCCCCGCAATGATTTCACGGTGGCGCGGGTGAACCAGGAACTCGCCAATCGCTCTTCCATCGGCGCAATGGTTGTCAACCGCGAGGGAGACGGCAGTCTCACTGGGCACGGCCAGGACGACTACAACCGAACCTACGCCATCAACGGCCGCTGGGGCATTGGCGATGAGTTGACTCTGCAGTCGTATCTGGCGAAAACCGATTCACCGCACCTGTCCGGGGATGACCATGCCTTTTCCCTGCGCAGTCTTTTCAGCTCCACCCGCTGGTCATCCATACTGGGCTATACAGAGGTAGGCGAGAACTTCAATCCGGAGGTCGGATTTCTCGCTCGTAAAGGCTACCGCAAATATGAGGCTTTTCTGCTGCGCCGATATCGCCCCGAAAACCTGTGGGGGCTGTTCGAACTGCGCCCGCATGTCGCCTATTACGGATACTGGGACTTCGACGGCTTTCAGGAGACCGGCTGGCTGCACGTGGACAACCACTGGGAATGGAAGAGTGGATTGGAGATCCATACCGGTATGAATTTCACGCACGAGGGAGTGAAGAACCCATTCGAGATCGTTTCCGGGATATTCGTCCCGGCCGGAGAGTACGACAACGAGGAAATCAGCATCACCCTCTCCACGGACCGTGGCGCCCCGCTCAGCTTCGAGCTCGATACCAAGGTTGGCGGCTTCTTCAGTGGTGACCGTGTAGCATTGAAAACCACCTTGCGTTACCGCATCGGGGACACCTTCACCTCGGAACTGTCCTGGAACTACAACGACATCGACCTCGACATTCCCGATGGAGATTTCAAAGTGAACCTCGGCCGCTTGAAACTCTCCTACTCGTTCACACCGAAGATCTCGTTACAGGCGCTCATCCAGTACAACGAACTCGAAGACACAGTGGCAACCAACCTTCGCTTCGCATGGCTACAGTCCGCGAACGCTGGGCTCTACCTGGTATACAACGAAATTGACGACGACAGCATCGGCGCACCTTCCGAAGTGCGGCGCGAGTTCATCCTAAAGTTCAGCTACATCTTCGACGTTCTCTGAAACAGGGTTGTCCACGAGGTGTATGACATATCGATACCCCCTACGACGAGGATGACGAGACATCCGTCATCGCTCTTTGCAACGAAGTGTTTCCAGACGAACCGTCGCGAGCATCAATGTTGGTGCGAGCGGTCATGTCCGCGTTTTCGTTGAAGTATCGAATGCCGAACTGCCTGTGGATACCGGTGTATGTGAAACAGACACCGTGACAGGTGAATGCCTGAATCCTGCGACCTACAGCGCCAGGTTGCTGGTCGAACCGTTCAGTACACCGACCTTTGCCGTATTTGTGACCGCTACGGGTGACATCGCACCAAATTCGGCTGAAAATCACCTGTTCGTAAGGTTCCGCGACGCCGTCGACAAGCTGCGAGGAGCAACCAGCATCGCCGTCTCTACGCACTGATCACATGCCGGGCAGCCCGAAGTCTCTTCTCGGCTGCACCGGCACAGACATTCTCACCGGGGCACCGATCCGGACGGAATTGGTGCAACAACTCAGCGGCGCGTGCGCTTCCACAACGGAAGTTCCTGCGGCCAGAGCGCACATCGAGGTGAACCAAACGCCAGGCGGCGTTTCTAAACACTATGCCTGTCCTCAGATGCCGCTTATCAATTCTCAACACACTCGGCCTGGTGCTTGGCGCCGTGCTGGTGAGCTCTGGCGTACTCACCGCCAATGCTGCACAAGGCGTGCGCCACATCGTTCAGTTCACCTCCAACGCCGGGGAAATCGACGCGAGGTCGGTGAATGCGCAACGCAACCACCAAACCCTCTCGGAAGCGGACATCAACATCATTTTCGAGTTGCCTGCCCGCAGCGCCTATTCTGCTCTGCTGAAACCTGATCAGGTGGAAGCACTGAGACGCAGGCCGGACGTACGACTAGTCGAACGCGATCCTCCCCGCTACCCCATGGCGGAGATCACACCGCTCGGCATCAGCCAGATAGGCGCCGTCAACGTACCCTATGCCGGAGATCCAGGAATAGAAGTATGCATCGTGGATAGCGGGTATGACCTCGGTCACCCGGATTTACCAGGCGGACCGCGCGTGACGGGCACCAGCACGTCGGCTGGTAACTGGTTTCAGGACGGATCAGGCCATGGTACTCACGTCGCCGGCACCATCCTTGCGCTCGGTAACGACATCGGCGTGCGAGGAGTGATCGACGAAGGCGATTTCAACATCCACATCTACCGCATCTTCGACGACGAGGGAGATTCGGTGCCATCCTCCACCGTCGTCGCCGCGGTCGATGCCTGCGTTGCGCGCGGCGCCGAGGTCATCAATCTCAGTCTGGGGTGCTCCGGGAATGACTGCTACAGCGTCTTCGAGCGTCAGGCGTTTGACGACGCCTGGGCGGCGGGTGTGCTGTCTGTTGCCGCTGCCGGTAACGATGGCACCACGCAACGCCACTACCCCGCAGCCTACGAATCGGTAATCGCGGTAGGTGCAATCGACAGTGCGAATTTGCCGGCCGACTTCACCCAACGTTTTACCGAGGTCGAACTCGCCGCCCCCGGTGTTAGCGTGCTCTCGACGGTACCTGCCGGAACCGGTCTCAACGCCAATGTGTCCGTTGCATCGACCGGTTTCGACAGTGTCCCGCTGGAGGGTTCTGCATTCGGCTCCGCTTCGGCGGAGCTGGTTGACTGCGGCCTCGCCGGCACCGTCTGCCAGGGTGTTTCGGACAAGATCTGCCTTATCCAGCGCGGCACGTTCTTGTTCCGGGACAAGGCCGAAAATTGTATGGATGGCGGCGGGATCGGTGCCGTCATCTACAACCACAGTCCTGGCATTTTCATCGGAACCCTGGGCGAATTGCAGGCGCCCATCCCGGTGGTGGGGGTCTCGGACAGCGATGGTGCGACGCTGCTGACCCTGCTCGGCCAGAACGCCACCGTGTCTGTCGGAACTGACGACTACGACCGTAAAAACGGCACTTCCATGGCCACGCCCCATGTCAGCGGTGCCGCGGCGCTGATATGGGGACATGAGCCCACACGATCCAATGCCGACATCCGAACCGCACTGCGCATTAGCGCGTTGGACGTAGACGCACCGGGTCGCGACGCCGCTACCGGTTTCGGCCTGGTGCAGGCAGGTGCCGCGCTGACCGCGCTCACCGGAGACCGGGACGGCGATGGCGTCACCGACACGGCAGATAACTGCCCGCACACCGCAAACGCCAGCCAGGCTGATCTCGATGCGGACGCGCTCGGCGATGTATGCGACGACGACGACGACAACGATGGCATGCGCGACACGTACGAGCTGGACAACGGGCTGAACCCGCGTACCGATGATGCGATGGCAGACGCCGACGGTGACGGTTTCAGCAACCTGGCGGAAGCACTCGCCAACAGCCTTGCCAGCAGCGGCGCATCGGTGCCGGACAATACACCCAACCCCCTGCTCGCCGCCTCCGTATTGCCTACGAGCCGTTCGGCACGCGTCGGATTGCCGGTCACCGCCTTTGCCACGCTCATCAACGCCGACCCCGACAACACCATGGCTGCTTGCGCCCTCAGCCCTCAAGCTCCGATTAGCGCCAGCTACGGTTTTGTGGAAACCGACCCTATGACGAACGACATAATCGGCTCTCTCAACCAGCCTGTCGCCATCGCCCCGGGTCAGGCCGGGACCTTTCTTTTTTCTCTCACACCAAACGCCGTATTCGAATCCACGGATATCGTTCTACGCTTCACCTGCGAAGGTCAGGGTCCCGCGCCAGTGGTCAGAGGACTCAATACGCTCAATGCATCAGCGTCCTCCGAGCCGGTGGCGGATGTCGTCATGCTGGCGAGCACACCGACACAGGACGGCATAGCCAATCTCGCCCCCACGGGTGTGTTCGCCGTGGCAGCGGCCAACGTGGGGCGCGCGGATACGCTCACCGCCACAGCTCATACCGACGCACCGCTGCCACTCACCCTGACACTTTGTCAATCCGACCCCGCGACGGCTGCCTGCATCAACCCCACTACACCCGCGGCCACGACGACGCTCGCCATCGACGCGGCCGGCACTCCCACGTTCTCGGTTTTCATCGACAGCGAAAGTCAGATCCCCTTCGATCCGGCGATCAACCGCGTGCAAATCACGCTGCGCGACACTGGTGGTGTCGTGCGTGGTTCCACCAGCGTGGCCGTGCGCACTAGTCCGTGATGGCCTGATAAGTCAGCACCTTGAACTCGCTACCGAGACGCGTGCGATGCGGAATGCTCTGCACCATGAAGATACCGATGAGCTGTTCCTGCGGATCGATCCAGAAACGCGTGCCTGCCGCGCCGCCCCAATTGAACTCGCCAGCCGATCCGACCTCACCAGATTCACCCGGACTTTCCATCACCGCGAAACCGAGCCCGAATCCGTAGCCGCCACGCCCAAACTCCCGACCAACCCCCTTCATGTGATCCGTCGTCATCAGCTCCACGGTTTTTGGCGAGAGTATTCTCACCCCATCCAGTTCGCCGCCGTTGAGCAACATCTGGCTGAAACGCAGGTAGTCCTCGGCCGTGGAGAGCAAGCCCCCTCCTCCGCCCTCGAACGTGGCCCCGGGCAGATAGCCCTTGCTGACTATAGGCGGCGCCACTTTGAGTTGTTTCGACTTCGAAGGTGCAAGGAATACACTCGTATCCTCCCGAGCATCCGCGGGCGAATACATTTGCGCTAATCGGTGCCGCTTGTCATCGGCGATGATGAAGCTGGTATCCACCATGCCGAGGGGCCCGAACAGCCGGCGTTCGAGAAACTCGCCAAAGCGCATGCCCGAGATCGCCTCCACCAGTGCTCCCTGTACATCGACGGCAACGCTGTAATGCCACCGCGTACCCGGATCGTATTGCAGTGGTAGTTCACCAAGACGGGTGATGAAATCGCTGAGCGTGGTGTCGGATGGCATCAGATCAACGCTTCGGTACATCCTGTCTACCTCCGTATTACCGAAGTAGCCATATGTCATGCCTGCCGTGTGGCGCAACAGGTCGCGCACCGTCGGTTGTCGCTTGGCCTTGCGGCGCTCCCCTTCCCAGGCAGCATCCCCCGAACCGATCGTGCGGCTGGTAGTGCCATCCGACTCAGCCCGTGTGACCCCATCGGCGGTCGAAACCGCCACCTCGAGATTCGCCACTGCCGGCAGGTAGCGAGCCACAGGGTCGTTGAGAAAGAAGCGGCCCTCCTCGTAGAGCATCATCACGGCTACCGACGTGATCGGCTTCGACATCGAGTAGATTCGGAAGATCGTGTCGCTTGTCATGGGCTTAGCGGCTTCGCGATCTGCCTGTCCCCACACCTGCTCATACACGACGCGACCACCTCGCGCGATCATCGCCTGCCCGCCCACCATCACGCCGCCATCCACCGCCTGGCCCATGTGCTCCGTGAGACGTACCAGGCGCTGCGACGACATGCCCTCTCTTTCGGGTTTTGTTCTCGGCAGATCCCTGGCCACCGCGGCCTGTGACAGGGTGACGATGGACAAGGCGAGCAACGCCCCGACCAGCTGAATTACGACCTTTCTCATACTGTTCCTAACTATGATATCCGCTCGCGCGGGAGGAGCCTTCTTAGCCCCGATTTCCTGTTTTTTTTTGAGTATCTTCGACGAGCGTTGTTCCTGATATAGCAACAATGCGTATAGCAACAATGCGCAAACTCAGACACGTTAGAACCGGCAAGATGCGTGCTCGCGCAGCTTTTCGAGAGGGGATGCATACGCGCCATCTACGATGGCGCTACCGTATGTGAGCTGAGCGAAAAGCGAGCAAGTACGTGGATTGCCCTCCCTAACACGAGCCGTAGGCGGTGTGAGCCGCATATTATTGCTACATCAGGGTTAGCTTATCAGAAGCGCTCCGGCGCGACATACGGCCCCATTTACCGCACGACTAGCGCCGCAGGATCATCAACCAGCGCCCCAGATTGACGATGTCGGCCAGGGCCGCCGCAAAATACGTCCATGCGGCTGCCCGCAGCACCTGGCGTACCGGCTTCAGGTGTTGTTGCTGAACGTACTCGCCCTCGATGAGTACGGGCAGCGCCTTGTTGAAACTCGCATCCAGCTCTTCGGGCAGCACGATGAGATAGGCGAGTGCGCCGGCGAGCTGTAATCCGATACTCACCAGTGCGACCATCAACATGGCCGAGGGTGCTCTCAGGATGACGGCAAGCAAGGGTGCTGTCGCCATCAGCATGATGCCGCTCTTCTTCAGCCAAATCGCCGTCGGTAGATATCGGCTGCGCAGCTCGAATACCTTCTCGCGCCGTGCAAACTGCATTGCATGCCCCACTTCGTGCGCCGCGATAGCGAGTGCGGTGAGTGATTTCCCATGTAGATTGTCCGGCCCAAGCCGCACAGCGCCCGCCTGGGGATCGAAATGGTCGGTATGCGGTGCCGTCTCCTCCACCGTTACACCAAGGTCGAAACGCTCCACCAGATGCCGCGCCAGCTCGCCTCCCGTACCCGGCATGTCCTCGATGGCAGTGCCGTGCCGCGCCATCACCGCGCGCACCCACAGACTCGGCAGGTAGGCGAGCCCAATGAGCAACAACGTCAGGAGAGCATAGACCATGTTTGCGCTCTCATCGTCATTCTGGCATGCGCATGCCTTTTACCGCACATCCCCCAACCGCTTCGCGGATTTGCTCGATCCGGCTCGCTCATCGAAGCGAGCGGCACTCCAACCTCTTCGGCTCGAGACGACACGTCGAGCACGGACAAACTGCAGCGAAGCCCGCACCTTCGAGCGTTCCGAACCCCCTCGTGGGGTTCGGACGGGAGCGCGCGTAGCGCACGACAGGTAAAACACTACCCCATCTGAAAGAAACAGAGCTTGTTCCCGTCCAGGTCGCGTACATACGCACCGTAGAACGTCGGCATTCGCTCGCCAGGCTCCCCTTCATCGGTTGCACCCAGTTCACGTGCCTTTGCGTAGAGCTTGTCCACACCTTCCCTGGAACCGCCCGGAATGGCGACCATGTTGCCATTACCTGGATTCTGAGGTTGTTCGTCGTATGGAATACAAATCGCGAGCATTCCGCTGTCCGGGCCGGTGCCGTAGAACTTGATGCGGTCCATGCCCATTATCTGCGAGGCACCAACCTCGGCCAACAGCGCATCGTAGAAGGCCACGGCCCGGTCCATGTCGTTCACACCGATCGTCGAGTATCCAATCATCGTCGTCTGCCTTATGGTATTGCTATTGATCTCGACCTGAATGCATCAAACCACGATGTCGCCGCCAACCACAACCATCGGAGAGGCATTGACATACGCAGACTCATCGGAGTCCAGAAACAGGGCAGCCTGGCCAGAGAAGCTACGCAAAATCACACCAGCGTGCAAAGCTACATATCCATCACCCGGTCTATGTCCTGCGCGAGCGGCCATGTCCTGCGCGAGCGGCCGTGCCCGACCGCACAGGGAAACCGTCATAAACAGCGCCATCGAGACGACGAAAGCCAGATACCCACCGCTCACGCCGTAGGGTAGGCTGATCGAAAAAATCTCAACAGAAAAGTTGATGGTGAGGCTGATCACGATAGCGACGACCGCGGCAGCGGGTGTGGCCCTCTTCCAGTTGAGACCGAGAACGACCACGGGGACGATAGCCGCCGCGAACGTGCTCCAGCCGAAAGCGCCGAGCAGCGCAACCATGGCCCACAACAAGACCGTCAACAGCACTGGCAGAATCCGATCGTTCAAGGCAACGTTGATCCAGGTTCGAGCCGGCTTTCAGATCCCCGGTTCATGTCTGCAGCATGTTGCGCGCACCTTTGACGAAGTCCTTCGCACCCTTTTCATCGTTGATCAGATTCGCCGATCTCTGCGGAACCTCAATACCGCGCTGCAACCCGGGTTTTGCCTTCATCACAGTCATCAGCGGTCCAGGTGCTCGAGGACCAGTTCTTCGAGCGTACAGGAGACCTTGTGTCCATTGGGTGTGGGGGCAGTAAAAAGCTCGATCATGTGCGAAGGCTTCATCCGGAGCATGGGGCGAAACCGCTAATATGACCGCCTCCGAGGAGACGGAGCAAGCCCATACCTGCAGGCGCGCCACACCGATTGCTCCGCTGATTCGTAGAATCACCTCTTAAGTGGCTGAAATTAAAAGGTATTTTGTTTTCCGGGGTGATCGAAAACCCTCTGCGGAAGCCCATCTATAAGCTCGCCAAACGGGAATATGGCGGACACGGCCTTCTGCGCGGTGAGGCCTTGCTGAACCACGCCACCCCCAAGGAGTCGTGGACCGGCTACCAGGAACAGGTGAACGTGTGCCATCGGTGCTGGTGTCACCGCCTCGGGAGTGAACGGCAATGGCGCCCTGGGCAACTCTTCAGGACGAACCGATCGAGAGCAGATTTTCCACGGGGGCGTACAACTCCTCCAGGTAGACGACATCCTCCTCATCGAGCCGAATCGAGGCCGCCTCGACCAGTTGATCTAGCTGTTCGATTCGCGATACACCCACAATCGGGGAAGTAATCTCGGGTTTGTTCATGAGCCAGGCAAGGGATACCTGTGCCGGTGTCTTGCCAATACGCTCTGCAACCTCCGCCACGCGGGCGGCGATGTCGAAATCTGCCTCGCCACGGTAGAGGCTCTGCGTGCGCATCCTGTCACCGCCCTTCGAGCGATCGGTGGTGCCTGCGTCGAAGTCACCCTTGTAGGCACCGGTCAGGATGCCACGCGCCAGCGGCGACCACGGCGTGAGCGCAACACCGTTGCGGGAACAGTACGGATTCATCTCCCGTTCTTCCTCGCGATAGATGAGATTGTAGTGATTTTGCATAGATACGAACGGCGTGAAGCCCTCCCTCTCGGCCGTCATCTGCAGTTCCACGAATTGCCATGCGAACATGGACGAGGCACCCAGATAGAGCGCCTTGCCCGCCTTCACTACGTCGTGCAGAGCTTCGAGACTTTCTTCGATGGGCACTTCGACCTGCCCCGAAACACCATGCGGATGGCGATGAATGATCAGATGATCGATGTAGTCGTGACCCAGGCGCGTGAGGCAGGCATCCACGCCTTCCATGATGTGCTTGCGCGAGAGTCCGCCCTGGTTGGCGCCCGGCCCCATCGGCATGGAGATCTTCGTGCCCAGCACATACTGTTCGCGCGGCAGCAGCTCGTTCAACAGCACTCCCACCACCTCCTCGCTCGCACCCACGCCGTAGATGTCCGCGCAGTCGAAGTAGTACAGACCATGATCGATCGCAGCTTTGAATATCGGGCGCGCATCGTCCAGCCCGAGTGTCCAGTCGCCCTGATGGCCCCGTCCGGGCTCTCCGAAATTCATGGTACCGAGACATAGCTCGGATACCCGCAGTCCGCAATTGCGACCCAACTGCACGCTGTTCAGCATCCTCTTCCATCCTTTAGCATGGTCGCGCTATTCTAACCAAGCTTTCACAGAGCATCGCAACCATGCCCATCCACGATATCGAAACCGCTCCCTACGTGAGCCTGGCCACTTTTCGCCGCTCAGGTGTGCAGGTGGCCACACCGGTCTGGTGCGCACCGGCAGACGGAGCGCACTACGTTTTTTCAGCCGGCGATGCCGGCAAGGTCAAACGGCTGCGCAATTCTCCACGCGCACGGCTTGCCGTGTGTGACGTGCGCGGTGCCCTGCGCGGAGACTGGCACGAAGCCAGAGGCGAACTGCTGGAAGCCAGGGAAGATATCGACGCGGCACTGCGCGCGTTGCACGCTAAATACGGCTGGCGCATGCGATTGACAGATCTGCTTTCGAAATTGACCGGAAAACACGACCGTCGTGCTTACATAAGGCTCACGCCTGCGTCCAGGTAACTCGACGCCCAAGGTGAGTGATCAATGGAAGACCGCGTCACCCTCCTCGGGGCGATGTTCGGTTGCGTCCACGCCGAGGTGCTGGAAGGTGCCCGTCACGGTCTCGAGGATACAGGCTGCGCAACAGCCTTCCTTCACCAGATCTTCCACCAGATAACCCACCACGTCGTACATGGTGTAAGTACCTTCACCCATCTCTTCAAACCGCCATAACACGTCCTTGATGGTCTGCACGGTCGACTCACACCGCGCTTCGTCGCGCGTGCGCCTGTACTCGTCTTGCTCCGGAGTGTCTTGCATGATCTGCCTGTGGTGAGCGGGGCGGCCATTGTACAGATGCCGCGAGCCGGGTCCCAGTGCTCTGAACGGAAGCCGCAGAGCACCGCCTGGGGTAAGCTTGCGCACCACAACAAGGGGTCAAAAGTATTTCGATGAAACGGCCTACAACCGCATGGCGACTCATAACTCGGCTCATGACCGCGGTGGTGCTGACGGCCAGCAGTGTGCTCGCACACACGACCGAATGCACTCAGCAGCCCGGTTTCCGCCAGCTGCTGCATTCCGGCTGGGGTAACGGTGTCGAGAACAAACGATTCCAGGTGCACAGCGACATCAATCTGAGCAACGTCCGGCACCTACAGCTTGAGTGGGTGTTCGCACTCGATGACGACATGTCGCCGCATTCTTATCCGGTGATCACCGAGGACACCGTTTTCATCGGCACATCGGTTGGTAACCTCTATGCACTGGAGCGCGAATCCGGATGCACGCGCTGGCAATTCGGGGCGGGAGAACCGATTCGTACCGGTATCACGCACGGACGCCTCGGCGGACGCGATCTGCTATTTTTCGGCACGTTCCAGGGCAACGTGTTCGCCGTCGACGGCGTCACCGGCCAACTGGTATGGAAACAGGACGTGAAGGACCACCCCTATGTGATGGTCACCGGCACACCGACCTATCACGATGGCGAGTTGTTCGTTCCCATCTCTTCGGGAGAGGTGGCGCTCGCCATCAGCCCTTTCTACGGCTGCTGCAAGTTCCGCGGTTCTCTCGTCTCACTCGACGCAGCCACCGGCGCGACAAACTGGCGAACGCACATAATACGAGAACAACCCAAAGTCATAGGCCGGCATTTCATCTTCGTCGAGGAGTGGGGACCCTCGGGCGCACCCGTCTGGTCCTCCCCCACCGTGGACACCGAACGCGGCCTGGTGTACGTCGGAACCGGCGAGAACTACACGCACCCTGCCACGGCAACCAGCGACGCCATCATCGCCTTCTACACAAACACTGGCGAAATCGTCTGGACACAGCAATACACACGAGGGGATGCTTTCAACATGGCTTGCGGGCTGCCCTACTTCAACGCCAACTGCCCGGACGACTCTGGTCCCGACCTCGATTTCGGTGCACCGCCCGTTCTGAGCATCACTAGCACCGGTAACGCTATCCTGCTTGCCGGACAGAAATCCGGAGGCGTCTACGGCATCGATCCCGCTAGCGGCCAGCGTATCTGGGAAACACAATACGGCCGCGGTGGAATGCTCGGCGGCGTGCATTGGGGCATGGCAGTCAATGAGCGTCTGGGACTGCTGTTTGCACCCATAAGCGACGTACCAACGGGGCCAGGATTCACAGACGAAGCTGATCCTGGTTTGCACGCCCTGGACATCACCACAGGCGAGGCACGCTGGTCCGCGCCCAATAGCGGCAACTGTGAAGGTCGTGAAAAATGCCGATCAGGACTTTCGGCCGCCATCACTGCGACCGATGATCTCGTGTTTGCCTCGGCGCTGGACGGCTACGTACATGCATACGACGCCGAAACCGGTGACATAGTGTGGAGCTACGACACCTGGCGAGAGTTCGATGCGCTGAACGGCGTCACCGCCAGAGGCGGATCAATCGACGTGCACGGACCCGCCATCGCCGGAAAATGGATGTACGTACAGAGTGGGTACGGCTCCTTCGGACAACAGGGCGGCAACGTGCTGCTCGCATTCAAGGTCGGTCCCGTGCACAACGGAGAGTCACATGAGTAAAGTGTGGGCGAACGACAGCTCTCGACTGCGTTGGCGCCGACTGGCGGCAACCGCCATCGATGCCCTTCTACTGTCCGTGACCGCACTCCTGATCATGTTGGTCACTGGCCTGATGGAGACCGCGGACGCCTACGTCTGGCCTCAACCCCTGGTTCGAATGACGGCTCTCATCGTCATCTGCTACCTGATACTAAACGCCCACGGACTGCTCACACGCGGACAGACACCTGGAAAGCGCATGCTGGGCGTGCGCATCGAGCACGTCACCGGAGTACCGCTGTCTTCAGCGCTGCACGTCGTGCGTACCCTCGGTGTGGTTCTTCTGACGATCGTTGCGATCTTCATCGCCGGTGGCGGTGCCCTGATCCTGTTCGCGGTGGACGTTCTGTTTGTTTTTGGAGCGCGAGAACGTTGTCTGCACGACTACCTGGCGGCTTCAAGGGTCGTCAAAGCCGATTGAGCGTACCGGACCATCCGAGTTCGAGCCCGTTTTCCGTAGCGTCGGTAGACACCGGCACATCGGCCACCAGCGAGGTGAGTGCCGATAGCGCAGGAGTGGCCGTCCCCCTCACTGTGTCCATCTGCAAGTCCAACCCGGCCAACGACCAGTGCATCAATCCAGTGACTCCGACCGCGGGCAACGTGACCGCCACCATCGCACAAGACGCCACACCCACCTTCAGCGTGTTCGCCACCGGCAGCGGCGCTAGCGGGGACGATGCCGCAAACAACCGTATCCGGGTGGTATTCGCCGAACCAGGTGGTCCGGTTCGCGGTCAGACCAGTGTGGCGGTACGTAGGTGGCACCCTGATCGTGTCAGGGGCCGCGACACCTACAGTGACAGGAACATTCTCAGCTGGCCGAACCCTTCTGAATCAGTTCTTCCATCGGATCGCCGTTCTCATAGCGCTGCAGCATCTTTTCCGTGTCAAAATCTACCCTACTGGCGCACGAAGAGGTGGCAGTCGCGCCCCGAGCAGGTGCTGATCGTCACTTGACGCCGCGGTAGAACGGCAGCCTCTCACGCACGGGATCAAGCAGAGACCAGTCACCCTGCTCCACCTCGAATCCTCCCGGATACGGTGGTCGCACCTCCATCTCGAGAGAGCGCATCACGCGCTCGTCACGGTAGAAGCAGCGAACCACCAAACTGACAAAGAGCCCGACATGTTCTGGTTCGAGCGTCTGTGCCACCGCATTGATGTCCCCTCCTTCCTCCAGCGCGTTCTGCAGGGCCGACAATGCCACCCGCACGTGCTCGGCAAGTGGCACCGACGCGCACAGAATGTCGAAGAAGATGACGTCATCATCTGCCCCCGGCAAGCCGGACGATGGCGCCGCGGGGATCATGGCTCCGGCAAGGCTTCGAAACAACTGCCGTTGCGAAACCGAAAACGGAAGATCGGTTGCGATCGCGTCATTCATGATCAGTCCTCATCGAAGAGAGTGGTCAGACGCCGCTTTATGCTGTCGGCCACATACAGCGCAATAGCCTGAATGGTGCGCGTGGGATTTACACCCGCCGAGGTGACGAACACGCTGCCATCGATAATGAAGAGGTTGCGCACATCGTGACTACGGCCCCACGGGTTGACTACCGAGGTGGCTGCATCGGTTCCCATTCTAGCGGTACCCAGAAGATGCCAACCGCCCGCACGGATGGGCGAATCCGTCAACACATCGATTGCGCCTGCGGCGCGTAATACCTCATTACCGCGCGCCACGGCATGATCGAGCATGCGATGGCTGTTCTCGCTCATCGTGTATTCGATTTTCGGCGATGGGATACCGTTTGTATCGCACAGGTGCGCATCGAGTGTCACGCGGTTGTGCGCCTCTGGCAGATCTTCGCAGATCGCCACCATACCGGCGATACGATTGTGAAGGCGGCGGTAGGCCTCGTGATGGCCATCGCCCCACGGAATGCGCCCCGTAAACATTCCACTCAACGCCGTCATCACCGGGCCGCGCCCACGCGTGATCTCGAAGCTATAGCCACGCACGAAATCGCGGTGCGGATCCGTCTCGTAGAATTCCTGGCTCCAGATGCAGTTGCCGGGTCCCATGTAGCCATCCAGCGGTTCTTCGAACACACCCTGCATTGAGGCATAAGGGTGGAACATGAGATTGCGGCCCACCAGGCCACTGGAGTTGGCAAGACCGTCCGGAAACGTTGAGGAAACGGAGTTCAACAGAATGCGCGGCGTTCCGACACCGTTGCAGGCAAGCACCACGATTTCTGCCCCAAGAAAGTGCTCCACACCCCCGGAGTCGTAGTAGGCCACGCCGCTCGCCATACCTCGGTCGTTAACCGTGATTTCACGCACCCGGCAACCAGTGCGCAGCTCCACACCGGAGCGCACTGCGTGCGGCCAGTAAGTCACGTCGGTGCTCGCCTTCGCACCCTGGGCGCAGCCGCTGATACAGGCACCCAGGTTGGCACACTTGTCACGCCCGTCATATGGCTCCGTGGCGATGGCGGAATCCGATGGCCACCAGTGCCAGCCAAGTGCGTTGAATCCTTGTGCGAGCCGCACGCCGGACTTGCCAAGGGGTAGCGGGGGCATGACCGCCGGTTTCGACGGATAGGCCGGATCCCCGACAAGCCCGGCCACGCCCATCATGCGATCGTTCTCGTCGTAGTAGCGAGACAGAGTTTCGTAGTC
>DCWG01000075.1:0-31209 GCA_002327525.1 Gammaproteobacteria bacterium UBA2168 | reverse complement strand
GTTTCGTAGTCGATTGGCCAGTCGTCCGCCACTCCGTCCAACGAACGCACGCGGAAATCAGAGGGATGAAATCGCGGAAAATGCCCCGCATAGAGGATCGTAGATCCACCCACGGCATTGAAATTGGCAACTTTGATGGGCGAGGCCTCATCGTTCACCGGATAGTCTGCGGGTAGCCCACGGGTGTTGGGGCTGATGGCGAAATCGTCCAGAGCACGCGCCTCCCAGTCGCGGCCGTTACTCGGATAGTCTGAGCTGCGCAGCCACTCGCCCTGCTCGAGACAAACGATGCGCATGCGTGTCTCTGCCATGCTCCAGGCAAATGCAGCGCCCGAGGCCCCGGCGCCGATCACGAGTACATCGACGGTCTCACTCATGGCTTCTCAATCCTCTTTCCCTCTGCTTCCAAAAGTTCAATCCAGATTCCGACCGGATCGTGCATGAATGCAAGGCGCACCTTACCAAATTGCCGCGGCGCCACCGGAAACGAGACACCCAGATTACTCAACTCGCTATATGCCACATCCAGGTCTTCGGTATACCAGCCATAGTGATCGATGATGCCGGTTTCCGGCTTGAACGTGTCGCGCTGCTCGAAGGTCAGGGCCATGGTATCGAACACCACGAGCGTACGCTGCCTGTCCCACGCACAGTCACCGCGTATGCCGCCGAGCATGCGTTCATACCAGGCGGCCAGCGCGCCCGGATCGTGGCACTCGACGGCGACGTGGGTGTAGCCGGGTGAGGGCCTTTCGACCAGCTCAAGGCAGGTACCCCATGCGTCTTCCACCACCGTGGCGTCCCCGTCGGCATGTCGCAACCGGCCACCCCGTGCGAGCATGTGTTCCACCACATCGCCAACATCCGGCACGCCGATGCCGATGCGCGCGACGCGCCCGTGTTCTGGCGCCGTGGCGACCGCTTCGCCCTGTATCTGCAGCAGGTTTGGCCCTATGTACAGATTCTCCGAGCGTGGAGTGGCGGCAACTCTATGCGCGGGTGTATGGGCCGAATGCCAGGCGGCCGCTTCCGTGCGATCAGGCAACGTGATGTGCACGTGATGCCAGGGATAGTGCATGTCTCAGCCCACGTGTTCAGGGGCGAACATGGCGTACTCCTTCTCATTCCAGAATACCTTGCCGCTGGGTCCGTCGGCCGGCAGCGTGGCCAGCATGCGTGCCGTCGGCCACGTCACCTCGGGTGCCTGGAGGTTGGGCATGTCACGTCCCCAGATACCGGTGTTGGTCGGTCCCGGTATCAGCATGTTGATCAGGATGTCGGCGTCCTCCACCTCCCGTGCGGCGGTCCGGCTGGCCGTCCAGATGGCAGCCTTGGCAGCCGCATATGCCGAGTGGCCTGGCGCATCCGCTTCGGCGTGCCTCGAAATAGTGTTGATGATGCGTCCATACCCCTGATCGCGCATGTGCGGAATGGCGCAGCGCATACCGTTTACAGTGCCGAACAAGTGTACGGCCACGTGGCTTTCGAACACTCCCGCAGGAGCATCTTCAATGCGCCGTCCGAAGCCGAGCCCGGCATTGTTGAACAGCACATCGAGACGGCCCGACTTCGAGACCGCAGCCTCGATCATCGCCTCTACCGCACTCGCATCCGCAACGTCCGTCAGCAACGGCTTGACACCAAACGCGCGTAGAGCCTCGATACCGTCCGGTACGATATCGGCAGCAAACACAGTCGCACCTTCCCTGGCGAACCCTTCCGCCCAGACACGCCCGATGCCACTGCCCGCACCCGTTACCAGCACCGTCGTTGTTCCCATCGATTTCTGAGTCATGCTCGTGTTACGGCCTCCCTACTTGCATCGTTTCTCCAATTGATCCCCAATATGCACTTGATATCAATACCGGAACGGGGCGCGGTGATGAAAGTGAAGGGGGCCTGCCACTGCGGGGCGATAACGTTCGGGGCGGAAATCAATCCAGACCATGTGGCCGTGTGTCATTGCACCGACTGCCAAAGCATGGCGAGCGCGCCCTTCCGCACCATGGTGATCACGCCCGAGGCATCATTCCAGCTGAACAGCGGTCGATTGAAAAACTACATCAAGCGCACCGCACAGAGCGGCAATCTGCGTGAACTGACATTCTGCGACCAGTGCAGCACGCAAGTGTATGCCACCTCCGTCGGGGACGAGGGATCGCGGATGCTCGCCTTGCGCGTGGGGACGCTGGATGTGCGCGCCGACCTCAAACCCAGCCGGCAGATCTGGTGCCAGTCACGCCTGGGATGGCTGGACGATCTGACTTCGATACCTGGCCAGGAGCGCCAGTAGTCAGCACCTCTGTGTCGAACTGGCTGCCTATGATAACCCTTTAATATTTTCTGTTAATTCAATAGATTATAAGGTTTTATTTAGAAATGACTATATCTTCTATTACCGCAACCCTCGAGCGTTGATCAGGCACCCGTCAACCTGACGAGCGGAATCACGCGCTCTGTGCTGCACTGGCATTCTCCGAAGACAGGCATCGTTTCAACGACCCGGGCGTACCGCTTCGAGCGCTCCGGCTCCACCGCCACCTCGGCATGGGCGCTGAAGTGCTCATTGCCTACCTCGACCCCTACCTCCGGATTGGCGACCAGATTGTCGAACCACGGCGCACTGTTGGGTGCGCCAGCGTACGAGACAACGATGTAGCACTCACCATCGGCCAGATAGACGAGCAGAGTGAAATTCTTCCAGGTCGCCATGGTTGGAATCTCGCCGGTGTTCTTGGCACGGTTGATGTCGACGCCATGCTTACGCATGGTTGTCGGGCGCCATCGTCAAGATACCAGTACTTTTCAACGGGCTATGCGTATTGCCGTCCAGAACCCAAACATACAAAGGCCCGCCAGCACACACAGGTTACGTCACAGCTTCGCAACACACGCGCTGGAAAATGGCCTGGACATAGGCACCGTCCGGCAGTAACTCGGCCACGCCTCCCTTGAGACCACACAAATCCATACCCATGTGTTGAAACGCGGTGCTCAGATGGTGCGCAGTCCACTCGAGAATATATACGCTTCGCTCACCAATGCGTCGGTTGCAGCAGTTCTCCACCAGGGCATATGAACAGCCTGGTACTGAAAGTCCCAGATGACGATTGTCGCACCCGCCCGTCAACGCTATGGTGAGGCCAATCAGTCTGCTGGAGTACACGTGTCCCGCAATTACATCGTCTATGGCGGAGAACTCAGCTACTTCACGCGAAAGCTCGAAGCCGCACTCACTTTCTACGGTGCCGATTTCGAGATCCGTGCAAAAAACGCGGACAATCGTGAAGAGATCGAGCGGCGCAGTGGAACCCACCAGGTTCCCGTTCTGCATACGCCTGAAAACTGGATGATCGCGGACACCACGCCCCTGATGCAGATGCTCGATGCGCGATTTCCACCCCGGCACATGTTCCCCCCGGGTCCGATGGGCGTGCTGGTGCATGTTCTGGAAGAGTTTTTTGATGAATGGGTCGCAAGGGTCATGGTGCACTATAGGTGGCACTATCCGCGAAGTGCCGAGTTTGCTTCAGTGCGTATGGCGGGCGGGGATGAGCGGGCTGCGGCCACTGTACGGGAATGGGGGCCGAGGGCTTGTCGAGCCACGGGCACCGATTCGGAACACCAGCAGCGTGAAGCCGAAGCCGAGTATCAGCGTGTACTGCAGGCCATGGAAACGCAGCTGGGTCAGACATCCTGGATGCTCGGTGATCGGCCTACTGCGCTCGACTGTATTTTGCTGGGTGGCTTAAGGGCGCACACCAACATGGATCCAGACCCGAAGGAGGTTACCGCGGCGTATCCACGCGTTGTCGCCTGGGCCGAGGGCGGTGCTGATAGCTGGCATGGTGGCGGAGAGCTCGCGCCCTTCCCCGAGTCAACACCGTTCGCCGCTTTCGTCCTCTGCGAGATGGTCGGCACCTACAAGCCCTATGTGCTGGCCAATGCGAGGGCACAAGACGCGGGCGCCAAGGCTTTCCACTTCGACACCTACGGTGAGGATGTCAGCTATCTCTCCCGGCCCTATCCCGAGGCGTCCAGGCAGATGATCGTCCAGCGCATACGCAATCAGCTCAGAGGCGATGAACGTGACACAGTAGAATCCTGGCTATCGCGAGCCGGCCTCGCCGAGTGTTTCATTTCCTGATCGCAGCAAACCCGCACACAACTCATTCACCTGGACCGCCAATGCCGTACAACACCATCCATTACAGCGTGCAGGATCGTATTCTCACGCTCATGCTCAACCGCCCTGAAAACCTCAATGCCTTCACGGTCGAAATGGCCAACGAGCTCGTTCACGCATTCAATCGCGCCAGCAATGACGAGGACGTTGGTGCGGTTGTCGTCACAGGTGCGGGCCGCGCGTTTTGCGCCGGTATGGACCTGTCGGTGGAAGGCAACGTGTTTGGGCTCGATGAAGGCCAGACACCCACGCTAGACGATCTTCATAAACGTTTTGATTATCCCTCTATAGTCGAGGGTGTACGAGATACGGGTGGTCGGGTCGCACTGGCTATCTACGACTGCAACAAACCCGTAATCGGTGCCATCAACGGGGCCGCCGTCGGTGTCGGTGCGACAATGACGCTAGCCATGGACGTGCGCTATGCCTCCGAGAAGGCTCGTATGGGTTTCGTGTTCGCCAAACTCGGCATCACGATGGAAGCCTGCTCTTCCTGGTTTCTACCGCGAATCGTGGGTATGGGTAAGGCCATGGAACTCATCTATTCCGCGCGCATCATCAACGGTGAGCAGATGGCGCGGATTGGTCTTGCCAACGAGGTTTGTAGCGCGGAAGACCTCTTGCCCACAGCCATGGGGCTCGCTAGAGAACTAGCCACGCGTTCGCCCGTCAGCACGGCGCTCATGCGGCACATGCTCTACCGGATGTCAGCCGCCGATCACCCTGTGGAGGCCCACAGAGTCGATTCGCTTTCCATGTTTTACACCAGCATCGGCGATGGCAAGGAAGGCGTCACCGCGTTCCTCGAGAAACGCGATCCAGAATTCAGCGGCAATACGGCTAAAATGCCGCCCTTCTTTCCGTGGTGGGAGTAAACACCGCGTCTGCAAAAGCCCCGATATCGTGTCGCTGTGCTGGAAACCGCGCCGGCACATCGGTGCTCGCGGCCGGACAGACACTGTTTTCAGCATCGGGATCGCTACGGCAGCGACCGGAACGGTGCGCGCCCGTGTCCTGGCTCACCCGCACAGACACACAGGTCGTCGCCCGCGAGTTCGAGCCCCATATAACCAGCGTTTTCTGGAGCTGAACCCCTTGCAACAGCGTAGCTTCACCGAGGGTTCCGTCCCGAGCCACCTCATTCGGCTGACAGGCTACATGACGCTTGGGATGGTGTCCGTCATGACCGCGAGCCTCGTGGAAGCCGTCTATGTCGGCATGGTCGGCACTTTGGAACTCGCAGCGTTGTCCTTCACCTTTCCCCTGGTGATGATCCTGCAGGGTGTGTCCATGGGCGTCAGTGTGGGGGCATCATCGGTGGTGGCGCGTGCGATGGGTGCCGGAGAACGCGAGCGCGGGCGCCTCCTCACCACGCATGCATCCATGCTGGTGATGATCCTCGTCGTCATTCTCGGCACCGCCGCCTGGTTCGCGCTCGAATCCTTTTTCTCCCTGCTCGGTGCCGAACCCGATGTGCTCGCGGCCACCGTCAGCTACATGCAGATCTGGCTACTGGGCCTGCCCTGCTTTGCGTTCGCATTCGTCGGTTCCACCCTGATGCGTGCCGCTGGCGATGCAGTGACGCCGGGGTACCTGATGACCGTAGGATCGGGACTGCACGTATTAATCGCGCCGTTCTTCATCTTCGGTCTCGCCGGCGCGCCCGAGATGGGTCTCGATGGCGCGGCTGTGGGCTTCGTCATCGCACGCATCATCAGCTTCGTCGCGTATGCGTACTGCTTCGTCATTCGGGACAGACTCGTGGTCGCTCGGCTACAGGGAATGTGGCAATCGTGCCTCGAGATTCTTCACGTGGGTCTACCGGCGGTGGCCTCCAACCTCATCGCGCCAGTCTCTATGACGGTGATCACGCGTTTGTTGGCAGCGCACGGCGCACCGGTCGTGGCCGGATTTGGGGTCGCCAGCCGAGTGGAGGCCATGATCATGATGATCATTTTCGCGATGACCATGAGCGTGGCGCCATTCGTCGGACAGAACTGGGAAGCAGGTCACCTCGGGCGCGTCAAAACCGCGCTCAGCCTCTGCAACCGGTTTTCCATGGGGTGGGGTCTGTTCGCATTCACGATCATGTTGATCGGCGCCGAGCCCATTGCCGCGCTCCTGAACGAAGACCCCGAAGTCGTGGCGGTCGCTACTGGCTATCTCACGATCATCCCTTTGAGTATTGGTTTCATCGGGGTAACGCAAACGGCCACCCAGAGTTTCAACGCACTGGGAAAACCCATGCCACCACTGCTCATCTCCATTCTGCAGATGCTGGTGATCTACATCCCGCTCGCACTGATCGGCGATTATCTGTGGGGCTACGTGGGTATTTTCGTCGCCCTGGTCGCGACCAGCGCGCTGGTGGCAGCACTCGGTTTCGTCTGGATCAACTACACCGTTAAGCGAGGTATCAATAAGGGCCACGTCTGAATCCGATCCCGTCGATCGATCAATCGACCAGCTACATCGGAATCAGCTACCCGTATCTGGCAGGCGCAGTCGTTCCGCCTCCCTCAACACTCTCAGGAAATTGCCTCCCCAGATCTTCTCGATATCACCCGCACTATATCCGCGCTCCACCAACCCCACGGTCACGTTCAGCGCTTCACTCGCATCGGCGAAGCCCTCGATCCCACTGCCATGATTAAAATCGGTGCCAACACCAACGTGGTCCACACCGACACGCTTCGCGACATAATCGATATGATCTAGCATCACATCAACACTGCCGGGCCCGAGCAGATCGCTGATCGCACCCGTGAATGCAGTGCGCGCCTCGAGGTTGTCGATCTCCCAGTAGAGTTCGAACGGGTAGAGGTAGTCTTCCTCCACTCCGGCGTCTCGCCGCACGGCACGGATGTTCGCGTCCAGTTCTTTGTCGCGCGAGTCGAACAAGTAGCCCCGAAACGGAGCCACGTGGATCACGCCGCCCGTCTCTGCGATGCGGTCGATCTCCTCATCCGATAGATTGCGTGAGACGTCCGACAGCGCCCGCACATTGGAGTGGCTGGCGATGACCGGAGCCTTGGACAGATCAATTGCCTGAAGTGCTGCCTGTCTGGAGAGCTGCGAGATGTCCACGATGCCGCCCAGCGCATTGATGCGCTCGACAGCCGCCACACCGAGTCTCGACAGCCCGCCATGTTCCGCCTCCGCCTCATGCGCTCCGATCTCACCGATGAAGATCGGCCGCGAGGAGTCGGCAAAGTCATTGTGTCCCATGTGCGTGAGCGCGAATACCCTCACCCCGGCATCGTAGAATTCGTCGAGCGCGGCAACGTCAGTACCGAGGATGCGCGCATTCTGGAAGCCCAGAATGAGGGCCAGCTTCCCCGCCTCGTGAGCGCTCACGAGGTCATCCGCAGAACGCACCAGCACCGCATTGTTATCCAGATCGGCTACGATGGCGGCGACGCCCGTCAACTTTTCGTGCGCAACGGCGCGCGCCGCCCGGTACCCTTCTTCGTCTCTCGGACCCGGCCCGACCGCGACCGACATCACCACCGCGTCAACACCGCCCGCCATCATCTTGCTGGGTTCGACCTGAGACCGGCCATCCGCTCCGGCGTACGGTGAGGTGGTGCCGGGGGGGATGATGTCTGCATGCGCATCCACAACCAGAGCTGATTGATGAATGGCTTGTGTATCAGGCAGCGCCGCTGGTGCAGCCGCCACCGGATCGGCCTTCTGCTGTTCGATCTCACCCCCGCACGCACCGACTACTCCGATGCAAGCGATCATCGCCGCCACGCTCAACAGCTTCATCGGCCCACTCCTTTTCTTGTGTTGGTGCCCCAATTGAACGTCACTCGATCGGTTTTGGCCACCACTGGCGTGCGCCATTCAGAGCGTGCATCATTTTTCCCGTACTAGCCCAATGTAGTAATCCTGCGTGAGCTCAGATGCGTTAAAAAGGGCAAAACGCGTGCTCGCGCAGATTTTCGCGAGGGGATGCATACGCGCCATCTACGATAGCGCCACCGTATGTGGCCTGAGCGAAAAGCGAGCAAGTGCGAAGATTGCCCGTTATAACGCGAGCCGTAGGCGCTGTGAGCCGCATAGGATTACTACATTGGGCTAGTTCGAGGCAAAAAGATTGCCGGAAGCGAATGAGACATATCGTGATTCCATCCTCGCAGCATGGGCCGGAGAGGTTCTCGGTGAGGTGTTTTTCGATCGCCTTGCCACGCTCGATGGAACCTCCGCCCCGAAATGGCGCGTGCTGCAATCTCTCGAAGCGGCAACCAGGGATGTGCTCGCTCCACTCATGATGGCACACGGCGGATCGATCTCGCCGCCGGATGCCGGCGCTGTTATCCACACCCGCGCGCGGGCAAACGACTTCGCGGCCCTGCCGCACCGCGAGCGTCTCTAGGCCAGGAGACCCACGGCCGAGCACGCTCTGGAGCGTTTCGAGCACCTGCTCGGCGTCGCACCTCGCGAGGAGGCAGATGCCATCGGCTTCCTCGTCAGCCACGAACAGGCACTACTGGACTTCGTTGCCACGCAGCAGTCAAGCGAACCTGGCGACTCCGTGGCGCACGCCCATCAACTGGTTGCAAGCGTACGTAAAGGAAGGTAACCACGCCTCGGATTGAACCCATCCGTCCTGCGACGCCGCGCGATCTACTCTCATCCAAGTAGAAGTGGCAGACATCACAGCATCGTCTCTCACCCCGAAATAGTACTGGACAACTGGGAGATCCCTCCTATACTGCGCGCCACTAGAGAATCCCGCCCCGTCTTCTTTCCCGAGCATTTCACTCTGTCAGTCGCCGGTCATCGCTCTTGATTCATGATCTCCCAGGCAGGGTGCCTGTGGGACGCAAATACGTGTACTTCGATCCAAGCGCGGGAACGACACGCACAGCTCGCGACAAGCGGGCAAAGGACTGATTGAATGAAATTGTATGTAGGCAATCTGCCTTGGAGCACCACCGATGGTGATCTTGAGTCTTTATTTGGCAGTTGCGGAGAAGTGATTTCCGCTCGCGTCATCACGGATCGCGACACCGGCCGTTCCCGTGGTTTCGGTTTCGTCGAGATGCCGAACGCCGACGCTCAGAAAGCCATCTCCGAACTGAATGGACATTCGCTGGAATCCCGCGAACTGCGCGTCAACGAAGCCAACGAACCGAAGTCGCGCGGTGGCGCCGGCCGCGGTGGTGGTGGGCGCGATCGCTGGTAGCGTCTCACCCGCTACGTGAATGGCATACATCGGCCGGTGACTGCATCGGCCGATATCCGCTGGCACGATTCGAACCTGATGCCTCCCCACAGACAGTTCCAACTCATCGACAGTGCTTCACAGGATCGCCTTCAGGGCGGCTTGCCCTGCAATTCGGGCTCCTTCTCACCACGTTCCCGGAATTGTACTTGCTCGGCTTACCTCTCCCCCTGATCAACCCGCCGGTTTTCGCCACCGGGCCGGTCTTCCGGAATATCGAATCCGATCAGCCAGTTAACGGACCGCAACCGGTCGCGTTCGGCCGGGTCCACCAGCGACCAGGCGGTGCCGGGAGCTCCGGCTCGCGCCGTTGTGCCAATGCGGTGAACGTAGGCTTCCGGCTCGTGAGGGAGTTCGAAGTTGATCACATAGGATACGTCATCGATATCGATACCGCGGGCGGCGATGTCGGTAACGACCAGCACCCACGAAGTACCGTCTTTGAAGTTGGCAAGCGCCCTTTGACGCGCGCTGTGTGACTTGTTGCCGTGAATGGCCTCCGCGAACCCCCCTGCCTTCTCGAGTTTTCGCACCACACGGTTTGCAGAGTGTTTTGTACGGACAAAAACGATAGCACGGGTCAACGTGGGCGCTCGGATCTGCGGATTCTGGTTTACGCCACCGAAGATGGCCACGTTGGTTAGGGTAGTGAAACACGCAAAGCCGGCGAGATCGTCGCGGATGCGGGCTGCCAACTCCCGGGTCGGTGCAACTACCAGCACCCTCGGGTGTCCGGGTGTGCTGCACCGGTCGTCCGATTGCAGATGTTGCAGCAGCGGCAGACCAAACGTGGCGGTTTTACCGGTACCGGTCTGGGCGAGTGCGACAACGTCTCGTCCTTCCAGTAGCAGTGGAATGGCCTGGTTCTGAATTGGAGTAGGCGTATTGAAACCCGGCGCATGCACGGCACGCACGAGGCTCCTTCCCACGCCCAGGGATCTGAATTGTTCGGTCAATGAATTTCCTTGGATTACGGCGCGTTTTATGAGATGCAGCACATCATGCTTGGCGCCAGAGACAGGCACCCGAAAGACGGTACCTGGAGCGCAGCGCAAAGTGGACTTTCACGGCACGCCTGTCAGGTCTCTCGCGCCACCACAGTGCACTCTGCTCGAAGCCATGCCTCCGGCGGGCTGAGACAACACCCACGATATTGCGTATAAAGAGCCTCATCAACAAAACAGCCTACGAACGAATGGCAGTCCAGAGGGCAGACAGGAGACTTACGTTGAAACGAGCGACTAGCCCCGCATACCTTCCTCGCACGAAGTTTCTCCTAGCATTCGCCCTGGCAGCTTTCTGGCTCGCACTTCCGGTGCTCGGCCATACTGCTGGCGCGGGCAACGTCAACGAGGCTCGCGTCCTCGAAGAAGCCGCCAGGGGTCACAACTGGCTGCTCAAGGGCGGAGACTTCACCGGTCAGCACTACTCGCCTCTGGCCGAGATCAACCAACGTAATATCAACCAACTCGGGCTCGCCTGGTCCGCAGATCTGCCAATCCCAGACGGGATATCCACCACACCCATCGTCGTGGACGGCGTGATCTACCTCTCGGGGGCTTATTCGGTAGTACTCGCAATCGACGCTTCCAACGGGCGAATACTCTGGAGCTATGACCCCGGCGTACGGCAGGCATTCGCCGAACTGCCGATGCTCTCGTGGCCCGCGCGGGTGAACCGGGGCGTTGCGGTGTGGGCGAAGCGTGTGTACCTGTCAACCGCAGACTGCCGTCTGATCGCACTGGATGCCGGCAAAGGTACTGCGCTCTGGTCGAAGCAGACCTGCGACAACGCAAAGGGTTTCTTCATCACCGACTCACCCTACGTGGGTGGCGGCAAGGTGTTTTTGGGCAACGCGGGTTCGGAATCGCAGGAAAACGGCCGGGGCTATGTGTCTGCCTACGATACCGAGAGCGGTGATCTCAAGTGGCGCTTTTTCATCGTGCCGAGCGACAACCCGGAGGAAAACGACACAGCAGCGATGAAGATGGCCGCTAAAACTTGGTCGGGTGACGCGCTTGAAAAGTATGGCGGCGGGGGGCACAACTGGAACGAGATGACCTACGATCCCGCATCCAACCAGCTCTTCTTCGGCACATCGGGCGCCTACCCATACGTACACGCCGAACGCAGCCCGGTGGGCGGAGAGAACCTGTTTCTGTCTTCCGTCGTCGCAGTCGATGCAGACACCGGTGAATACCAGTGGCACTACCAGACCGTGGATAAGGACAGCTGGGACTACAACGCCACCATGAACATAGTGCTCGCCGACATGCAAATCCGTGGCCGCAAACGCGAAACCCTGCTGATCGCACCCAAAAACGGTTTTCACTACACCCTGGACAGGCACAATGGAGAGCTGTTGGCCGTCGGCAAGTTCGCGAAGACCAACTGGGCATCCGACATCGATATCGAAACGGGCAAGCCCGTGTACGATCCCGCCGGTGAGTACTGGACCCTGGAAGACGGTGAGACGGCTTATCTGTGGCCGAACATGTGGGGTGCGCACAACTGGCACCCAATGGCGTATCACCCCGGCACCAATCTCTCCTACATTCCCGTGGTGGACGCACCTGCAAGGGTCAGTGGCGGTGAAGAGAATGAGGCGATCGTCATGCTCGATGAAGTGGACGGTAAGCCTCATGCACCTGGTAAACTGGTCGCAATGGATCCAGCCACCGGCAAGATCCGATGGCGAATCGATCACGAACGTCCTTTCAATGGCGGTCTCATGACCACCGCGGGTAATCTTCTGTTCCAGGGCCTCGCGACCGGTGAATTTCAGGCCTATGCGGCAAACACCGGTGAGCGCCTGTGGTCGGTGCAGACGGGATCGGCCATCAACGCTTCACCGGCAACCTACTCCCAGGCAGGAACCCAGTACGTGTTGATCCCGATCGGCGCCGGTGGCGGACTGCAGTTCCTGTACCCGGAGATGCACAGTACCAGTACATCGCGTGGCCCCACGCGTCTTCTGGCGTTTGCGCTGGAGGGGAAGCAACCGATGCCGGTCACACCGATACCCCAGCGCCGGTTGCCCGATCAGCCGAAGTTCGAGGCGTCACCGGACAGCATAGCGGCCGGCGCCGCGCTGTACTCGGGTCATTGCAAGATCTGTCATGGCAGCAACGCAATCGCGCGCTTCGACGGATCGGTACCGGATCTGCGTTATGCGACGAGTGCCACCCTCGATGCCTGGGACATCATCGTCGTTGGTGGCGTCAAAGCATCCAACGGTATGCCGGCGATGGGCATCTCTGCGGAAGAGTCGCAGGCCATTCGAAGCTACGTGTTATCGCTGGCGACAGAGTTGGGTGGTGCCCCCTAGTGAAGCAAGCGGTAAACAGGGTCGCTTGAGGCCGTGTGAAAAGGAGTACGCAGCGGAGTTGCGCGTAAGTGGTCTGAACCGGCACTACTTTCTATCAAGGCCAGTATTGGCAGATGACAGACAACTCAGTCGGGCAGCCCCAGCACGCGCTTCGCGATGATGTTCATCTGTACCTCCTTGGTTCCGCCGGCGATGGTGAGTGACTTGCCATACAGCCATTGCCTGGTGATCGCCGTCTCAGTGTCCTCGAAACCATCGCCTTCCACACCGAGACCCTGCACACCCATGGCCTCGACCATCAGCTCATCGCCCTCCTGGGTCAGGATGGCGTTCGAGAGCTTCACCGCAGAGGAGGCGAACCCCGGCGCGTGCGATCTCAGCTCTTCGATGACCCGTTTCTGGGTCAGTTTCTGCGCCGCATGGTTCATGGAGTAGTCGCTCAAGCGCGCGCGTACTACGGGATCCTGAACATGACCGCCCATCAGCCCGATGTAGCGCTTCACGATGCCCGGCACCTTGCTTGCTTCGGCACGCCCGCCTTGTGAGCCAGAAATATTGATGCCGGCATGTGTGGAGCGCTCGAACTGCAGCAAGCGTTTGCCCACCGTCCAGCCGTTGTCTACACCGCCG
Source organism: Gammaproteobacteria bacterium UBA2168 (assembly GCA_002327525.1). Classification (GTDB taxonomy): domain Bacteria; phylum Pseudomonadota; class Gammaproteobacteria; order Pseudomonadales; family Azotimanducaceae; genus JASLQO01. The sequence goes on along the minus strand of DCWG01000075.1, from coordinate 17,832 downwards.
ATGACATCGTCAGCGCGGGCAATGGCATCCTCGAACACCGTTTCGCAGAAGGGCGATTTTCCAGACAGCAGACGAATGGGGTGCACCTGCACACCGGGCTGGTCCATGTCCACGAGTATGAGGCTGATGCCCTCGTGCTTCGGTTTGTCCGGGGATGTGCGGGCCAGTACGAAGATAAAGTCGCAATCCGTCGCATCGCTGGTCCAGGTCTTGCGTCCGTTCAGTACGAAGTGATCGCCATCAAGAACGGCCTTCAATTGCAGGCTCGCGAGGTCCGAACCCGCTCCCGGTTCGGAATAGCCCATAGCCCAGGCGCCGTCACCGCGTGCAATCTGAGGCAACCAGCGCGCTTTCTGATCGTCGGTTCCGTATTCCAGAATCGTCGGTCCAATGTAGTTCACGCCGCGTCCGGTGAGCGGAGTACGTGCATTCATATGCGTGAGTTCCTCGATCAGAACCCTGTATTGATCACGGTCGAGTTCTGCTCCGCCATACTTCTTCGGCCAGGTCGGCACCGTCCAGCCCTTCTCCGCCATGCACTCAAGCCATCGTTTCACGTCCGCGCCGAGGTCCAATTTGCGGTACCCAAGCGTGGTCGGCCCCGGCCCGCGAACGCCATCCGGGCAGTGTTCTTCCAGCCACGCGCGCGCCTCAGCGCGAAAATCGTCCAGTTCGCTCATCATGCTTCCATCGTCAGTACGCTACCGCCTACCAATTGGCGGTGCCACCAGTTTCGATGCAGGCGGTCCCTGGTGGTCCGGTTTGGGTTCATCCAACAGGAATATACCAGCAGCTTCCAGGCTACCGGATCGCCGCATTCCTTCACGCCTTCGCGTGCACACTATGAACATTCATCGAGGTGTCGGGTGCGGGAATTATTCTCCGCCATGAACCCCTGTGTCGAAATCCTCCGATAGACGTCGGCGCCCCTTGGCACGAAACTCGCCCGCGCGCCACAGCACGATGGTCCGCGCCTTGATCGCGAAACATCGACCTATACGGGGATCGTCAGCGGCAGACCAAGCTGTGCGCGCCCATGTTGCTCCCCGGCCAGATCGCAGTCGAAAACCGTATGGCAACTGGCGGTGTGCACATCACGCAGCATGCGCTGCAGAGGGCTCGACAGGAAGTGCGCGTGCGCGCCGCTCGCCTCCACCACGTCCCGCACCACGTCGCGCGACTTGCGCACGACGTCCGCGATACGAAAGCGAAAATGCGCACGTTCCCCCTCGGAGCACGGATCGTCCGTCTGACCCCATTCTTCCACGTCCCGGGCCAACTGCATCAACAACACTTCGGCATTCTCGGCCGCCAGCGCAATATGGCCCAGGCGGTGCTGTGCTACACCCTTCTCCGACTGCTTATCTGTGGTGCCGTACACCACGCGCTCCTGCATGCGCTCGCAGAACAGCTCCACCGCCCGTTTCGCGCAACCGACGACCGGGGCTGCCGCGGTGAGTCCCAGCACGGGCAACATGGGCATTTTGTACAACGGCCGGTCGAGCCACTTTGCACCCGCCGACGTGCCATCACGAATCGTCGCGATACTCTCCTTCATGTGTTCGGGGATGAACACGTCGTGCACAGCAATGTCGTTGCTACCCGTAGCGACCATACCGGCGACGTTCCAGGTGTCGATCACCTCGATCTGATCTCTCGGCAGCATGTACATGCACAGATCCTGCCTGTCGCTTCCTTCGACGGGCGTGAGTGCGCCCACCATGGCCCAGTCGGCATGCATCACGCCCGTACCCCATTCCCAGCGCCCTGTAACACGGAACCCGCCATTCACCGGTGTCGCGACGCCTTTCGGCGCCAGCGATCCCGGTGCGATCATGTAGGGTTGCTTACCGAACACTTCCTCCTGGGCCTGCCGATTGTATAGCGCGAACAACCAGTTGTGCTCCATGCAAAATGTCACCACCCACGCGGTGCTGGTGCAGGCCCCGCCGAGCGCCATGCCGATTTTCATGAAGGTTTCCATCCCGAACTCTAAGCCGTCGAAGTGCTTCGGTACGAAGTAGCGGTACACGCCCGTGTCCTCTATGGCCTGCATGACCGAGTCCACGGGTTTGCGCTCCTGTTCAGCCTGCTCGGCATATTCCTCCACCATCGGCACCAGCGTCGCGATTTCTGCAAGAAGTTGTTCTTCGGTCATGTCAGCTCTTCCCTCGCCGCTCGTTGGTTTTCCCCTTTTTACACTTGTTGGATGCGCGCAACTCTTTCTCGTCAATCACTTCCGGCCCCCAATTACTGGCCAGGACCTTCCGAAACACCTTCATGTCGCTGGCCGATATGCCACTCCTCGCCATCATGGCCCCCTCCAGTGCCGTGAGCGCATCGAGTGCTGCGTTTCGGGTGTCGCTCGATGAATCGGTCAGCCGGTACAGAGATCGGCGCGGATCCGGCAGCTGTTCCACGAGCCCCGAATCGATCAGGCTCTTCGCCATGTGGTGAACGTTCTAGCGCGTGGAACCCATCTCACGGGCGATCTCTGCCGGGTTTTCCACACCGTTCACAATGTGCACGAGTATCAGCGATTGAGTGCGGTGCACGGGCTCGAAACCGCGAAACGCGAGGATGTTCTGAAGACTGTTGTCGACCCAGTCGATGGTTCGCACCAGCCCGGCAAACAGATGCCGGTCGATGGAGTGCTGCCCGCGATCCCCATCACCGACGCTGGCACCTCCCGAACCACGACCATCATCTCCGTTCACCGGACGCGCGCCGCCGTCCGCTTCTTCGACGTGAACCGTAGCTTCGTTTCCAACATGGTCCCCATTCCCGCGTCAAATGATTTTACACACAACACTTAGACAAAAAAGTTTTGAGTAAGATGCCTTGACGCCGGGTATTTCCCGCTTAAGAATGCTTCGAGTGCTAGGTTCCGACGTGCTCATGAGATCGAGTGCGTCACGAAGTACGACTCTAGCCATACCACAATTGCAAGGAGGGGAACCTGTGCTGGTAAAGGTTGCAAAAACTCTTAGTCTGTCTATCTGTCTTACACTGATTCCAGGGTTCGGCGTCATGCACGTCAACGCTGCGGAGGGCGAGAACATACTGGAAGAAGTCATCGTCACCGCCACGAAACGGGAAAAGAGTGTGCAGGACATCCCCATTTCGGTTGGTGTGGTCACCGGCGAATTCATCAATGCGTTCGATGTGCGCGACATGAGCGATGTTCAGAATTTCGTGCCCGGGCTGCAGGTGCAGCAGACCTTCGGAAGCTGGGCCGTGCGCATTCGGGGCCTGGGTTCCGGGATTACCAACCTGGCGTTCGATGCGTCGGTGCCGCTCTACGTCGACGATGTTTACTGCGGCCGTGGGAAGTGCATGGAATCAGCCTTTCTCGACATGGAGCGTCTCGAGGTCGCGCGGGGGCCCCAGGGTGCGCTCTACGGGAAGAGCACCATCGCCGGTGCGATCAGCACCATCAGCGCCCGACCCACGGATGAATTCACAGCCGAAATGAAGGTGGGCACAGAACTGGAGCATGGCGGCTACACAGCAAACGGTTATGTTTCCGGCGCTCTGACCGATACTCTGCGAGCCCGCCTGGCGGTGAAGTGGAGCGATCTCGACGGATATACCGACAATCTCGCGATCGGCGGTGAAGACGGCGACAAGGAAGTAAAGGCGGCGCGTCTCGGTCTTGAGTGGGATGTCAGCGACAACACCAGCTTCTATCTGAAGCTCGAAACCGGAGAGTCGAACATGGACGGGCGCAACAACCAGTTGGTAGCACCCGGTCTCATGAGCACCGCCTCGACCGACCCGAGGGCCGAGTATAAGTCGGATGACCGGCGCAGCGTAAGTACCGGCGTAGAGAAAGAAGACTTCTACAACTACGAATGGACCTCAGCGACGCTCAAGATGGATACCGACATCGCAGACCACACGTTGATGGCCGTGCTCGGCTACTGGGAATACGAAAACGACTGGTTCCTCGATGTCGATGGACACCCGGAGGCCATTCTCAACACCGCACTGTTCGATGAGTATGATCAAACCACGGCGGAACTGCGCATACTCTCGCCCACCGATCAGACCTTCGAATACATCGCGGGTGTGTGGTACCAGGACTCTGAGCTGACAACCCGACAATTCTCTCCGTTCCATCCACTGTTCTGGCAAGGGATTATCGGTGTCCCCATTTCCGTCGGTGTCAACATACCGCCACTGGCTCTGGCGTTTCAGCACGGGTCCGGCATGGACCGCAACTTCGACCGCGACAGCGATGCTTACTCGGTCTACGGTCAGCTGACCTGGAACATCACCGATCGCTTTCGCGCCATTCTGGATCTGCGCTACACCGACGAGGAGCAGGATGCTGTAGGCCACTCCTGGCCGCTGCTCTTTTCCAACGGCACGTTCAACCCCGTGCGCGTAGCACAGAGTACTGCCGGTCACGATACCGAGTACTTGTTCAGGCAGAAACGTGACGATGACAGCCTCGATCCATCGATACGGTTCATGTACGACTTCACCGACGATTTCATGGCGTATGTCGTCTACGCAGAGGGCTCGAAGTCGGGGGGCATGAAGGCGAATGACTCCAAGCTGGGTGTTCAGCTCCTGCAGCGCGCGGGAGATGCAGACTATCTGCAGCGTTACATCGGACAACCAACCGTAACGTCTCTCGAGATAGCCGCCGGATTCAGTCTGGCACAGGGCAATGGAATCTTCGACTTCGAGGACGAAGAAGCCGAGAGCTTCGAACTGGGATTCAAGGCCAGCCTGTTCGAGGGCGCTGCGTTTCTGAATGTCGCGTTGTTCACCACCGAGTTCACCAATCTGCAGACCTCCAACTACGACGGCACCCAGTTCATCATTGGAAATGCGGGAAGCGCCACCGTCGACGGCTTCGAGATCGAGCTGTCCTGGCAGGCCACCGCCAATCTGCAGCTGCACTCGTCCCTCTCCTACATCGATGCCGAGTACGACGACTTCGCCGGCGCACAATGTGTGGAGAATTCCAGCGGCCAGCCGAAGAACGCCGACTGCGATCCGGTGAGCGGAACGGAGAATCAGAAGGGCGAGAAGCTCGAACGTTCACCGGACGTGGAGGTCAACCTCAGCGCTTTGTGGGAGTCTCAGCTCACCGACGCACTGCATCTCAAGGCTGCGTTGTCTGTGTATTATTCCGACGAGTATTTCGTTCAGCCCACCCAGGCTAACTACGCGACACAGGACTCCTTCACGAAATGGGACGCACGAGTGGCGCTGGCATCCAACGACGATCGCTGGGAAGTCGCCGTCGTTGGGCGGAATCTCGGGGATGAGATGGTCATCAATCACGCCTACAACATCGCCGGCAACCAGTTCCACGCGCTGAGTATCGGCCGATCGGTGACTCTGGAAGGTACGATGCGCTTCTGAAAACGCGTCGAACGAACAGTCAAAGAGTGCCCGCTTCCCGAAAGAGACGTTTCTGCGGAAACGTTTCCTGGAGATACCACTATGCCACGACTCAAAGAGATATCCCGGGCCCAAGCGCCTGACAACGTCCTGAAGTACTACCAGGCTCTGTTCGGCGACCGTGATCCAGTCACCGAACCCGGCACCGCTACCGGCACGCCGGGCAACTGGTGGACGGTGTTCGCGAATGTGCCCTACGTGTTCGACCATGCGACCGGGCACTTCGGCATGTTCGGTATGTTCGCCGACAAGAGCATCAGCAACCTCGACGGGCGCGTGCGCGAACTCGCGATTATGCGCGCCGGTTTTACACAGGGCAGTCAGTTCGTGTTTTCCCAGCACTGCAAGGCGGCACGCCGTTTCGGTGTCTCCGACGACGAGGTTGCCGCCATCCCGCACTGGGAGATCTCCGATCTGTTCGACGCGAAGGATCGGGCCGTGCTGGCCTGGGCCGACGCTCTGATCCTGCAGGGAGGGCGTGCTTCAGATGAGCTGTTCGAGGCTCTGCACAGCCACCTTTCCGATGAGGATATCCTAGAGCTCACCTACCATACGCTGGCCTATAATCTGCACGCTGTCTGCTGCAAGGCTCTGCGCCTGGAATTCGACGACGTTCCGGAACGTATCCGCGAAGTACCGGTTCCCGCCGAAGGCGAACCCGCCGACTGGGCCGGTAGCGCCTGGCAAGATGACGACTGAATAGTAGCCGGGATGCGCGATAATTCCACTTCGTCATCGTACCGTTGGGATGAGAACGTATCATGAGCACAGAAAACAACGCCGCCCGGCCCCTGGATGGTATCCGTGTCATCGAGGTCGGTCAGCTTCTTGCCGGCCCGTTTGCCGGTACCTTTCTCGCCTACTTCGGTGCCGAAGTCATCAAGGTAGAACCGCCGGGCAACGGTGACCCCATCCGCGGATGGAGAATCCTCGACGAAGGCGGCACTTCTTTCTGGTGGCGCAGCCTCGGACGGAACAAGCATTCCGTCACCGCCAACCTCCGCTCGGATGCCGGCCGCCAGATCGTGCGCGAGCTGATCGGGAGTGCCGATGTGGTAATAGAAAACTTCAAGCCTGGCACCATGGAGAAGTGGGGCCTGGGACCCGAGGTGTTCGCTGACAACAATCCGGGACTCATCTATACACGCATCTCCGGCTACGGGCAGACCGGCCCATACGCGCTCAAGCCAGGATACGCCTCCGTAACCGAGGGCTTCAGCGGTTTCCGTCATGTCAACGGCTTTCCTGGTGACGCACCCGTGCGCCCGAATCTGAGCATCGGCGACACGGTGTCGGGTCTCCATGCCGCCCTCGGTATCCTGCTATCGCTCATCGGGCGATCCGGTAGTGGCTCGGGACAAGTGGTGGACGTGGCCCTCTACGAATCCATGTTCAATCTCATGGAGGGCGTGATTCCCGAATTTTCAGGCGCAGGTGAAGTACGCCAGGCCTCCGGCACCACCATCACCGGTATCGTGCCGACCAATACCTATCGCTGCCGTGACGATAAATTCGTGGTGATCGGCGGCAACGGAGATTCTATCTTCGTCCGGCTGATGGAGGCCATCGGACGCCCCGACATCGCACACGATCCCGACTGCGCCGACAACCGTGGGCGCGTAATACACGAACAGATGATCGATGCAGCGATAGAGGAGTGGACGACGGCCAACACGTCCACTCACATAATCGATACACTGGAGGCCGCGGACGTACCGGTCGGCCTGATCTACAGTGTGGAGGATATGGTGCGCGACCCCCAGTACATCGCGCGCGGCATGTTCGAACGCGTTGAGGTGCCTGGAGGAGAAATGGACATTCCCGCCATGTCTCCACGGCTCTCGGCAACTCCTGGATACACCACATGGGCGGGCGGTGACGTGGGAGCGAATCGCAACGTAGTTCTGAGCGAACTCGGATACAGCCGGGAGGACATCGTCCGCCTGGCTCAAAACGGTGACATATAGCCGAAAACAAAAGGAGGACGTCATGTCTGACGACATCAAACTAAGTGGGGTGCACCACCTGGCACTGGTCTGCGAGGATATGGAACGCACCGTGGATTTCTACACTAACGTGCTCGGCATGAAACTCATCAAGGGTTTCGACCTCGATAGAGGCGCTGGGCAGCACTTCTTCTTCGATATGGGCGCTGGCTTGCTGGCGTTTTTCTGGTTCTCGGATGCTGGCAAGGCGCAGCCCGGAATCGCATCCGCCAGCAATCTGGTCGGTCGCGGCGGTACTATTTCATCGTCCCACGGCTCGATGAACCATGTCGCATTCGACGTGCCCGCCGATAAGATCGACGAATATCGCGAGACCCTGATCGCACGCGGAGTGGATGTGACTCCCGTGATCAATCACGACGACGTCATCACCGGCGAGGAAGCGCGTACCGCAGATCAGACCACGGACAAGACCTGGTTGCGCTCGTGCTATTTCTACGATCCGGATGGGATCATGCTGGAACTGTGCGCCACGCTGCAGGCAGGCTCTCCCCACGTTGACCTGCCGGTGAACGCTGACGGTGTGAAAGCCAGTGGGGAAGCACTTGCCTGACTTGCCACTGTTACCCGCGGGCCTGGTCGGCAGCTATGCGCAACCCGAATGGCTGATCGACCGCCGCCGCCTAGGCGAGCGGCTACCGCCGCGGGTGCGTGCGAGGGAATTGTGGCGGATAGCGCCCGACCACCTCGAAGAAGCGTGGCACGACGCCACGCTTCTCGCCCTGCATGATCAGCTAAGAGCGGGTGTGGACTTCGTCACCGATGGTGAAATGCGCCGGGAGAGCTACTCCAACCGTTTCGCGACATCGCTGTCTGGGGTGGATCTGGACCACCCTGGGGAGGCCATCGACCGCACAGGCAAGCCCGTTCCCGTACCGAGAATCACCGGGCCCGTCGTTCGCACGCGCAGTATCGAGACCGATTACGTCGCCCTGCTGAAGCAACACACCGACAAACCGGTAAAGGTCACCCTGCCCGGCCCGTTCACCATGACCCAGCAGGCGCAGAACGACTATTACGCAGACGAGGCAGCGCTCGCGGAGGCTTACGCGGCAGCGGTGAACGAAGAGGTGTTGGCGCTGTTTGCCGCCGGCGCGGATATCGTTCAGCTCGACGAACCCTACGTACAGGCACGCCCGAATGCCGCCCGAGAGTACGCCGTGGCCGCCATCGACCGCGCGCTCCAGGGCGCGGCGGGTACCACCGTGCTGCACGTGTGTTTCGGCTACGGCAAACATGTGGACAACAAACCCGAAGGCTACGCGTTTCTCGACGAACTGGATGCCTGTATCGCGGATGAGCTGTCGCTCGAATGCGCGCAACCACGACTCGATATGTCGCGTCTCGGCGGTGTACCGAGCAAACGGCTGTACGTGGGTGTGCTGGATCTACGCGACACCACTGTGGAGACGCCCGAACTGGTGGCACAGCGTATTCGCGCCGCGCTCGAGCACACCAGCGTAGAGCGCCTCATTGTTGCCCCGGACTGCGGCTTGAAATACCTTTCGCGCGATGTGGCATACGCAAAGCTCGTGAATATGGTGGCCGGGCGCGATCTGGTTCGGCACGAACTCGGTATGGGCTGAACATCCATGCTAATGTCGCTTGCCCAGCAGGTTCGGGAGGCGGCGTATGCACGATGATGGGTACTTCGGCGAGCGCATCGCCGCGATCTACGACGGCGACACAGCGGCGTTCGACCCGAGCCTGGTCGACCCCATCGTCGACTTTCTCGCAGTGATCGCACCCTCAACGACCGTGCTCGAATTTGGCATCGACACGGGCCGCATCGCGCTGCCGCCATCGAGGAAAGGCATCGGAGACGGGACCTCCCACTGTCAGCAGGCCGTGGTTGCGGAGAATCATGTGCCGCTTGTCCCCCAAGGTCCGCCTGCAATCGCGGTGCCTCCGCCGGATCCAGCACGATGCCCTCGTAGTCGTGATAGGCAAGCGAGCCGAACACGATCATCGATTGCTGAGAGAGATAGCGTAAACCACCGGCCATGGAGGAGACCGCCGTGCCAGCCACTGTGTGTACGTGAACGACACACATCACATCCACCCGCCCACCGAACAACGCCCCATGAATGACGTTTGCTGCCGGACTGATATCGTATTCGCTCGGCAGCAGTTTCTGACCAGAGAAATCCACTTTCAGAAGGCTGGGTGCGGTGATCTCCTCGAACAGACATCCGAACGGATTGATGAGGTAGGCCTTCTCTCCGGGTACTCGGCAGGACAGATACGCGAGCAGCAGATCATCCCACCCATAGCCCACCACCGGCCGATAAAAACAGGCAAGATCCACCCGTGCCCGCTACTCGCCCGAACTAACCGCCGAACACAACGCACCGGCTTCATTCACTTCGATTTTCTCTTCTCACATCTGATGCTAGTCGCGACGAGATGCCTCCGGCTACTGTGTCATTTTAAGGTATCCACGCGGTGCGTTCGACGCCGATCCCGCTTAGGATACGGGTAAGGGAGAGGCGATTCTCAATGCAATACGACATCGTCATCGTGGGAGCCGGTACCGCCGGTTGCGTGCTCGCCAACCGACTGTCAGCCGATCCGGACTGCCGGGTAGCGCTGATCGAGGCAGGTGGTAAGGACGATTACTTCTGGATCAACATACCCGTCGGCTATCTCTACACCATCGACAATCCGCGCACGGACTGGTGTTTTCGCACCGAACCGAACCCCGGACTCGCCGACAGGTCGATCCTCTACGCGCGCGGCAAAGTACTGGGCGGATGTTCTTCCATCAACGCCATGATCTACATGCGCGGCCAGCGCAGCGACTACGACCACTGGGCGCAACTCGGCAACCGCGGCTGGGGTTGGGACGACGTGCTTCCGGCGTTCAGAAAGAGCGAGGACTATCAGCATGGGGCCGATGAATTCCACGGCAGCGGAGGTGAACTGCCGGTAGAAGAACGCCGTGTTAATTGGGAGATTCTGGATGCCTGGCGTGACGCGGCGGAACAGGCCGGCATTCCCAAGATCGAAGAGTACAACCGCGGCGATAACCTCGGCACTGCCTATTTCCAGATGAACCAGCGCCGTGGCGTGCGTTGGAGCGGAGCCCGGGCGTTCCTGCGACCGGTGCAGCACCGGCCCAATCTCACCGTCATCACGGATGCCCTGGTTACCGGGCTGACTCTCGAGGGCGAAGACGACACCAAACGCGTGACCGGGGTGAAGGTACGCACCAAGTCCGGCAACGAGACCTTCGCAGCGCGCCGGGCCGTGGTGCTGGCCGCAGGTGCGGTCGGCTCACCGCACATTCTGCAGTTGTCCGGTATCGGGCGCGATACCGATCTGGAGACCATTGGTGTGGCCCAACGCCATAACCTTCCCGGTGTCGGTCACAATCTGCAGGACCACCTTCAGGTGCGCACCATCTATAAGGTGAGCAACACGAAAACGCTGAATCGACGAGTGAATTCGGTTTTTGGAATGGCCTCCATGGGTATCGAATACCTGCTACGCCGCACGGGGCCCCTCACTATGCCGCCGTCCCAGCTCGGAGCATTCGCCAAATCCGATCCGAATCAGCCAACCGCGAATATCGAATGGCACGTACAGCCTCTGTCGCTCGACAAGTTCGGCGACCCTTTGCACAAATTCGATGCCATAACCCCGTCTGTGTGCAACCTGCGCCCGACCAGTCGCGGTCACGTACTGGCGCGCAGCGCCGACCCGGCCGAGCCACCCGCCATTCAGCCCAACTACCTGTCGACGCCTGAAGATGAAGAGGTGGCGGTTGCGGGCCTCAAATTCACGCGCAACATCATGGCGCAGCCCGCTCTGGCACAGTATCAATGCCAGGAATGGAAGCCCGGACCGGACGCCAAGAACGACGAGCAGTTGCTACAAGCAGCCCGGGAGCTCGGCACCACCATCTTTCACCCTGTGAGTACCTGCCGGATGGGTTCGGATCCACAGGCCGTGGTCAGCGACCGGCTGAAAGTGCACGGCACGGAAGGGTTGTGGGTGGTGGATGCTTCCATCATGCCCACCATCACCTCCGGCAATACCAATGCACCCACGGTCATGATTGCCGAGAAAGGTGCCGATTTCGTCAAAGCCGACGCGCTCGCAGCCAACTGACAACCCACGAGGAGAGATAGCATGATCGACCTGCACTACTGGCCCACGCCGAACGGCAAAAAGGTGACCATCCAGCTTGAGGAGATGGGTGTGGAGTACAACCTCGTCCCCTGCCGGATCGGCCAGGGCGATCAATTCACTGACGAGTTCATCGCGATGAATCCGAACACGCGCATGCCGGCGATGATCGACAACGACCCAGAGTGTGATGGGGGCCCGCTATCCGTCTTCGAGTCCGGCGCCATCATGATCTACCTCGGGGAGAAGTTCGGACAGTTCTATCCCCGGGACCCGAGATCCCGCCACGCCATCAATCAGTGGATCATGTGGCAGATGGCCAACCAGGGCCCGAAGACCGGTGAACTCGGCCACTTCAGACGCCTGCCGGAATCCGAGGGCAATCAGTCGTATGCCATTCGGCGCTTCGACGACGAGGTGAACCGGATCTATGGCGTCCTCAATCGGCGTTTGTACGAGGCGCCCTATCTTGCCGGCAACGAGTATTCCATTGCCGATATGTGCTGCTATCCCTGGGCTGTCGATCCGGAGAGCCGGGGCCAGGACATCGGTGAGTTTCCCCACGTGGCCCGCTGGCTGGACGAGCTGGCCGCCCGACCCGCAGTGCAGCGCGGCATGGACGCGGGTGCCCAGTGGAGTGTGGGCTATGGCGAAATGCCGCCCGAGGAGCGAGAGCGTATCCGCAAGATGCTATATAACCAGCGGGCACGCCCGGTACCCGAATTGCCCGCTTTCTAGCCAGAGCATCAGCGTAGTTCGATCTCCTTTCTCGCCTACGTCATGGTCAGCATCTCGTGCGCACCGATCATGCGCTGGCGTACGAGTACGCCCCGCGGGCATGCCACGGTACAGGGCGCATCGCACGATATGCAGGACGATGCGTTCTTCTCCAGCTTCGCGTAATACTGCATGGCCTGCTTCTGGTCACCGTAGTCCTCGAAGTACATGCGATAACGGAGCACGTCGTGTATGGGCAGGCTCTCCGAACAGCCGCTGAGGCAATCACCACAGTGCTGAAAGCAGTGGCTACCGGCAATGAGCTGGTCGTACTTGCCGAGCACCGCCACGTCCGACTCGGTGAGCGGTTTTCCTGAAGCAAACAGGTATTCATCCGCGTGTTGGTCGTTGTGAAACGAGATCACGAGATTGGAAACACCCGGGTTCGACATCACCCACTTAAAGGCCGCCTGAGTGTAGCTGTCCGATTCGTTTCGGAAATCGGCGAGTCCCTGGTGCTTCGCGCCTTTCAGCGTTTTCATCGCGACGATACCGACACCAGATTGTGCCGCGCGCTCGATTATGGCCTGTTGCATGGGCCATGCGCCGTGATGATAGGCCAGCATCATGACGTCGAAGCGCCCGCTGTCGATGGCCGCATTGGCTACCTCTTCGAGGTTTGGGGTATGCGTGGTGACACCTAGGTGGCGAACCACACCCTTCTCCCTCAACCGGTCGAAAGCCTCGTGCAGGTTTTCATCCATGAGCCTCTCAACAGTATCGCAGGCATGAACGTGTGCCACGTCCACGTAACCCGCACCCAGACGTTCCACCGCCGACTCCATCACCTGCATGTATGTCTCCACGCTCGACCCGTGCCGTACGTGGCCATTCGAATGACAGAACTTGGTGGCTATAACCAGTGAACTGCGGTCACGGCCGGCGATGGCATCCCGAATGATCTGCTCGCTCTGAGGCGCGTAATCAGGCGACGCATCCAGATAGTTCACGCCGCGGTCGAGCAGTGTATTAAGGAAGCGCACCGGCTCGGCATTGTTATGAATCCGGGTCGTACCCGCCGATATATCGGACACCTGCAGGCCCGTTCGGCCGAGTTGGCGATACTGCTTTATGCGTGCGCCCTTCCAGGCATCTTTCGGGTCGTCGGAGGTATGCTCGGTGGTTACGAAAATCGCGGGAACCGTTACCTGCATCCAGGGTGCCATCTTCGCAGCGGTCGCACCCGCCACCCCCAGGGCACCGCCAGTTAACGCAGCACCCCCGGTCAGGAATTTGCGCCGTGCCGACGCATCTGTCGCCTCACCTGCCTCGCTGCTGCTCCTGGTCAGCCGCAGCGCCCACCACAGCGTCAACACAACGGCCATCAGCACGAGCACGCCAAACAGCACTCGTGGCCACAGCGGGATCATGTCACCCGCAATGCCTTCCAGGCTCTCGTACACGAACCCGCCGAGTCCTGTGTACCCCGATATCGCGGCGGCGAGCCACGCAATCACAACCATCCACCCGGCCGGTGCGCCACTAATTCTGTTCTGCTTCATCGATAATGTTCCACCCACTGCGCCTCAGACCATACTGCCAACCGCTCGTCCTGTCAGCTGTCTGTCCGATCACGCACGCCGCTCAGCAGCGCATCCACCACGGCATCTACGCTGCCGAGATCCGCGCGTACCCTCAGGTCGGCGTGGCACCTATACAGGGGCACCCGTTCGAGGGCCAGCGCCTCCAGTGAGCCACCCGGCGGCCTGCGACACCGGTCGCCAAGCAGGGCCTCAGTCTCTTGCTGCCCCAGAAATTTGATTGAAATCAACCCGATGGAGTAGTCCGCGAGGCACACTTTTTTTGCGGTTAATGGAGATAGTGTCATGTCCGAGCAGAAACCCCAGACATATTCGGAGACCTATGAAACCCTCATGAAGGTTTCCTGGAACTTCGACTACCAGAGCGCGGTGGCGAAGCTGGACGATCTCTACAATCGAGCCAAGGAAAATCAGTGGAACGCATCGGAACTCGACTGGGAAACACCCATCGACCCGAGCAACCCGATCATCTCCGGCAACCAGAGCTTGTATGCCCAGATGCCGTTTTTCCAGCGGCTCTCGAAATCGCAGCAGGAAACCTTTCTGGCTCATTCCACGGCACAGATGCTGTCTCAGTTCCTGCATGGTGAACAGGGTGCCGTTCTAACCGCCGCCACGATCGCGCACAGCGTGCCGGACATGAAGGCGAAGTACTACGCCGCCACCCAGACGATGGACGAGGCGCGCCACGTGGAGGCATACGACCGCTACGTGAACAAGATTGCCATCCACTATCCGATGGTGCCCTGGCTGAAGACGCTGATAGACACCACCCTGAAGACCAACAACCACCACAAGGTGATGATCGGCATGAACATGATCGTCGAGGGCCTGGCTCTCGGTGCGTTCAACAACATGTACCGGCAGACCAACGAGCCGTTGCTGAAATCGGTGACGTTCAACGTCATGCGCGACGAATCACGACATGTCTCTTTCGGCCACATCTACCTCACACCGATGGTTGCCGCGCTGCACCAGGACGAACGGGAAGATCTGGCGCAATTCGCTTATGACGCGGTGTCGATTCTGGTCGCTGGTCAGGTCGGTCTGATGGACGCCGGTTTCCTGAAAGTACTGGAGGTCAGCGGCATCGAGCAGGAGGATTTCGCCGCCGGTGTGCAGGAAGCGGCGGAAGCCGGCATTGCCCAGGAACTGCCCCCCGGTCAGATCCATTCACTCAAAGATCTAATGATGCCTTCGCTGGTGCGGGCTGGTCTGATTACACCGCGTACCAAGGAGATGTTCCTGCAACTCGGCGTCCCGGTGAACGAAGACCTGAGCGTGCTGGAGTCCATGGAGGACGAGAAATCCACGCTCAACGTTCTGAACCAACAAGCCGCCCCATACTAGCCTGGACAATTCATGAATGGTCGTAGCGAGGTTGTCGAGAGTAGTGAAACATGGGGTGGTGCGGACCGACGGTCGTAGAAAAATATTCAGGAATAATGCAGGCTTGAACTGGTAAGGTTCGGAACATGACCTGGGGAAACCTCGGGACCGGTGAACTGTTCGATCAGCTTCCCGATCCGGCATTACTCATCAGGGTGGACGGCGGTATTGCCGCCATCAACCCGCTCGCGGTGGCGCTATTCGAGATCAGCACGCCCGCCGAACCCGGCAATGTGCTCGATTTGCTCACACAGCCGGAACGGGCGCGGCTCGATCCGCTGGCGTGGATGGAGAAGTGGGCGGATACGCCCGATGCACCGGAGCTCGACTACGTATATCTGACCTGTCGCACACGCGCCGGCAACGAGAAACAGCTGCGCATACGGGTAGCGCGCATCATTACCACGGAGCCGCTGTATCTCATCATCCTGCGGGACGTGACCTTGTCAGAGGCCAGGCTGCGCACAGAGCGCAAAGCACACCGAACGGCCTCACGCCTGCTGGCCATGTCCGCGGATGCGGTGATAAACGTCGACGCGGGCATGCACGTCACCTGGGTCAACACGGCCACGGAGAAGCTCTTTGGCTATGAACCCGGCAAACTCATAGGACAGCACCTCGGCAAGTTACTGCCGGGTCGTTTTCGCACCGAGCACACGGAATACATGCGGCGTTTCGCGCAGGAGAAAGCGTCTTCCCGGCTGATGGGAGAACGTGCGCGTGTATGGGGTATGACCAGCGGTGGTGAAGAAGTGCCGCTCGAGGCATCCATTACGCGGCTGCACGTCGATGACGAAGTGGTGTTCAGTGCTCAATTGAGGGATCTGCGGCCTCGACTCGAAGGTGAGGCGGCCGTGCAGGAATCCAATGCCCAGTTTCGCGAGTTGTTCGAGCACGTCGACCAACCCATGGCACTGCTGTCTGCCGATGGTACGGTGATCGCAATGAATCCGGCCACCCATGCGCTGCTCACAGCTGACATCGACGTCATCGGTCAAGACTTCGCCGGGCTGCCGTGGTGGTCCAGCGACGGCGGGAGCGCTCGCGAAGGACTGGAAGATGGCCTGGAAGAGTGCCGCCAGGGACGCATCTTCCGCATCACGCCAACGTTCGAGTTCGATGGCAAACCGGTGACCCTGGACGTTTCCATGCGACCCATCAGCCGCGACGGTACAGTTTTCTCAATACTCGCAGTGGCGCAACCCATCGATGCCTAAAGTGACGTACGTGGAAGCCGATGGCACGCGGCACGAGGTAGATGTGCCCGTGGACACTTCGCTGATGCAGGGTGCGCTCAACTACATGGTGCCCGGTATCGAGGGAGACTGCGGAGGCCTGTGCGCCTGCGGTACCTGCCACATCTACGTGCCACAACAATGGTGGGAGCAGTGTGGCGACGTGGAGGAACTTGAGCAGGGTATTCTCGCATTCGCATTCGATGTGGAGGACAACAGCAGATTGTCCTGCCAGATTCAGATGAGCGATGCGCTGGATGGTATCGAGATCCTGTTACCCGACCGTCAGTACTGATGGCGAGGAGTTTTAGCAACATTCCGGCTTGAAAACCCCGGATGCTGACCATCAGCGATACCCAGGAGCCTTTTTTTAGGTACAGTGGGCCTACGGGATTTCCCCGATGCATAAATGTATTCACCGGGCACATATTTGAAATATGCGTATCGACGGCGAACAGGGAGCGCGGTGCAGGGAGTGCCCGACACGCGGCTACTGCCTTACCAATGAGGTTCTGGAAACCCAGCTACCGATCGTGGAATCGGTCTTTCTCATGTCAGCGCCCCTGACCCGGGGCGATCACCTGTACCACGCCGGAGAACTGGCAGACAGCCATTTCCACATGCGCTCGGGTGTGGCCAAAACCTATTCCATCAACTCTGCCGGTGACGAATTCGTTACCGGCTTCTATCTGCCAGGTGAAATGGTGGGCTGCGCCCAGCAGGACGGTCTGCATACCGATTCAGCTATAGCGCTTGAGACCACCACGGTGTGCCAACTGCGCGACGAAGACATCGGAAAACTGACCCGGCTGGGCATAGAGGCCAACCTGTTCAAGCGCTTGTCGGAGCGCGAGTATCGCGCGGCTCAACGTCAGTTCAATCTAGTGCAGGACAGCGCAGAGGCCAGGGTTGCCGGATTTTTCATGGATTTGTCCGATCGTCTGGCCCGACTCGATCGCTATCCCGCCGTCATACCGCTGTCTATGAGCCGTACCGATATTGCGAACTACATTGGGCTGACGCTGGCAACGCTCTCCAGAGTGTTCGCGAAAATGACCAAGGCGGGCGTCATCAGCGCCTCACGCCACGAGGTTCACATACTGCAACCCGCCGATCTCGAACTGATCGGGCTGCACGCGGTTTCCTGACCAGCCGTCCACCACATTCAACATGTGTTTTCGAACAAACCCTTTCAGATCCGCAGGAAATCGACTGGAATAGTTTTCCCCACCCCGAAAATCAGCCGATGCTCTGGTGAGTTGTGGAAGTAATTCGCCACAAATCGTGAGTCGACGATTGCCGTCCTGCTGGTTTCTGTTTCATCTCAACTCC
>DCWG01000138.1:15618-15873 GCA_002327525.1 Gammaproteobacteria bacterium UBA2168 | reverse complement strand
CGGCAAATGGGTGATCAATGGCCACAAGGTCTGGACCTCGACCGCACAGTTCGCAACCTGGATGATCCTGCTCGCCCGCACTGATAAATCGGAGAAGTACAACGGTCTCACCTACTTCGTCGTGCCCATCAAATCGGAGCTCGGCAAGTCAGTTACTGTACGCCCTCTAATCAAGATCACCGGCGAGACAGGATTCAACGAAGAGCTCTTCGACGACCTCGAAATAGACGATGCGTATCGGCTCGACGAGGTGGT
>DCWG01000138.1:12747-15299 GCA_002327525.1 Gammaproteobacteria bacterium UBA2168 | reverse complement strand
GCGTATCGGCTCGACGAGGTGGGCAAGGGTTGGCAGGTGGCTATGACCACCCTCGCCCACGAACGCGGTGCCGGCCCCCTGACTACCCCAATGTCCGGGGGGCAGGGTCAGGAAGACAAACCGGCATCCGAGCGCAACGCATTTCCATTGCTAAAACTCGCACAGAATTCTGTACGCAACGGTAGACCCGCAATTGACGATCCGGTCATCCGTGACAAGGTTATGGACATGCTGATCCGTCAGGCAGGTATTAAACAAAACCGTAGGCTGCGCGGCGTGCCGGGATTGGCAGATCCTCAACGCCTGGTGCTGCAGGACAAGCTGCTGGGCACCGAATACCTCCAGGATGCCGCGGCACTCGCGTTGGAGATAGAAGGCCCCGCAGGCACACTTTCTCAATTCGACGACAACGCGCCGGACAACGGCAGGTGGCCGCTGGCTTACTTGAGCTCATTTGGCGGCACCATTGCCGCGGGCACCAGCGAAATTCAGAGAAATATCCTGGGCGAGCGCGTGCTCGGGCTCGACAAGAGCAAGTAAACAAGGAGGAAACACACCGTGACTGCAATGACGACGCAGGCTGCTCAACAGCCAAAGGATTTCGGATTCGACGCCGACGCACAGGCACTCAAAGATGTGGCGGAGAAATTCTTTCAGGACAATTTGCCAACCCACGAACTACACGCCCTGGTGGCTCACGACAGCAACCTGGAAAACGGATCCGAATCCCGCTGGGATACGATCTTGTGGCAACAGATCGTGGACCTCGGATGGCTGATGGTCGGCGTACCGGAACGCGTTGGCGGAATAGGGATGTCTGCAGTCGCCGTGGCCGCCCTGGTCGAACAAGCGGGACGTGCTGCCCTGCCTGGGCCCTTCGTCCCAACCTTGAATGCGTCGTACATCCTGGACGCTTGCGGTACCGACAATGCAGATGCCGCATTGAGCCTCATCTGCGAAGGCAAGACATTCAGCTATGCCGCCTGCGATCAGTTCGGCTCCTGGGATCACGGTGCTTCTGAATTAGAAATCGAGGGTAACCGGCTGAATGGCAGCGTCCATTTCGTCCAGGACGCGCAGAAAGTCGACTATTTTCTGGTCAACGCAAAACGCGACGGTGATACGACGCTGCTAGCTGTGCCAGCGAATCTGGGAGGGCTATCGATCGAGCCAAACACGATCATAGACCTGACAAGGGATCAGGCGCGTCTGCATTTCGATCAGGTACAAATCGAAGACATGCACGTCGTCAGCGCATCCGGCAAGGGGCTGGAAGCCCTGCACCGCGCGACCCCCGCAATGCTGGTGATGACCAGTGCAGACATGTGCGGGGCTGCCGAATGGCAACTTCAAACCACCGCGGAGTACGCACGCACGCGCAAACAATTCGACCGTAACCTCGGCTTCTTTCAAGCAGTCAAACACCCATTGGTTGATTTCATGGTGGCGATAGACACAGCCCGGCCCCTCCTCTACAACGCCGCTTGCGCGATTGACCATGAACCAGACAATGCCGAGCGGTATGCCCGCATGGCCAAAGCCGCCGCGAATGACGCAGCCGCGTTTGGCTCGAAGAAGTCGGTTCAACTACATGGGGGTATCGGCTTTACCTGGGAAAGCTTCGTACACATCTACTTAAAGCGCCAGATGCACAGTCAAACTCTCCTGGGCGATGCCGCCTGGCAGCGGGAGAAACTTGCCGAACTGGTCCTCGATCAGCACTGACTCGGACTGGGCGTTCGCTGATAGATGATGAAACACAAATCAAGATGAGATAAATCAACATGATGCACCCAGGCATTCAGGCGGAAAGAACACCAGACAAGCCCGCTTACATCATGGCTAACACGGGCCGAATCGTGACCTTCAGGGAGTTGAACGACAAATCTATCCAGGGCGCACAGCTGTTTCGTTCTTTGGGGTTGGAACCCGGCGACCACATCGCCCTGTGCATGGAGAACAACGAGCATTTCCTGCAAATCTGCTGGGCTGCGCAGCGGTCTGGGCTGTACTACACCAGTATCAGTTCTCGGCTCACCCCGCCTGAAGTGGCGTACATTGTCGATAATTGCGATGCCAAAATGTTCATAGGCTCCGTAGAAAAACTTGAATGTGCAGAAGACCTCGATACCTGCCCGAAGCTCGCCACCCGCTTTATCGTTGGCGGCCCAGACAACGACGAATACAGTTGGGAAGCAGCCATAGCAGCGCAACCGAGTTCTCCCATACCTGATGAGATAGAAGGCTCGCTGATGCTCTACAGCTCCGGAACCACCGGCCGACCCAAAGGCATCAAGCGCCCGCTGTCCATGAAGCCATTTGGCGGCGAACCAGGCCTCGCCGCTGTTTCCAAGCTGTACGACATCAACGACCACACTATCTACCTGTCACCGGCGCCGCTCTATCATGGCGCGCCGATCGGCTTCAGCATGACGATACAACGTCTGGGCGGCACCGTGATCGTCATGGAGCACTTTGACGCTGTACAAGCGTTGCAGCTGATCGAACGATACACGATCACCCACTCGCAGTGGGTGCCCACCATGTTCGTG
>DCWG01000138.1:0-12433 GCA_002327525.1 Gammaproteobacteria bacterium UBA2168 | reverse complement strand
GTGCCCACCATGTTCGTGCGCATGTTAAAAATGCCGGAAGAGGCACGTGCCGGTTACGACATATCGAGCCTGAAATTTGCCATACATGCCGCAGCGCCCTGTCCCGTGGCCATCAAAGAGCAGATGATCGATTGGTGGGGGCCAATCATCTACGAGTACTACGGCGGCACGGAAGGCGTAGGTCTGTGTAAGGTCGACAGCCATGAATGGCTGCAGCACAAAGGCAGCGTAGGTCAACCAGTCGGCTCGATCGTGCACATTCTTGATGAGGAAACCGAAGAGGAGCTGCCAGTCGGTAAGATCGGCGCCATCTACTTCGAAAGTGCGGCGACGTACGAATACTATAAGGATCCCGAAAAGACCGAGGGATCAAAAAGCAAACAAGGCTATGCGACCCTTGGCGACGTTGGTTATGTGGATGAGGAGGGTTATCTGTATCTCACCGACCGTAAAGCCTTCATGATCATCTCCGGCGGCGTGAACATCTATCCCCAGGAAACAGAAGACTGCCTGATCACCCATCCAAAAGTGGCTGACGTGGCTGTGATTGGCGTACCGAACGAAGATTTCGGCGAGGAGGTCAAAGCCATCGTCGAACCGCAAGCGACGACTGATGCCGGTCCTGAGTTTGCAGAGGAACTCATCGAATGGTGCAAAGAGCGAATCAGCCCCATCAAATGCCCGCGAACGGTGGACTTCATCGAAGAGCTCCCCCGCCACCCCACAGGAAAACTCTACAAAAGGCTGCTCAAGGACAAGTACTGGGGAAATCACGAATCACGGATTGTCTAGTTGGGACTTCAGTCTCTGGGAGGAAACTATCGATCAGATGCGTGCAGCGCGCCTGGTCGAGTATGGCCGTATGGTGTGCAAAGAAACCCCGTTGTTTGAGCCGGAATCTGGCCAGGTTGTCGTCAAAACGAAATGGCAGCCATTTGCTGGACACACGCAAGTGTGTCCGCACACCTCATTTCGCGACCCAACGGCTAAACGGGATACACGTCAGCGGGAAAGTATCGACATCCGCATGGTATGCGTCTTCCCCAGGTAAGCACCCACAGCGCTGACAAGGCCTATACCTCTTCCTCACCCCTCCTCTGGGCGATACGATTCGTGGCTAGTAAGCGCGTCTAATCTCCTTTGTCGGCCGGTCTTTCGAACGACGGGCCCGCGAAACGCGTTCTGCGCTTCCTGCCTGGTTTCGGCACCGCCATTCTCGGCCCAGCGGTCGCGCCACCATCAACCACCAGCGTATGACCCGTAATGAATTCCGATGCATCGCTGGCCAGGAACAGCGCTGCATCGGCGATGTCTCGTGGTTGCCCAGCGCGCGGATAGGGCTGAAACCGTTCCAGATTGGCGTCAACCTGCTCTTTGTCCCCACCATTTATGCCGAACAGAATCGGCGTCGATATACCCCCGGGAGCAATGCAATTTACACGGATGAGATCGCGGGCAAATTCGAGTGCAGCGCAACGTGTTAGATGCGCCACGCCCGCTTTCGCTGCGCAGTAGGAAAACAATCCGGTGGCGCCCTCGAGGCCACCGGTGGATGAGGTCGAGATAATGGAACCCCCTCCAGCCGCGCGCATCGGCGCGGCGGCGTGCTTCATGCCGAGGAATACACCACGCAGGCAAACCGCCTGGGTCCGGTCCCAGTCCTCGACCGACACGTCTTCGAGCGGGCCGATGGCACCGCCTATACCCGCGTTGTTGAACAGGACATCCAGACGGCCAAACGTATCTGTCGCACGCGCAATCATCGCTTCGATATCCGGCTCGGCAGACACGTCGGTAAGCTGGAACACAGCCTCGTTACCGCTCTCGGAAGCGAGCTGCGCAACTTCTTCACCATCGGCGTCGTTGAGGTCCGCTACCACCACATTCGCGCCGGCCTGCGCAAACAGCAGGGACGCCGCGCGCCCCATGCCGCTCGCCCCGCCGGTGATGATCGCGACCCTGCCACTCAGGTCATACATTGTCTGTGCCCTCCGCTTTGATACCTTTCAACTCGCGATACTGTGACCATCGCTCGAACGAGCTGTCGACCCTCGCCGTACGCGCGTCGACCATGGGTTTATGATGGGGATGGGTGAAAACATAGGCATCGTTGGCAAGCACAGCCGCCAGCACCATATCCCCGACCACGGAGGCGTCGAGCATATCTGACAGGACCTTCTCGCCGATCGGGGTCTTGCCCATGCCCAGCCGAGAAGTGTCTTTTTGGAGCTGCAGGTCAGCCGGGCGATTACGGCCTGATTTACCTACGTTGGTGGTCACGCCCGCAGGGCACAACACAGACACGCCGATGTCGAGACGCGCCAGATCCGTGCGCATCACCTCGGAAAGGCCAACAACGGCGTATTTACTTGCGGTATAGATGCTGCCACCCGGAATGGGCATTTGTCCTGCCATGGAGGCGGTGTTCACGAAGTGACCACCCTCCCCGTGCACCCTGATACGGTTAACGAAAGTCACCACACCATTGATGACCCCGTCCAAATTGACGCCCATCACCCAATCCCAGTCCTTATAGTCCATCTTGTCGACACGGCCAGCAACGGCAACCCCTGCGTTGTTGCAAACAACGTGCACCTTGCCGAAGGCTTCTTCCGTCTGCTGGGCCGCCCGCTCCATTGCATCGCGGTCGGTCACATCGACCTGCAGATAGATCATCTCGGCGTCAGACGACTCGAACTCTTCCTTCACACCATCGAGCGCAGCCTGTTCGATGTCTGCAACCGCGACCTTCATCCCCGCGTCCGCGAAGGACCGCACCATGCCGAGGCCAATACCGCTCGCGCCACCGGTGACGAACGCCACCTTCCCTTCAACGTCATTCATGTATCACCCCAAATCTCTGCAGAATCATAGGTCAGTCCTTGTGATAAAACGCATCCCGATCGATGGCTGCATGCACGACCGGTATATCCTCATCCGCTAGCGGCTCCATGTGTTTCTTGCGCGCGAGCGCAGCCTCGATATAGGGCGCAAGCTCAGCCGCTTTTTTGGCTTCCCGCTCTTCACGGCCCTCGACAAACTCCGGCATCACCTCACTCGCGAACAACTCCAGGCTCTCGCAGATGTGATCGTGGCGGTTCTTGCCGCCCTGCTGCAGAAAGATGACCTGATCCACGCCCCCCTCCTGGAACTCACGAAGGAAAGTGGCGAACTCCTCAGGGGTGCCAATGCCGGGCGCCGGAATCGTCGGCAGGTCCCGATCCTTGAGCTCCTCATATTCTTCCCACAGCGCGGTGCGCCCAAGCTTAATGTCACTTGCTGCCATCGCGTTGATCGCATAGCGGAAGAACGCAAAACCATCCTCGCCGCGGCGCAGCCCCTCCTCGGCGTCCTCGTGCAGCGAAAAACCCGCCACCATGGCCAGGTTGGCATTTACGGTGTGGCCCAGGGGCACGCACTCGTCCGACTTGATGATGTCGTAATAGGTCTTCGCCCAGCTTCTGGCCGCTTCGGGATCGACAAAGGTGAAAGCCAGTGCCCCTAGTCCATTGCGCGCTGCCACCTCGAGGGTCTTGCGGTTGGTACACGCGAGCCACATCGGAGGGTGCGGTTTTTGCAAAGGTTTCGGCAGCACGTTACGGCAGGGCATACTAAAACCCTGACCCTCATAACCAGGATACGGGTCCATCGCCATCATGTTGGCGATCTGCTCACCCGCTTCCAGCGCCAGGTCGTGTTTTTCTTTCGCTTTGATACCGAAACCGTGCAGTTCCAGGCGCGATGCGCCTTCACCGATACCGAATTCGACACGCCCATCAGAGATCAGGTCGAGCATGGCCACTGATTCTGCGGTGCGCGCCGGATGATTGTATTTGGGAATGACGTGGCGAATACCGAAACCGACCCGGATGTTCTCGGTCTTGGCAGCCAGCGCGGTGAGGAACACATCCGAGGCTGAGCAGTGAGAGTATTCATCCAGAAAATGATGCTCCACCGCCCAGGCATGATCGATGCCCAAACGATCGGCCAGCTGTACCTGCTCGATGGCCTCCTTGATCAGGCGATGTTCAGCATCCTCGCCCCAGGGCTTGGGTAGCTGAAGCTCGTAAAAAACTCCAAATCGCATATCGCTCTCCCTCCTTTCTCGTTTAGTTTCGGTCTGCCCGCCTTAACAATTCAGCTTCTTGGCATTCCGCCATACGTCCTTTCATAGTCAGTCCCGCACCTCACTCGGGTCAGACTTCAGCATGCTGGACTCGACTCGTGCTTCGATCTTTGCGTCGCTAAGGCCCAGCCAATCTTTCAGTACTTGCCGGTTGTGTTCACCTCGGTGTGCAGCCGGGCCACGCACACCACTGCTGGCGTTCGAGAATCGATACGGCGAGTCCGCGATGGGACGCACACCACCGGCACGGTCGTCGATCTGCACGATCATCCTTCGGTGCTTGAGCGTAGGTTGCTCTTCGAGGTCATGAGGATCACGCACTTGCCCCCAGGGCATGTCTATCGTGTCCATCAGTTCGGCGAACTGCGAAAGGCTTTCACACTGGCGCAGATAGTGTTCTATGGCCTGGTTGCGCAAGTCGATTTTCGTCGCGAGATCTGCGCCATCAGGGGTTGGGTCCGCCAGGCCCGCGTAACGGTGCAACTTCCTGAACAAGAGCTTCATATCGGTAGCGATAAACACCCGTCCGAACGGCAGATCGACAATGGGACACACCGGCAACGTATCCGGTACGTTTTCCAACTCGAAGTGCGCACGATCGTCCGTGGCAAACGTCGCATCCATCATGGACATGTCAATATGCTGGCCCATACCCGTCAAATGACGCATGTTGAGCGCAGCCAACACGGCAATCACGCCATGCAAAGATGCATTGGTATCCGCAACCGACAGCGGCAGATCTCCCGGTGGCGTAGCATTGCGCTGCGCCATTCTGTGCATCAATCCCACTTCGGCGTGCACCACAGGCGCATAGGAAGGTCGATGTGCCTCGGGACTGTCGTGACCGTATCCAGAGATCGACAACATAATGAGTTTGGCATTCACTGCGCTCAGCGTAGCGAAATCGATCCCAAGCCTGTCCATAACTCCAGGCCGATAGTTTTCCAGCACGATGTCGGCTACGGCGGCAAGCTCCTTCACCAGCCACACAGCATCAGGTGAACGCAAATCCAGACAGATATTCCGCTTACCGGCGTTCTGCTGGCTGAACATCCCGGAAATGCCCTGCACCTTCCTGCCGTGAATACTCGTATCGTCGCCGCCGGGCGGCTCGACCTTGACGACATCCGCACCCAGGTCCGCAAGCAGTCGCCCGGCGAAGGGTCCCGCGACTGCGCGTGAGAAATCCAGAACCTTTACGCCTTCCAATGGATATTGCATGGAGTGCTCTTTGCGATGTTAAACAGGTGAAAACACGGGCAGCGTCACGTCACTATCGTCTATGGGTTCAAACTCGACGTGCACCTTCATACCCACCGTGACGTCTGCCGGATCACAACCCACGATATTGCTGATCATGGAGGCCCCTCTGCCAACTCGACCACGCCAATCGCCATCGGGCATTGGGTGGCAAATACCGGGTGATTTTTGGCGCCCGGCGTCTCGATGCGCTTGGCCATGGTTGTTTCAACTGATGGCATAAATGGCTCCTATCCGTCTTGTGTCATGTTTAACGATCAGTCATCCGAGTCAGATTCGCGGTAGCTGTTGCCGAAAGTTTCTTCGCGCCACTTGAGCGCCGCTTTCAAACCGTCTCGTTCTGAACGGCGCATGAATTCATCACCCCCTTCGCCGTCCTTGGATCGCGGCGTGTACAGGCCCTGATCGCGAAAGCTGGACAACGCGAGTAGATCAACACTCGCGGCAATGCCCGTTTTGAAACCCATCACCTCAAATTGGCGGTTGATGCTGCGCTTGGTCATCATGATCAGATCGGTCGGGGTCAGCGCGATGAGTTGGGCAAGCTCTTCTGTACGCGCCTCGAGTTTTTCCTCCGGTACCGATTCGGAAGCCCACTGGCACTGCACAGCTTCGAGACCACTCATGGGCTCCGAGGTAAACATGTAGTACTTCGCCTTGGTCATCCCCACCAGCCAGGGGATGTACTGCAGGTTCCCGGGCGACCAATTGCGTCCAACCGGCCAGCCGATCTTGGCATCATCCGCAACGATCCTGAGATCGCAGAAACCAGCCAATTCTGACCCGCCCGCCAGACACGCACCCTGTATCTGGGCAATCACCGGCTTTTGCAGATCAAAAAGGGTCATGTAGACCCGTGCATGCTCCAGGTCATAGGACTGCCACAGGCGATCCCGTTTCGGATTGATGTACCCACCCGACGGCATGTTACGTTGCCGTTCGCCTTTCTTGACCGGCGTTATGTCGTATCCAGCACAAAAACTCGACCCCTGACCTTTGATGATGATGACGCGTATGTCGTCATCGAGTTCGAGCAATTTGGCCGCCATCTCAATCTGCAACAGACGCTCGTATCCCAAAGGATTTCGCTTTTCCGGAGAGTTAAGAACAATACGGCCAATGGGTGCGTCCCGTTCGATTTCGATGAGATCGAACTCCGGCATCTCAACATTTTCGCGGCGATAGGGCGGCGACCATTTCACCATTCTTGGCGGTTCTTCCCGTTCAGAACTTTGTTTGTCGCCTTCTGGTGTACTCATTTTTTTTACCTCCCTAAACAGCCTTAGCTCGCTGGATCAACGTTGAGTCTCGCAAGCTCTGCCATCAGACGCAGCGCCTCTTCGTTACCACTGACCGTAAACCCGGTGATGCCACTGTCTTCCCAATCTCGAAAACGCTTCTGAATCCGAGCTCGATCACCAATCAGCGCGCCCTGGTCAACGAACTCATCCGGCACGGCTTCGATCGCTTCACGTTTGTGCTTGGCCAGATACAGTTCCTGTATGCGGTCGGCTGCTTCGCCGTAGCCACGGCGAATCATCATTTCCTTGTGGAAGTTCTTGTTCTTGTGACCCATTCCCCCAACGTACAAAGCGATGTTCGGCTTCAAACGATTCAATGCCGATTGCACATCGTCGGTTACGATGACCGCACCGCCGCCTTGGGCGTCAAACTGACTCCGGTCCTTGCCTGCTTTCGCCAAGCCTTCCTCTATCCAAGGTTGGTAGATTTCGTACGTTTCCGGCACCAAACCCAGTGGCAACCAGCCATCAGCAATCTCTGCTGTCAGCCTGACCGTCGACTCCATGCCCGTGCCCAACCAGATCGGAATGTCGGGATTCATGTGCAAAATAGACTTCAGAGGTTTACCAACTCCCAAAGCTCCCTCGCCCGTGAATGGCAAGGAAAACTCTTTGCCCTCATGCACCACCGGTTCCTCCCGGGCAAGGATCTTCTTCATAATCGTGACGTAGTCCTTGATCCGGTAATACGGCCGACCCCAGGGTTGCCCGTACCAGCCTTCGACAATCTGCGGCCCGGACACGCCAATGCCACAAATCACGCGGCCGCCACCTGCCAGCGCATCGATGGTAGCGATTGTCATGGCAGCGTTCGCCGGCGTCCGGCCAGCCAATTGAATTACGCTCGTACCGAGTTTGATTCGTTCGGTTTTAGCGGCCAGGTAAGCTAGCGGCGACATCGCATCGGAGCCGTAGGCTTCCGCCGTCCAAACGCTGTCGTAGCCGAGCCCCTCTGCCAACTGAACCTTCTCGACCGGCAACCGCATCTCGCCGCCGGAATACCCTATGCTCAATCCAAGCTTCATCATTCACTCCGTTTGCCTTTATCGACTCTCCCGGCCGTCGTCGGGCCAGAAACTTTCGCCAGCGCACCGGGCTCGATTCACGTTGTGTTCTTTATCTCTAATACTAGTTACGTGGACTATCCATGTAAACGGATTGAGGCAGACGTCAACTAAAGCCGTAAAGCGATAACCATCCGCATGGTGTATTTCGCGTGTCAAATAATCTATTGTCCCAATTATGCCGCTCGGTAAGGCGACACGCAGCCCGCGAACCGAACAGCCCCTTGAACCAACAGATGAACCAACAGAGTGACCAGAAACCCATGGCGGAAGCAGCATTTCCCCCCGAACGAGCCGCAACTCGTGTAGCCCGGCAGATCGTCAGCGAAATCCAGACTCAGGGGCTGCGTCCGGGCGCCAAGCTGGACCCTGAGCACATCATGATCCAGAAGTTCGGTGTCGCCCGGGCAACAATCAGGGAAGCGTTGCGCTTCCTCGAATTGCAGGGTGCCCTGCGCATCAAGGCCGGCCCCGGCGGCGGGCCCGTTGTCAGTATCCCCGACATCGATCATTTAACGAGTGCCATTTCGCTGCAGCTGCAGTTCGCCAACGCAACCGTGGAGTCCGTGCTGGACGCGAGGATATCCATATACCCCGTGCTGGTCGCTGAGGCAGCGCAAAACGCCTCACACCAGGACATTGCCGCGTTGCATCAATGCGTGCAACGCTTACAGGCAGCTACTGAAGATTCCAGCGAAACTACCCGCGAGGCCCGGCTGTTTTACGAAACAGTCGCCGCAGCGTCGAAAAATCTCGTGCTCGGTTTTTTCGTGAACGCCCTTCACCGCATGTCGGACAGTTCGGGTGTCGAATACGACCTGGAAAATCGCAAGGCGAACGTACGAAATTCCAAACGTCTCCTGCAGGCGATAGAAGCCGGGGACGCAGATAAGGCACATTCTATCTCTACCAGAATGCACACAGCCGGTAAGCGTTACTGGGAAAAGCACGCGCCGCATCTGCTGGATACACCGGTTTCCTGGGTCGCCAAATGAAGTTGACCACTGCTCCCAAACCAGTACCCTAGTTTTTGACTCTAACCCATCAAGCACTAAAACTACTGCCAGGAGAACTCATGTCGGATGCCGAATCCATCGACACCACTGACGTAAACAGCATTCCGCTCGAACAGCTCGATGTCAGCCGACCAGAGCTCTTTGAAAACGACACCTGGCGCCCGTGTTTTGCACGGCTGCGCAATGAAGCGCCTGTACACTACCTCACCGACAGCGCGAACGGACCGTTCTGGTCAGTCACCAGTCACGACCTGATCAAAGAGGTGGATTCCAACAACACCGTCTTTTCATCGGAGAAGGGCGGCATCTCCATCGTTGACTTCGTGCCCGTGGAAGGGCAGATACAGGGCAAAAACTTTATCTCGATGGACGAACCGGAGCACATGCCGCAGAGAATGGCGGTCGCACCCACGGTAGCGCCCAAGAACCTGGCACAGCTGGAGCCGATGATTCGCGAACGCGTCATCGACATACTGGAGAATCTGCCGATAGGGGAGACCTTCAACTGGGTACAGGAAGTCTCTATCGAGCTGACCGCCAGAATGCTAGCCACGCTGTTCGACTTCCCCTACGAGGAACGCCGCAAGCTGGTGCACTGGTCGGACATAGCCACCGCCGTGCCCGAGGTCACCGGTGATGACAGCATCGACATGAAAGAGCGCTACGACGAGCTCATGAGTTGCGCCGCTGCGTTCTATCAGCTGTGGGCGTCAAAGGCAGCCCAGCCGCCCTCCTTTGATCTCATCTCCATGTTGCAGAACAACCCCGAGACCGAGAACATGAACGAGGATCCGGAGCTGTTTCTCGGCAACATCATTCTGCTGATCGTGGGAGGCAACGACACAACCCGCAACAGCATCAGCGGCGGCGTGCTGGCGCTCAACCAGTATCCGGACCAGTACGAAAAGTTGCGAGCCAATCCCGGGCTCATTCCAAACATGGTGGCTGAGTTCATCCGCTGGCAGACGCCCGTGATCCACATGCGCCGAACGGCTTTGCAGGACTACGAGCTCGGTGGACAGAAGATCCGAGAAGGCGACAAGGTGGTGATGTGGTACCTGTCCGGCAATCGCGACGAGTCGGTGTTCGAGAACCCGGACAAGCTGATTATCGACCGCCCTAACGCACGGGGCCATGTCTCTTTCGGTTTCGGCGTACACCGCTGCATGGGCAATCGCCTGGCCGAGATGCAGCTGCGCGTATTGTGGGAAGAGATCATGAAGCGCTTCCACACCGTGGAAGTCGTGGGTGATGTCGAGCGCCTGTCCAATAACTTCATTCGCGGCATCAAGAACGTGCCCGTGCGTCTGCACCCGCTGTAAGCCCAACTCCGCAGCCGCCTGCCTCATTCGCCTCTAAACTGGAGATAGAAACGCATGGAGTCATGGAAAATAGGGGACGTCGAGATTCACAGAGTGGTGGATCTGCTGATGGACATGCCGACCGTGTTTCTGTTTCCTGAAGGCTCGCCCGACGAGTTGACACAGCATCACGGCTGGTTGATACCCCATTTCCTGCAGGCCGACGGGCAGACGATGACAGTCTCCGTACACACGTTCGTCATCCGGTCGGGAGACGCCACCATCGTCGTGGATACCTGTATTGGCAACAACAAGGAGCGGGATGCGCCAAACTGGAACAAACGAAACTCGGATTTTCTCGAGCGGCTATCCGAGCGGGGGGCCGCAAGAGCGGCGGTGGACATGGTGCTGTGCACCCACTTGCACGTAGATCACGTGGGCTGGAACACCATTCTGGAAAACGACCGCTGGGTGCCCACGTTTCCTAAAGCCAAATACCTGATTGGCCGTGAGGAATGGGCATTCTGGGAACACGAGGACGATCCTTTCGGCAAGCAGGCCAAGGCCGATTCCATCCTGCCTATCGTCGAGTCAGACCTGGTGCAGTTCGTGGAGACCGACCACCGGCTAACCGATGAAGTCTGCCTCGTGCCCACGCCAGGTCACACGCCCGGGCATGTCAGCGTTCTGATCCGATCCCGCGGCGAGCAGGCCATCATTACCGGTGATCTGTTTCATCACCCGCTGCAGTTCGCGCATCCGGGATGGAAAGACATTGCTGATGTGGATGGTGAAACAGCAGAACGCACACGCCATGCATTCATGCACCAATACGGTGATGAAACGTTAGTACTGGGCACCCATTTCGCCTCCCCTACCGCTGGCCATATTGTACGGGATGGCGAGTTCTGGAGGTTCGACGTCTGATAGATCCGGGCTAAGCTGGGCACCGTTCGGGACGACACAAATTGAAGTTTTACGCCGCTGAAGGAGTAACTTATGGGAGAAATGAACGGCCGCTGTGACGAGCGTTTCAGCCTCGTCAAAGAAACATTCAGCAATAGCCTCGCGAGCGGTAAGGACCTGGGCGCATCCTGTGCCGTCACCTCCAACTCTACCTGCACGAACGTTCCTGTGGTTGATCGAGCAACTGCATGCCAGCCCACTCCACACGCTTGTCAAAACACTCACTTCATGGCTCGAACCCATCATTGCCATGTGGCGTTTTAGCAGGAGCAATGGGATCACAGAGGGCTTCCATACCAAGATGGAGATGATGACTCGAAGAGCTTACGACTTTAGGAATTTTGAAAACTATCGATTGAGGGTTTCAACCCACTGTGGCTGGGATGGCATCATCAATCGCGTTTAGTGAATATCGGTCCATCCTTGATAAGGCGTCGAGCAGCTCGAAGAGAAACTCTTCTGTGTCCCATGCGCCGAGCTCGAGTCGAATACGACAATCCACGTGGCTGTCTTTCAAAGTGCCGACCCTGATTTCTTCATCGCGCACGCGGACGTCGAATTGATTCGATAGCTGCCCAGCGACATCACTGAGCGGCCAACAGAACTCAACTACTATGCTGCAGCATTGGAGCGGCTTAGAGCGCTGCCAATGGCGACGATCGGCAAGATTGCCGGAATTGCTCGCGGTGGGGTAGCGAATTTCTCTGGTCACTCAATATGCGGTTTGCAGCCATCGATCGAACGACACTCAGCCAGCCTGAGGTTGCCATCGGCATCCTGCCGAGTGGCAGTGGCTCGGCTCGCCGGCCTCATCTCGTCGGTCGTGCACGGGCATTGGAGGTAACACTTGCATGTGAGTATTTTGCAGCGGAGCTTGCTCAAACGTACGGCCTGATCAATCACGCAGTACCTGCCGATGAAATGGACGATTCAACTCGCATTGCGTCATTTCCAATAACAGCAATCCAATCGGTGAAGCTTGCTGGTGATGCAGCGCTGGATGACCCCAGAGAAGCATTGTTGGAGGAAGCTCATCAGTTCAATCTGTTGGGCGGCACGAGCGAGGCACAAGTGAGTTGCACCTTGTCGGCGCCACCTTCAACGGAGTTGGTGCGGGAGTGGAGCCATTACCTTGTAGCAGCATGTTCGTGCGCAATGACCCCGGATAGTTTTCTACCAGCCAGGAACACACGCCCGCGCGAAACTCCGCAAAATCTCACAATGGAAGTCCCCGCTTACTTGTTCTAGTATCATAGTTATCAATCAATTCGAAGTAAATCGCAAGGCGAACGCACGAAATTCCAATCGTATACTGCAGGCGATAGAAGCCGGGGACGCAGATAAGGCACATTCCATCTCTACCAGAATGCACACGGCCGGTAAGCGTTACTGGGAAAAG
>DCWG01000016.1:477-11415 GCA_002327525.1 Gammaproteobacteria bacterium UBA2168 | reverse complement strand
ATCGGATCCGGTGGTAGGTTATCTGAGTGATCGGACCTCACTTGCCTTTGGGCGCCGCCGCAGCTGGATACTCGCCAGCCTGATTCCCGTCGGAGCCACTTTCTATATGGTGTTCGTGCCGCCGCAGGGCGTGGGTGAGGGATATCTTATCGCGTGGATGGCTGTGGCCATTATCGGCTACTACTCCGCGATAACCATCTTCTTCGTCCCGCACATGTCGCTCGGCGCGGAGCTGTCCTCCAACTACCACGAGCGCAGCCGGTTGTTCGGTGTCCGGCACGGCTTCTACACCTTCGGCTCGATACTCTCTCTGGCGAGTATGCAGATTCTCATCAATGCCGAGGCCAAGGGACGTGAGGAGGTGCTGGCAACCGCAGAACAACTCGCGATTCTGGCCATCGTTGTCATGTCGGTGCTCATCCTCTACGCGGTGTTCAATCTCCGGGAAAACCCGGAGCATCGGGGGCGCGTCAACGAGAACGCGTTTCGCGCGTTCGCGGATGTGTGGCGAAATCCGCACGCACGGCTGCTAATCGTCGTGACCTTCATCGAGAACATCGGCGGAGCCGCGATTGGTGTGTTGACGTTGTACGTTGCGCAGTACGTCGTGGGAGCGCCCTACCTCGCACCCGCCATCATTCTGTCCTACATGATTCCATCCACCGCGTCCGTACCGATGTGGATTCCACTGTCCAGACGGTTCGGCAAGATACGCCTGTGGCGGTTCTCGATGCTGCTCACCGGTATCTCTTTCGGGGTCATGTTCGGGCTACCGTTTTTGGATGGCACGACGGCGAAACTGTGGCTGATCATAGTGGCCGCGATATTCGCCGGTCTTGCCGCGGGGGCAGGTGGAACGATGGCGCCGTCGGTACAGAGCGACGTGATCGACTATGACGAGTTCATGACCGATGAGCGTAAGGAAGGATCGTACTTCGCTGCCTGGAATTTCACCTACAAGAGCGCAATGGGCTTAATGCTGCTGCTAACCGGCTTCGTGCTCGAATTCAGTGGTTTCGTGCCGAACCAGGAGCAAACCATGACCGTGCAGCTCGCTATGGTCAGCCTGTATGGTCTGCTGCCATTGATCTGCTACATGGTCGGGGTGGTGATGATGGGTCGGTTTACGCTGGACGAGGCCGAACATGCGCGTATTCGACAGTTGGCGGTCAGCAGAAAGCCATAGTTGATGCTACGTGGAGGCTACTAGTGGCCTTTGAAGTTCCCCGGACGCCGCTCCGCCACCGCCCGCACGCCTTCCTTGTGATCTTCGGTTTGCTGCAGGCGGTGCTGTTCGATGAACTCGTGATCGGTTTGTGCTTTCACCGCATCGGCAATCCCCGCCCGCATCGTTGCTCGTACTGACTGTACGGCGAGCGGTGCATTTTCGGCGATTTCGGCAGCGAATCGTATCGCCTCGTCTCGCAGATCTTCCTTATCGGTCAGAAAATCCGCCAGTCCCCACTCATGTGCCGTTGCACCGTCGATACGCCGTCCGGTCATAAACATGAGATTGGCTTTCTGCGGCCCGATCAGCTTGTCGAGCGTGTACGTCAACCCGAACCCGGGATGGAATCCGAGTTTGACGAAGTTGGCGGTGAAGCGGGCCTCTGGGCAGACCACGCGAAAATCGGGCATCACCGCGAGCCCGAATCCTCCTCCGACCGCTGCGCCCTGAATAGCCGCGATCACGGGTTTCTTGCAGGCAAACAGGCGCACGGCGGCAGTGTAGAGAGGATTGCCTCCGGTTTGCGTGCGCGCGGAGCGTTGTGATTGCTCGGAGCGGTTCGAGAAGTTGGCGCCCGCGCAGAAGTGTTTGCCCTCAGAGGCCAGCACCAGTGCCCGGGTCTCGATGTCTTGATCGAGTGCCTCGAAGGCGTCGCCGAGGTCGTTGATCAGATCTTCGTCGAAGAAATTGTTGGGCCCACGCTGAATCTCCACGAGCGCGACGTGCTCGACCGGGTGGTTGACCTCGACATCCCCATGTTTCATGTCCGCGCTCCCGTGATGTGGCGTTACCGGAATGTTTGAATATGTCCGATGTATTTGCAACGCTTGCATGGAATTCGTTGATTGGGAGACGGCTATGTTGACGTGGCGAATTGGTGATGTGCGTGTGACGCAACTGGTGGAACAGACCACCGCTTCGCTTGGGCCTCACCTGTTGCCACAGGCGACACCCGAGGCGCTTGCCAAAGTGCCCTGGATCGAACCCTTTGTCGATGAACACTCGCGCCTGGTATTGAGTATGCATTCACTGTTTGTCGAGAGTGGCGGTCAGACACTGATGGTGGACACATGCATCGGAAACGACAAGCCGCGCACGTACCCCAAATGGAACTACATGCAGACTGATTTCATGGAACGCCTGCGCGCCGCCGGCTTCCATGAAGACCGCATCGACACCGTGCTGTGCACGCACATGCACGTCGATCATGTCGGCTGGAATACGAGGCTCGTGGACGGGCGCTGGGAGGTGACATTCGCAAACGCTCGCTATCTCTTCGCCGAAGCTGAGTGGCAACACTGGCGGGGGGAAGAACAGGAGTATGGGCCGGTGATCGAAGATTCCGTGCAACCGATTTTCGATGCGGGCCTCGCCGACCTGGTAGCTGCGGTTCACCGGGTCTCGGACGAAGTGTGGCTCGAACCCACACCGGGGCACACGCCGGGGCACGTGAGCGTGCACATCGCCTCGAATGGTGAGGAAGCGGTGATCACGGGCGACATGCTTCATCACCCATGCCAGATCGCGCACCCTGGCTGGTCGAGTACCGCCGACTACGATCAGAGCGAGAGTGCGATCACCCGGCAGGGTTTCCTCGACCGCTATGCGGACCGGCCAGTGTTGATCATAGGTACGCACTTCGCGGCACCCACGGCCGGTCGTGTTGTGCGTGACGGTGAGGCGTATAGGCTGGATTACTGAGGTTGGTGTGTCACAGGCGTAGTGCCAGGTCCACCTTGCCCGGGCTCTAAGACAGTACTTCGAGGCGGAAACTGCCGTAGTCTTTGAGCGCAAGCTCTTCAGTAAAGTCGGTGGGGCTGCCGTTCAGGCTCAGCTCGCGCTTGGCGATACCATCACCAAAGCCCGGATTTCTCATGGCGAGCACCTGCGGAAAGTCGCATTGTATGACTTTCTTGAGCAACGTGAGTTGCTCGAAACTCACGTTGGCGATAGACATACGAAGCAGTTGGTCAGGTGTTTCCCGGACAGAGCGCATGTCTTTGACGAGTGTCGCCAGTGCTTTGTCCGCGGCTTTACCGAGTGCTGCACGTGCACCCTGAAGATCGTTGTCAAAGCGTTGATGATGGCGCTGTGGCAGCGAACGCCAGATGAGTAGCTGATCCATCACTGTGATCGAGGCAGCCAATACGCCGGCGAAGACTTCCAGGAGTTGCTCTCAGAACACGGCATCGAATGTTCCATGAGCGGCACCGGCAACTGCTACGACAATGCAGCCGCGGAAAGCTGGTTCGGTCTATTGAAACGAGAACACGTCAACAAGCGACGTTATCAAACCCGAGCTGAAGCTCGAAGGGATTTGTTCGATTACATCGAACGCTTCTACAATCGGCGTCGGCCCCACGGGGCGGCAGGTAGGATGAGCCCGCTCAAATACGAGCGAGCGACTCTATACGAAACTGTTCACTAATACGGGGCCAAAACAGAGGTGTTTGTAGTTACCGTTCGTTCAATCGTGTTAGAACGGTTGCTCCACGAGGAGGGTGGTCAGGTTCAGTGACAAAGCGAACGGTCTTGTTTGGAGCCGCGTTGCTCACGCTGATGGCGTTTGGATGGTGGTTTTTCGCCATTCCTGATGTCAGCGACGTCGCCATTCCGCAAGCTGACGAATCTATCGAACGGGGACATTACCTGGTGGATGCCGCTGGGTGCGTGAGCTGCCACGAGGGGATCGAACACCCTGGTACCCTGAGCGGAGGGTTGGCGCTGACCACCGAGTTTGGGACGTTTTTCGTTTCCAACATCACTCCGGATGAAACTACCGGTATAGGCGGCTGGAATGGCAGAGACTTTCTGCTGGCGCTCAAACATGGTCGAAGTCGGGAGGGGGACTACTACTTTCCGGTGTTTCCGTACCGTGCCTACGCTGGAATGACCGATGAAGACGTTCTGGATGTCGCGGCCTACCTCATGTCTCTACCCTCTGTGAAATCGGCCGTGCCGGATCATGAGACATCCTTCTGGCTGCAAAGATGGATGATCGCGGGTTGGAATCGGCTGGCATCGGCGCTGCAACCTGATTTCTCGGTTGAGAGCGATCCAAAAATCGAACGCGGTAGCTATCTTGCTCGCAGTCTTGGCCACTGTGGTGAGTGCCATACCCCGCGAAACATTTTTGGTATTCCGGATCTTCGCCGGGAGTTTGCGGGCGCGCGCCTGGGCGAGGGTGACGTGGAGGCCATAGATGAACAAGCGCTGTCGCAGTGGACGCAGGAGGACTTCGTGTACCTGCTGTTTCTCGGGGTGAAACCGGACGGTGAATTCGTCGGGGGAGAGATGGAAAAGGTGATAGAACACAACACCGGCAGGCTGACCCAGGAGGATCGAGAGGCACTGGCCGCGTTTTTCAAACGCGACTAGTGTCCTGGCTGGCGTATTTAACTAGTCGTTGTCTACCCGGTATGCGTCATGACAGTTCCCGCAAGCCCCCCCGAGTGCTCTGAGCCCTCTCAACGTTAGCTGTTGGTCGCCATCAGCAGCGACATCTGCGAACTTGTTGGCTTCGCTGACGAGGTTTTGCGCCTTGTCGTCAATATCATCCAGATTGTCCCATATGAGCGGAAGTGCCTCGGTTTCTACGTCGAATTCTCGCGTATCCATGGCCGCGAGCACATCAGGAATCATCGGCGCGAGTGACGCAATTCGTCTGGCGTTGCGTTCAGCGGTGGCGGCATCGAATGGCAGCCGAGCGCGCGCCATGCCGACGATCGGCGCCATGTTGAATCCCAACAACTTGAACAATCCCTGGCGGGTTGCTGTTGCATTTTCAGCACGTTTTTCTGGCGACGGAGCTTCCTGGGCGAAGGATGGCAACGCCAACGCCGTGAACGCCACCACCAAAACAGAACTCAGCGCTCTTGTTCTCATCTTGAATATTCCATTTACCTGACACGCCGCACCTGCAAAATCATACATGCAGTAATCGCTTAGGGCGACGTCATCTCAACAAGGGTCATTTGGACTTCGCAGGGACTCCGCTCAACATCGCAGGCCCGTGACGCGGGTACCCGACTGGAGTAGGAACTCATCAGTTTCCTACCCCAGCCCCCAAGTACTTCACCGCGATACCAAACAGCGCGCTTCTATTTCCTGTTCTTCTCCACTGACGTGGCGGCCGTTTTCAGGATCTCGGTGAAGATGAACTGGGCTCCGTGGCTGACGAGCACATGGTACTTCGAGGCTGGTGGAGGGATACCGGCGCGGCCTCCGGCGGGGCAAGTCGCACCCGCTTCTCGACTGGTTGCGCGCCAACGTACACGGGCAGGGCCGCAAACAGAGCAGGCGGCCGTTGTTCGAACGCATCACCGGTGCTCGTCTCAACGCCGGTTTCAAGGTGCACCTGGAGGGACGTTACCTGTGTTAGCCGCGTCGCTGCAGGCGAACGGCGTTCGCCACGATGTGGTACTCGAAGACCGGAGCGGTGATCGCGGATTCGTCCTCGCCCGCATCCTGCGCATAGTGCCGGGCGCGGTCG
Source organism: Gammaproteobacteria bacterium UBA2168 (assembly GCA_002327525.1). GTDB lineage: Bacteria > Pseudomonadota > Gammaproteobacteria > Pseudomonadales > Azotimanducaceae > JASLQO01. The sequence continues at coordinate 5,695 of DCWG01000016.1, read as the reverse complement.
ACACTCACTTCCTCCCGCTTCAAGACGCCCTGCAGGGTGACGTCACGGCCGGCCGAGTCGGTGGGAATGAAGAAGCTGTAGTCCTCAAACGTCACGCGTGCCACCGCCGCCCCGTCGCGGGCAATGAAGAAACAGCCCTTGCGCTGGCATACGCTGGCGATATTTGCGGTGATACGTACCTCCCGGTCGAGGTGCCGTTCGCTGTCGATGAGCAGGGTAGCGAGAGGCACGGGGTCGCTTCCGTCCACCAGCATGGCACCGAACTCCTCGAATGCCGCCGTCTGCCGCACCGGTTCGGATAAACGGATTCCGTTGGCCGTATCCGCGCTCACGGAGTTTGGGGATGCGCACAGTGCAAGGAGCATGAGAAGGGCGGATCTCAGATGTGACATGTTTTTCCCTTTGCTGGCTTTGCCGAGAATCGTGCACCGGGGACTCACCGGATTGTACACATATCGGTCGGATCGTTGGGCGCTGTGGAATGCGGTTTTCGTATTGCAGATGAGAACCGATGTGAGCGCTGATTGTGGCTCGAGGCAGGCTTAAGGAGCGCTGAAGCTCAGCGTTCAAAGCTCCTGACGCAGCGATGCAGTGAAACTGCTAAACTGGTTGTTTTTCCCCGTTGAGAGCTTCAGTCGGGCCAGGAATCATCGGGCCTCGATTCCCACCGGGCGCGGGCGAAAACCCCCGGGCAAGCTCTCAATCGACGGTTCCTCTCATGGCAACTCGCGATATTTTCACGGCGCTCGAAGTGCCGGACTTCCGCTGGCTGTGGATCGGCAGCCTGGGATCGTCGTTCGCCATGAACATGCAGATCGTGGCACGTGGGTGGCTGGTCTACACGCTCACGTCATCCGCGCTGGATCTAGCGTGGGTCACGCTGTCCTTCATGGTCCCTCAGGTCGCCTTTTCGCTGTGGGGCGGTGTGGTAGCCGATCGCGTTCGCAAGAAACGTATCATCATCATTGCCCAGACACTCAACTGTATCGCTACTCTGATTCTGGGCGTCATCGTGTTCACCGACCGCGTAGAGTTCTGGGACTTCATCTGGTTTGGATTCTTCAACGGTACGGTACTCGCTATGTCCATGCCGGCTCGACAGGCGTTCGTGCCCGAACTGATTCCGGAGAAGCTGATCTTCACGGCCATGGCACTCAACACCACCTGCTGGAATTTGTCGCGCATCATCGGCCCGTCGGTGGCCGGCGGCCTGATTGCCGTGCTGGCACAAGGCGACACGTCGTCCACCTATGGCGTGGGTATCGTCTACTTCGTGATCGCAGTGCTCTACTTTCTCTCCGCGATCACGATGGGATTGGTGTCGCAGCAAGGTCAGATCAAGCCGGACAACGGTCAGAGCGCGCTTGGTGACGTGGGCGAGGCGATGCGCTATGTGTGGGAAAATCCACCGGTTTTCGGACTGATTCTGCTGTCGATCGTGCCTTTCCTGTTCGGCATGCCGCTAAACACGCTGCTACCCGCGTTCACGGAAGATATTCTCGGCGGCCAGGCGGATGACCTCGGATTCCTGATGTCCTGCATGGGTGTGGGTGCAATTGTCGGCTCGCTCATGCTGGCGGCCATGGGGGGCTTACGCAACAAAGGTGCGTGGATCGTTGCATCCTGCGTGGGATGGGGTGCGTTCACGGTCGCATTCGGGTTTACTGAGACTCTGTGGTTCGCCTGCGCGATGATTGTGCTGATCGGCTGGATCAGCGCCTGGAACATGTCGCTGAACCGGGGCCTCCTGCAATTGCAGATCGATCCCAATATGCGCGGCCGTGTGCTTGCCATCGACATGATGTCTCATGGCCTGATGCCCATCGGTGTCATTCCCATCAGCCTCATCGCCGAGATCTATGATGTGGCAGTCGCATTGATGGTGGCCGGCGGGATATTCGTAGTGGTGATCCTGCTGCTGCTGGCGGTATCCGTATCCGTGCGCGCCATCGATCGGTATCCACCACCGCTTGAGCAGTGAGGAGAACGGTGATTGTCTGGGAGTGCCGATTGCGCTTACATTCACCTGGTTGGTGGAAAGAATCAGGCCTGGGGACTCATCACGCTCATTGCCAGAGCGTGGGCGGCTGGCGGCAGCTGCTTCGGGCCTCATCTTTTACGGCAGCTGCGTTGCATCGCTGCATCTGACGAAACGCTTTACGAAACAAGGGGGATGCGATACCGCATTTCAACAAAGGCAGGGTGAGTCTCTACTTCGAGGAGTACGGAGACGGGTTTCCACTGCTGTTGATCGCGCCGGGAGGGATGAAATCCGCGATTCCCGTGTGGAGCGTTGCACCGTGGGATCCCATCGAGCACCTGTCCCCACACTATCGCGTGATCGCCATGGATCAGCGCAATGCGGGACGTTCCACGGCACCTGTATCGGCGGACGACGGCTGGCATACCTATATTCGGGATCAGCTCGATTTGCTCGATCACCTGAAAGTGGACCGATTGCATGTGGTGGGCATGTGCATTGGCGGACCCTACTGCATGGGACTCATAGAAGCGGCACCTGAACGGGTGGCATCGGCGGTGCTGTTCCAGACCATCGGTCTGTCCGGTAATCGAGAGGCCTTCTACGAGATGTTCGATAGCTGGGCGGCAGAACTGCGGCACAGGGGCGATACCGACGACGCGGCGTGGCCGGTATTCCGGGAGACGATGTACGGTGGCGACCGACTCCTGTTCAACCTCGACGAACATTTCCTCTCATCCTGCGAGACGCCGTTACTGGTATTGAAGGGTGACGATCTCTATCACCCGGCCGAGACATCCGTTCGGGTGGCAGAGCTCGCGCCCAGGGCCGAACTTATCGAACAGTGGAAGGAGGAACCGCGGCGGTCGGATGCCAAACAGGCCGTACTGTGTTTTCTCGCATCAAACACGCCAGAGTGAAGCAGATGACCCTCGGTTTTCCCATGATGATCAACCCGAACGCCGGCCTACACCCGCCTGAGCACAACAGACAGACACGGGTGGTGCGTCTGTGGCGCTGAACATCGGGCTGATATCGGACACCCATCTCCCGGAGGCCAGCAACGTACTCTGGGATCAGGTGTATGCGGCATTCGAAGGCGCTGATCTGATCTTTCACGCTGGAGACGTGCACGAATTCTGGGTGCTCGACGAACTGGAGCGCATCGCGCCCGTTTACTGTGCCCGGGGTAATGGTGAGGACGGCGGCGGTGGCAGGCCGGTACAGCCTGAAGATCCGCGCGTGAAGTATGCATGGCTATTGCAGCTGGAAGGTCTGTGGGTCGGTCTGACACACTACGTGCCCGTCCCGGAGCGCCCGCCCAACTTCACCCTTGCCCGTTGGATCGAGCGTTTCTTCCCGGAGCAGGCTCCGGACGTCATCGTCTCTGGTGACACACACGTGGAGCGCATCGCGACGATCGACGGCATCCTGTGCGTCAACCCTGGTTCACCCATGTATCCGCACAACTACGACACCCAACTCGGCACCGTCGGCTTTCTACGCCTGGACGAGGGGGAAGCCCAGGCCAGTGTCTGGCAGTTGACGGTGGATGGAATAGAGCCGTTTGAGTGGGACGCTGTGCCGCCATGGAAACGGCGCTAGTAATTCACAAGAACAAACAACCCCACACCGCTATCTGACCAGAGTTGCAGCGCGAAGCCGTTTGCGCAGTAACGGGCCGACAGTGCCTGACTCTTCAAGTGCCTCTCGTAACGGAGTCGTTTCATTGACTGAATGATGCGAGGGACCGTCACTACTGATGTTCATCATAGTCCCGCGCTTGGGGGGATGAAGTGATTAATTGTTATATGCTTTGCTTTGTGCGCACCGGTGCTATCGGCAAACAAATCGACACACGTTCAGCCGGAAGGGGTGGCAAACGACATGCAAGCGGGGCCGGGCAGTTCGGCCAGTATGCCGACCGGCGCAGTGTGCCGCTATCCTGGTCGACTCGAAAGCCGACAATCGTATCAGCGTGCTCGTTTGCCGCCAGCAGAAACTGACCGGTGGGATCGATTGCAATGCTGCGCGGAAAGGAACCACCGCTGTCGTACCACCCCGTGGCGACCAGAGAACCGTTGTCACCATTGACCTGGAACGCGGCGATGCTCGGATCGCTGCGATTGGTTGCGTAGAGGAAGCGCCCGTTTTGATGCAGTTTCAGATCGGCGGCGGTGTCAGACCAGGCGAAGGTGATGGTGACATCCAGCATGGACAGTTCCACGTGTTGTCCCTCACCGCTCTTGGCCCGCGCCAGAAGTGCAGCCGTGATGGCTTGCATGCCGGTCCAGGCCGTGAGTTTGTCGAGCAACAGCATGTTGACCTGTGCGGGTGTTTCGGCGTGGTCGAAGTGGATGCGCCCCTGGATGTCCGCGATGCTGGAGTACACCTGGATAATTGGGTCGTATGCGCGCTCTGCGGCGCGTGGACCATTCTGGCCAAAGCCTGATATCGAGAGATACACGAGCCCGGAGTTGGCCACGCTCAGATCGGCGTAACCAATTCCCAGCCTGTCTGCGACGCCTGGGCGGAAATTCTGTAGCACCACGTCCGCCTCTGCTGCGAGGTGCCGTACGATGTCGCATCCCTCCGGGCAACCGAGATCCAACGCGATGGATCGCTTGCCGCGATTCAACACGTGAAAGAAGCCGGAGAATCCGTTGTGCTTACTGCCCACGTGGCGCTGGATGTCTCCAGCGCCGGTGCTCGACCTTGATCACCTCCGCCCCCTGATCGGCGAGCAGAGCGGCGGTGAGCGGTCCGGACACGACAGCCGAGAGATCCAGCACCTTGTAACCGCTGAGCGGCCCGTTCTGCGTCGCCGGCTTGTGAGCGTCAGCCGCGCAGTGGGTTGATGGCTGGCCAGTTGTCCTTGCTGGCGAGGATCCGTTCACCTACCTCCGCTACATCCCACGGACCTTCTGCGAGATCGCGGCTCGCGATGGGTGTGACCTGCCAGGAAAGCAGGGAGACGTTGTTTCCGGCCACCAGCCACTGGCGACCGCTCACGTCTTTTGCCTCATCGGTGCACAACCACACGATGGTGGGTGAGATGGTCTCGGGCGGGAACTGATCCTGCACGTCCTCCGGAAGAATGTCGGTGGTCATGCGAGATGTGGCCGTGGGCGCCAGCACGTTTACGGTGATGCCGTATTTGAGGCCTTCCAACCACAGACAGCGCATGAATCCGGCAATGCCGGCCTTGGCCGCCCCATAGTTGGTCTGGCCGAAATT
>DCWG01000016.1:0-175 GCA_002327525.1 Gammaproteobacteria bacterium UBA2168 | reverse complement strand
TAGTTGGTCTGGCCGAAATTACCGAGCAGGCCGGACGTCGAACTGGTCATGATGATGCGCCCGCCCTCGCCCTGTTCCAGCATGCGGTCGTACGCGGCCTTGCTAACCAGATACGTGCCGCGCAGGTGGACATCGAGCACGATGTCCCACATGTCGTCATCCATGTTCTTGAAAG
>DCWG01000110.1 GCA_002327525.1 Gammaproteobacteria bacterium UBA2168 | reverse complement strand
GTGACCCTCGATTGTATTGGACTCACGCGTCCGGACATCGTACTGATACAGCGGGCGGTGGCCGAGACGGTGCCGGATATCGATCCGCGAGCCGTGGTCGTCTCGTCCACCCACACCCATGCCGGACCGGATGTCGTGGGACTTTGGGGTGAAGTGCTTTGGCGCAGTGGCCGCGATGAGGCATATGTTGCGAGCCTGCGTGCCGCTGCGGTGCAAGCAGTGCGAGTGGCCTTCGACGTGTCGGTGCCTGTTACGAGTTTTGCCGCGAGTGCCGAGGTGGCGCTGGAATGGGTGGAGAACCTCAGCGAGCCCGGACTGCTGGATTCGACTCTCTCGGTGCTGCGTTTCGTTGGTGACGACGGCAGGACCGTGGCCACACTCACCAATTATCCATGTCACCCGACGGTGCTGGACGGTAACAACACTCACGTGTCCGCTGACTACGTCGCGGGATTTTATCGGGCGATGAGCGAGCGCTACGATGGGGAGCATCTGTTTCTGCAAGGCGCGATTGGGGGCTGGGTACAACCACTGCAGGGAGACCGGAGCACGCAGCTTGCCTATTCGCTTGGCCGTGATCTGGCTGGCCGGGCGGTGAAATTGCTTGAGCGCGCAACCCCGAATGTGTTCCAGCCACTGGTGTTGCGTCAACGCGTTTTCGATGTGCCCCTCGAGAACTGGGCGTTCAGACTCGCGATATGGCTCGGTGTGCTTGAGCGTGAAACCCACGATGGTGCGATGCGCACCGAAACTGCATGGTTTCGTGTCGGGGACGCGCAATTCGTTACACACCCGGGTGAGACCTCGCCAGCTTATTCACTCGCCTCCAGAGCGCTGATGAAGGCGCGCTACGAGTTCGTGCTCGGGCTCACCCAGGACGCGATGGGTTACATACTCAAACCCGATTACTTCGAAGACGACGCCAGTTACCCGCACGGCGACTATCTGCGATCGGTGTCGGTCGGAGCGGCGGCCGGACCCGTGCTGATGGAAACACTCGAAGCGATTGTGGACGACCTGGAGCCCTCAGAGCGGTGATCGCGCGGCAATCGCGGCAGAAACAACGACGTCTCCTTCTCCGTGCGCGGCGTCGGAGGCGGAACAGCTTCCCGCGCGATTATGTCTCATGAAGGTCGCTCACCGTCGCGTTGAACATGATGCGGCGCAGTACTTCGTGCAGCTCGGCTTTTTCCCTGCCGGACATGCCCTTGAACAGGCTCTGCAGCACGCTGGAGGCAGCCCGCTCCATGTGTGAGGTGAGTTTGCGCGACTTGTCCGTCAGATAGATCGACTTCTTGCGCAGATCTCCAGGATTCCTGCGCCGTTCGACGAGCCCTTTGTCTTCCATGCGCACCAGCAGTCCGGTGATTGCCATACGGCTCGATTCCAGGGAGCGAGCGAGTTCTGTCTGACTGATGCCTGGCGATCTGCCGATGTAGGCGAGAGCGCGCCATTGAGAGCGGGTGAGGCCCAGGGGTTTCATGCGCGCATCGTGAACGTCATTTAGTTTGCGTGCCGCATCAACGAGTAGAAATGCGAGGTCCCGGTCGGTGGTGTAGCTCAACGTTGCTTCTCTGTATCGATGATTGTAAGCATATTTACAATAATCACGGTTTGCGAGACAGTTGCTCGAATTGGTTTTCTCAATCGGAGGGCACATGAGCTTCTCGGACATTCTCGACTGCAAAAGGGTAGGTGATGGCGTCGCACTGATGAGACTGAACCGGCCGAAGAGCCGCAACGCGTTGTCCCGGGCACTACGCGGGGACATCGTGAGTTGCCTCGCCAAGTTAGGCGAAGATGACGACGTGCAGGCGGTTGTGTTGACGGGTAATGGTGAGGTGTTTTGTGCGGGATTTGACCTTCGCGAATTGAGCGAGGGAAATGCGCACGAAATCTTCGCGGGCGCAGAAGCTTATCATCGTGATGTGCATAGCTTCGCTAAACCCCTGATCGCGGCCGTGAACGGTCCGGCACTGGCCGGTGGCATGGATCTGGCGCTCATGTGCGATGTGCGCTTCGGGTGCGCGGCAACCCGGTTCGGCCAACCTCAGGTGCGCATGGGAATTCCTGCCGCTTTCGATCTGGTCAGGACGGCGCTGGACGAGGGAAGCGCGCGCTATCTGTGCCTGAGTGGCGATGTAATAGACGCATCCACCGCGCACGCCATGGGTGTGGTCACGAAACTGTTCGAGGATGCCGGGCAGATGCTCGAAGAAACATTGGCGGCTGCCGCGTCCATCGCCGGCAGCAATGGCAGTGCTGCGATGAAGGCGCGCATGCTCGAACGCCAACCGACCCTGTTTGGGGAGTGATCTGATATGAAGACTCAGGCAGCTATCGCGCATACGGCGGACGGCGGGTTCGACCTCTGCGAAGTGGATCTGGCCGCGCCCTCGCGGGGCGAGGTCCGGGTAAGAATGCAGGCTTGTGGAATCTGCAGAAGCGACCTCAGCGCATTGGAAGGCAAGGAAACGGTGGAGTTTCCCGTCGTGCTCGGACACGAGGGCGCGGGCATTGTCGAGGCGGTTGGTGATGGTGTGGGCAGTGTCAAGGAAGGGGACGCTGTGATTTTGTCGTGGACTCCGGCCTGCGGTACCTGTCCCGGTTGCCTGCGTGGCGAGGTGCAACTGTGCGAGGCGGTCAACATGACCACAGGGAGCCGCGGGCCCCTGACGCTGAACGGACGTGCGCTCGACCGTTTCATGGCGCTGGGTGCGTTTTGCGAGCATGTGGTGGTTCCGCAAGCCATGGCCGTACCGGTGCACACCGGATTGGATCCGGCGCATACCTGCCTGATTGGTTGTGGCGTGACGACCGGATTTGGGGCTGCGGTGAACACGGCCGCGGTGCGCTGGGGTGAGACGGTGGCGGTGTTCGGGTGCGGCGGTGTTGGGCTTGCAGCCATCCAGGGGGCTCGCATCGCTGGCGCTTCGCGGATTCTCGCAGTGGATCCCCTTGAGGGTCGTCGGCAGGCGGCCCTGCGGGTGGGTGCGAGCAGCGCCATCGATGCGCAGGATGCGGTGAATCGGATCGTGCGGGACACCCACGGTGGCGTGGACGTCGCCATCGAGTGCGTGGGCAGTCCGGCGGCCATGGTGAACGCGTTCAATGTGGTTCGATCTGGTGGGCGCAGCATCGTGGTCGGGCTGCCGGCTTACACCGAAACTGTGGAACTTCCGGCCATCATGCTGCTGCGTGAGAAATCGATCAAAGGCTCGATATACGGATCCGCGAATCCGCGGGTCGATTTTCAGAAGATTGCGTCACTGGGAGATCAGGGGCAGTTGCAGTTCGAGCCGCTGGTGGACAAAACCCGCCACTTCTCCGAGATCAACGAAGGTTTTGCCGAAATGCGCGAGGGGAAGCTCACGCGGGTGGTGCTGACCTTCTAAGGTGCACTCGTCAGTCTTGCGCAGGAACGCCCAATACTCCTGATGTGGGAGAAACGGGGAACACTCATGACACATGAGATCACCACCGATGTGGAACTACTGGCTCTGTGCGCGGTGCACGGCAAGCTTCCCGAACTTGGTGTGCTGATTTCGGTGGAAGAAGCGTTTGGGCACTGTTCCAAGGCCTTTCGGCGCTCGAAGCTCTGGCAAGACGACTATGTAGCCATTGAGGGTATTCCCACGCTCGCGGAGATGATGTCCGGCCACCTCGACCTCGATGATGCGACCTCGGAAATACTCAAGGAGGGTATTCGAGACGACGTTCGTACCAGAATGTACTGATCAGTTCTACACAGCCTTGGGACGTTTGTCTGTAAGTTGGGATAGGGGTGGCGACCCCCGTCCGGTCTCGGCACACCCCACGCGCGCTCAAGTACTCGGGTTGTCGCGGGGTTCGCTCGATCGCGTAGATGCCACGGATGCCGACCTCATTATCCAGAATGCGACGCGGGATCGGCGCTTACCCATGCGCACGAATGAGGCACTCGAGAAGGTTCGGGCACGACACCTGTGAAATTTGGCGTTACCATCTATATCGGATCAGGGAGGGAGACGCATGATCAAGATCATCTCGCAGATCGTCGGATTGCTGGTGCTGCTGCTCGCGGCGACACTGATCACATTGAAGCTTAAGAACCAGGGCGCGGATGGCCCATCGGTACTGTTTCCCGGTGGCAAGCTGGTATCGGGAGAGCTGTATCGCGGAACCGAACCAGACTGGTCGTTCACCGACGATGTGTTCACCATCGAGTTACAGACCAATGACCCGATGAGTTCGCGGCGCATTTTCGTGATGGAAAGCCAGGGCAAGGTGTATGTGCCGTCGGGGTACATGCGATCGTTTCTCGGCAAGCTGTGGAAGGACTGGGCTTTCGAGGTGGAGGAGGGCGGCAACCTCGCCGTGGCACGCATCAACGGCGTGCGCTACGAGCGCGTGCTCGTTCGAGTGATGGATCCATCCGTTGTCCAGGGTGTGGCGAAGAAACTGGCACAGAAATACGCTGGGGGCGAAACTCCCGAAGCAGTGGCTCAGATCGCGAAGAGCGTCGCCGACGGCGATACCTGGGTTTTCGAAATGGCACCTCGGAGTAGCTGACAATGAACAATCGAACGTATGCGAAACTCTGCGGCGGCGTCACTCTTGTCTGGGTGCTGGGATTGATGTTCGTTGCACCTTTCGCAGAGCTGATCGAAGGATCGATGCTGTTGTTTCTGTCGACGAGCGCGCGGTAAGGAATAGCTGGAACCTCTATGACCCAGGGCTCGGGCCACGATTCTATGATTCCATCATGAGTATGGTATGGCGATGAGAGTGCTCAAATGGATCGGAATCACGGTGCTCGTCGCCGTCCTGGCGATCGGTGCCGTGCTGCTTGCCGCACCGTACTCGGACGGCCCCGTTGCAATGATTCCGGGCGGTGCCCTGCAATCGGGCGAACTCATCACCGATCCGGTGGGCGATTGGAGCTTCGCTCATCAGGTAGAAACCATCGAGATGCAGCTGGTAGCCGACGGCGACAGGTCGCGTACCACGTGGATTCTAGTCAGCGGGCAGCTTGCCTATATTCCGGTCACGACCGGCTTTCCGCCCGGTAAATCCTGGCACCACCTGGCAGCGAGGGAGGGAGCCGCGTTGGTGCGCATCGCTGGTAAGCGTTACCCGGTGCGACTCACACGTATCGAGGACTCTGCGGCAGTCGCTCATCTTGACACAGTGAATGCGTCGAAATATCCCCCAGCGCCAGGATCCGACCTGGGAAGCTGGTATTTCCGACTGGATTGGCGCGGCGACGAACCGCCGGTCTCGAGGGAGTCTTACTGAACCAACTGAGAAGGAGAGTCGAGTCGTGATCAGTAACTTATCAGTGCACCCTGTCGTGCCCCGGGTAATGCGGGCGCTGGTCATTTGTGGCGGTGGCGTGTTCGCCTGGTGGATGTCGATGAGTAGCGTGCTGGCGGAACCCGGTGGTGTGCGTCTCGAAGAACCCCGGATAGCGCCCGACGTTTCGCGCTACGTGCAAATGTCACGAAAGGAGGGGCGAGAGATACAGGCGGAGGATGTGTTGAACATCAGGGCGACGATGGCCAATCATCCGGAACTATCAGAGGCATGGTCGAGCTTTGGCGCTTACATTCTGCAGGCCAGTACCCTGCCTCCCAGAGATCGAGAACTGGTCATTCTGCGGATCGGGTGGTTGTGCCAGGCGGCCTATGAGTGGTCTCACCATTCGATAATGGGATTGAATGCCGGGTTGAGTGAGGCCGAGGTGTTACGGGTCACCGAGGGAGCCGATGGGCCGGGCTGGTCAGAATTCGACCGCGCGCTGATCCGTGCGACCGACGAACTGCACGGGGACAGTTTCATCAAAGATGAAACCTGGGAAGTGCTGCGCTCGCGGTACAGCACGCAGCAGATGATGGACCTGGTGTTCACGGTGGGTGAGTACAATCTGGTCTCCATGGCATTGAACAGCTTTGGCGTTCAGCTGGACAGAAATCGGTACGGCTTTCCGAGGTAGGCCGCCGCGGTGCGGGAACAGGTGGCCGGCATGAGGCGGAGACTGTTCGACTAACGTGCTGGTCAGTGCGCACTCGTGTCTGGAATCATGTTTCCCCGCAGATAGGTATCCCTGATTGCTTCGGGGTCGACGACGACGTGTTTTTCCTGATCGGCGAGCTCTTCCGGTACATACCAGTGCAGCCGCGTGTCGTGGTAAGCCTTCCAGACCGTTTCGGCAACGGCAGTGGCCGGCATCAGCCGCCACATGCCTTGCTTTGGCGAGAGTGCCTTGAGCTCGTCGGGCAAAATGGGAGTGTCTATCACGCCCGGAAGTACGTCAGCCGCGCGCACGTCAAACGCGGCGAATTCCACCGACAATGCTTCCGTGAGACCTTTCACCGCGTGTTTGGTCGCGGAATAGATGGCGACACCCGGTATACCAAAGATGCCCGATGAAGAGGACGTCGTGAAACTCAAGGCGTTTGGCGTGGCTTTGAGCAGTGGTAAACCTTCATAGATCCCATTGATCACGCCCATGAAATTGACATTGACGACTCGCTCGATTGCATCGAATTCCATGTCGGAGAACATGCCTCCTTCAGCGATCCCGGCGTTGTTGAAGAGCACGTCCAGGGTGCCATTGGTTCTTTCTCCATGGCTGGCAAAGGCACTGCGAAACGCCAATCGATCCGTTACGTCGAGCAGATCCGCGTAGCCGCGGTTGCCGAGTTCGTCGGCAAGGCTTTCAAGTCCTGCCTCGTTGACGTCGAAACCGCCGACATACCAACCCTTCTCGGCGAATAGTTTTGCCGTTGCCCGCCCCATGCCCGATGCAGCACCTGTAATGAATATCGATTTCCGATCCGTGCTCACCACGACTGATCCTCCATTTTGGTTGTTTCCGGCTCTGGCGTTACAACAGTTCGCGCACCGCGGCCTCTATACGGCCCTGGGTGGGCATGGTGGCGCGGACCATCGATCCGGGAGGCACCGGCATGTCGAGTGCGCATACACGCCTGATCGGGGCTTTCAGGTCAGCAAACCCGTGTTCCGCGATGACTGCAGAGATCTCGGCGCCGAAGCCCGCCGTTGCGGGCGCTTCGTGCGTGATCACCGCGCGGCCCGTTTTGGCGACCGAGGTCAGAATGGTCTCCCGATCCAGCGGAACGAGGGTCCGGGGGTCGACGATCTCCAGCGAGATACCGTCGGCGTCCAGTTTCTCGGCCACGGCGATGGCCTGCATTACCATTGCGCCGGTTGCGATGACGGTAACGTCGCTGCCTGTGCGTTTCACTTGCGCTCGTCCGAGAGGCACCAGGTGTTCGCCATCGGGTATCTCGGCGCGGGAGGTGTAGTAGAGGCCTTTCTGCTCGAAGAACATCACCGGATTCTCGTCACGAATCGCCGACTTCAGGAGCCCCAGGGCATCTGCCGGTGATGAAGGCATCACGACTTTGAGGCCCGCGACGTGACAGAACCAGTTCTCCGGGCTCTGTGAATGGTGGGGACCGGCGCCGGTCATGTAACCCTCGCCGCTGACGTTGACGCCGTACGGCATGCGCACCACCAGCGGGACATGCGTTGCACCCCGCGTCATGAAGTGCATTTTGGCCGCAACGGTGGATAGCTGGTCGAAGGCCACTGTTACGAAGTCTGCGAACTGTATCTCGACCACCGGGCGCATGCCTTCCATTGCCATGCCGATTGCGGCACCGGTGAATCCAGCCTCGGAGATCGGTGTGTCAATCACTCGATCGGCGCCAAAACGGTCGTAGAGCTTTCTCGTGGCGCCAAACAGGCCGCCCTGTCGGGCGACGTCCAGACCGATCACGATCACCTCTGCATCGCGCTCCATTTCTTCGTGTAACGCCTGGTTGATGGCCTGGATGTACAGAGTCTCTGTCATTGCTGTGCTCCTGTCGCTGGGCTGACGTCTAGGCGTAGGTGAGTGCTGCCGCTGCTTCTGGCGTCATCGGCGCGGGTTCGGCGCTTGCGTGTTTGGTGCTCTGGCCTTGTTCGCACGCAGCCCTGATCTCTTCGTCGATCTGTGCCTGGATGGCGGCCGCGGCCGCCTCGTCGAGAAGCCCGCGTTCGATCAATGCAGCACGCAGAATTTGTGCGCCGTCGCGTATTCGAGCCTCGGCCATTTCTTCAGCCGAACGCAGATCGGCTATGCCCTGGGCATGCGGCTCCCAGCGCGTGATGACCGCCTCGACCAGGGTCGGACCCCGACCGGCGCGCGCGCGCGCCAGCGCTTGCGTTGCGACCTCGTACACTGCCAGTGCGTCGTGGCCGTCTACCGTAACCCCCGGCATACCGTAGCCAGCCGCGCGGCTGGCAAAGTCTTCCGCGGCGGTAGCCTCGCTGGTCGGCATACTCACGGCAAAGCCATTGTTTTCGATGACGAACACGATCGGCAGACGTCGGGTACCGGCAAGGTTCATCGCCTCGTGGACGGCGCCCTCGTTTGCCGCCCCGTCACCGAAGAAGGTCACGGTGACAGTGTCTTTGCCACGAAAACGATCTGCCATCGCGATGCCGACGGACATCGGCACCCAGGTGCCGACCAGCCCGACGATGGAACACGTGCGTGGTCCGCCCTCGGTTTGTGCGTAATGGCTGGGGGCCTGACCAAACTGGCTCAGTACGGCGTCCGACAGACTGTAACCGCCACGCGCGTGAGCCAGCATCATTCCGGAACGGTGGCTCATCTGTACGCAATCATCGGGCCGAACGGCGAAGCCCACTCCCACGCCAATGGCCTCGTGACCGAGGCCCGAGTGGTGGCCGCTCAAGACGCCCTGCTTGTTCAACTCCGTGATTTCGTGTTCGGCAGACCGGCTGCCGGCCAGAGCGCGGTACATTGCTATCAGCTGCTCTTCGTTCAAGGCCATCTTGCTTCCCGCCGTCATTTCCACACGGCTGTTATACTCGCACGATGCCTGACTGCGGTGCCATAACCCCTTTCGGAAATCCACACGAGCCGGATCAGAACAGCCGGTGACGATCGTCGCAGGCATCATTGCCAACCCGGCTTCCGGTAGAGACATACGTCGACTGGTGGCGCACGCCTCGGTATTCGGAAACGATGAAAAAATCAACATCGTGCGCCGCGTTCTATTGGGCATGGCTGCGACCGGAGTCGATCGCGTGCTCTATATGCCCGATGGGCAGCGCCTGGTGGAGCGGGCGGTGGAAGAAATCGACTCGCACATGGAGGTCATCCGGGTCGGCGGGATCTTCAACGGCAAAGCGCTTGACACGGCCATTGCCGCGGCATCGATGCAGGCAGCGGGTGCCCGCGTCATCGTTAGTCTGGGTGGAGACGGCACCAATCGTATGGTGGCCAAGGGGGCCCTCGACGTTCCGCTGGTACCGATCTCGACCGGAACCAACAATGTGTTTCCGGTGATGGTCGAGGGGACGGTGGCTGGGATAGCGGCGGGAGCGCTGGCTGCGCGCGCGGCTGATCCCGCGGAAGTGGCGCCGCGCTGCAAAATGGTCGAGATAGAACTCCAGAACGACAAGCGTGAACTTGCGCTCATCGATGCCGTCGTGATGGGGCCTGGGTTCATAGGCAGTCGTGCGATCTGGGAGACAGACTCCGTTCGAGAGATTCTGCTCGCGCGGGCCCAATCCGACAGCGTGGGTATGTCGGCCCTCGGCGGTATGGTGATGCCGGTGAGCCAGGAGGAGGATTGCGGGCTGCACCTGGTGGTTGGTAAGACCGGGCGAGAGGAGCACAGCACCATCGAGGTCGAAGCAGCCATTGCACCGGGACTGATCGAGGCCGTTACCCTGGAACGATTCGAACGCATACCACTGGGTTGTGTTGTGCAGGTCTCTGGCCCTGCACTCCTGGCGCTCGATGGTGAACGCGAGATCGTGTTGCCAAAGGATCATATCGCACGGCTTTCGGTATTGCGTACTGGACCCCGAGTGGTGGATATCGCGCACTGTTTGGACGCCGCCCGGGCAAGCGGATTCTTCCGCCGGGAAAGCGCCGTGGAGCCAGTCAGATAGTGGCCGGACGAGCTAACGCGTCAGGTAAGCACGCCACGTTGTAGGAGGCTCTCCACGCGATCGGGGTCGATACCTGCCTCGGTGAATACCTCCCGGGTGTGTTCACCTGCGTCGGGAGCGGGTCCGCGCACTTCGATGTCCGCATCGCGGATGTAAAAGGGCGCTGAGACTACCTCCATAGCACCGCCGCGCTCATGCACCAGAATCGAGAACGCACCGCGTTCACGCAGGGCTGGATCCTCGATTACTTCTGGCAATTCGGCCACGGGCTCCCAGATGAGCCCGGAAGCGTCGAGCTTCTTGCGCCACGACTCGAGATCTTCCGTTGCAAACATGGCCTCGATCTCGGGGATCAGCTCCAAACCATGTTCCATGAGTCCAAGCAGGGTCTGGAAGCGCTCGTCCTTCTTCCAATCGGGTCGATCCATCATGTCGCAAAATGCCGGCCAGTAGGGCAGGGCCATGGGCATCACCACAGCAATCCAGCGCCGGTCCACCGTGCGATAGAAATTCCAGATGGGATTGGCTGGCAGGCGGCGGCTGGTCTTCTCCGGCTGCAGGCGGTCGTAGAGCGCGAGGCTCACGTCGCTCGCCATCGCCCAGATGCCCGTGCGCTGGAGAGTCACCTCCACGTACTGCCCCTCTCCGGTGGCATCCCGGACGCGCATGGCGGCGAGAATTGCAGTCATCAGATTAAGGGCCGTGATGCGGTCGCCGTAACCACCTCGTGACAACAAGGGCCCATCATCGCGATCGCCGAACACGGACATTGCGCCGGTACGGGCCCAGAATGCGGTCTGGTCGAATGCCTGACGTTCGCTGTCAGGGCCGGTCGTGCCGAATCCGGACAGCACGGCGTAGATGGCAGATGGTGCCACTTGGTGCACGTCATCGGCGGTGAGGCCGTAGCGTTCCAGTCGCCTCGGGATCAGATTGGTGATGAATACATCGGCCTCTGCGGCCAGGGCTCTTACCAGTTCCGCGCCTTCCGGGTCTTCCAGATCGACACACACGCCGCGTTTGCCGCGATTGTCGAACTGATAGCAGGGGTGAACGAACTCGTCACCCAGCAGCGCCTCGTACATTCGGCGGTAGCCGTCGCCGCCGGGCGGCTCCACCTTGATGACTTCCGCACCCATGTCAGCCATCAGCGAGGCGCAACTCGGGGCGGCCAGCCAGCTGGCCACCTCCAGGACACGAATCCCTTCCAGCGGTGCGGTCATAGCATCTCCATTTGCATCTGCCGCACACGCATATCGTTGGGCAAGCCTGCCAATGCCGATGTTTTGTGTGCCAGAGATAAAGCGCCTGAGATTACCGAGCCTGTTGGAGTGAGTCCACCGTGCAAGAAATCTGAAGACCCCTCGCTACAGTTTCGCGCGAGATTCATCAGGGCGCGGCGGCGATTTCCACCAGCACTCCGAAGTGATCGCTCTGCCAGATACCATCGACCGGCTGATTCAGCACCACGCGACTGGACACTATGCGGGCATGGCCGCTGAAGTGCATCGGGGAGCCCACGAGAACATGGTCGATGTGCCGATGATGATCCGTGTCCATCCAGTACCCTCCCTCCGTCGAGCAACTGTGCTACCTGATCTGGTTCGCCGGGTGTCCAGCCGGCCTCCTGGAACCCGATCAGATCCGGATTCAGAGTGATGATCTGTTCGTGCAATAGGGACATAGGCTGCCGGTATGGCTCAGCGTAGTTCTGGATTCTGATCGTCAACACCCGTAGTGAGCGATCAAACTTCGGTACCGGCGTGGCAGAGCTCTGTGGCTCGAATGCTCCCACCGACGCGGTCGATGCGAACAGTGCAACGATCGCTAGCATGAATATCTGTAATACTGCTAGCCGGGTTTTCATCGGCTCCATCTCTGAGCTCATGACTTTCTGACTCCACACTCTAGTCTTACCCCGTCATTCCAATGCGTATAGCCCACAGATGCAGTCGGGCACGCACCAGGATAAAATAGGATTTCCTAGCTTTTTGTGCCGATAACGATGCTCAAATTTTCAAAACGATCAATATTGTTGCTCGCTGTGCTCTTCAGTGTGCAGGTGGGGGCTGATATTAAGCGCACCACGACCGGTAAGCCGGATCTGACGGGCGTGTACGACACGGGCATCTTAACGCCCACGGAGCGCCCCGAGTGGTTGGGTGAGACCGAGTACCTTTATCCGTGGGTAGCCAGTTTTCTCAACTGGGTGTTTAAGGTGGCGTCCGAGTGGGCCATCGGCCGAGACAGCGATTCCGATCGCGAAGCACCGCCTGTCGGCGGTGATGGCAACAACACGGCCGGTGCCGGGGGGGTCGGTGGCTATAACCTTTTCTGGGTAGACCCGGGTAGCTCGCTTGGTACCGTAAACGACAAAGTGCCCACGTCGATCGTGTACGACCCGCCGAACGGGCGCTATCCAGAGGCACAACCGGGCTTCGCGGAGCGAATGGGAGTGCGCTATAAGAGCTTCATCCACGAAAACACTGGAACCGCAACGTGGTTGAACGACGAGGGTCCCGGCCCGTTCGACGGTCCGGAAACGCTTGCACCTTCCGAGCGCTGCCTGATTTCCTTCGCGGCCACGGTGCCGACCATTCCGAGCCTCTACAACAATTACAAGAGCATCACCCAGACCGAGACGCATATCATGATTCTCCAGGAAATGGTGCATGACGCCCGTATCATTCGTCTCGATGATAGCCATTCACCGGCGGACAACCGTAAGTGGTTGGGCGATTCCATCGGACACTGGGAAGGTGACGTGCTCGTGGTGGAGAGCACGAATTTCAGGCGGATCAACGGATTGCCCGGAGCGGATGAAAACCTGCACGTGGTTGAGCGCTTCACCCTCCAGGAGGATGGCAACCTCTACTACGACTTTACCGTGACCGACGAAACCGCCTGGACGGCACCGTGGAGCGGCAGATACGTCTGGCAGTCGAAACCTGACAGCAGGGTTTATGAATATGCCTGCCACGAGGGTAACTACGCGATGGGCAACATACTGCGCGGCGCACGTTTGCTGGAAGCGGAGTGGCGAGAGCGAGAGGAGTTGGCCACCACGCTGGGGTCAGAGGCGCCCGAAGGCCCTTAGAGCGAGGAGCAACCCAGGGTCAGTCGGTATCCGGACGGCCAATCACCTGGGCTCGTGTGTAGATCAGCCGGTAGGATGCGCAGACGCCCGCAGCGCAATCGGTGCACTGAGGTCCGAGTTCCGCAGGTGCGAGCTGTGTTGTTTTCACCTCGAAGCCGAGCGATGTATACAACTCGACCGCTTCCTCGGTGCGCTCGGCATCCGCCAGATACCTGCGTACCCATCCCTCGGCAACGAGCGTTTGGTCGGCCGGAATATCAAACCCTTCATCACCTGAGGTGGCTGACGGGCAGGATTCACAGTTGGCTGCCATGTCCCGCTACGTCTGAGCCCTTTGTGCTGTGCCAGCGTCCGCTGAGGAGCCCTGCTCGCGAAGCTTCTCCAGGCGCCGGTGCCCGAGGATGGCCGCGCCGAGCGCACCGACATATTGCACCATCTCGGGATCCGGCACGTTGACCTCACTCTTGAGTTGTTCGCGAACACTCCTGGCCATGGTCTCAAAACGCAGAATACCGCCCATCAATGTGTATTCCGGCTCCGCCTTCACGCGTCTTATCAGCTGAACGCATCGACCGACGAGAGACTCGATCGCACCCTGCATGATTTCGGCGGGAGACGTTCCGAGCGAGAGATGATTGATTACCTCGGATTCCGCGAACACCGCGCAAACACCTGAAATGGGTACCGGCTCTTTGGATGTGAGCGTCAGCGGCCCGACCTCCTCGGTCGCATAGCCCATGTAGTGAGCCGTCTTCTCGAGAAATGCGCCCGTTCCCGCGGCACATTTGTCATTGAGTCGAAACGAGAGCACCTTGCTGGACTCGTCTATTCTGCTGGCCTTCATGGTCTGTCCGCCTACATCCAAAATGGTTTGGGTACGCGGAAAAAGATGAGCCGCACCCCGTGCCGTGGCTGTGAGGTCCGTTACATGGATGTCTTTGAACTCGGCTTGGTGGCGGCCGATGCCCGTGGCGATGACGTACTCGACATCATCGCGGCTCACGCCGGCATCCTGCATCGCAGTCTGATAGGTTCGCTCCGAAACGACGTTGAGCTTGAAACCCGTCTGGCTGATGCCGCGACCCAGCACTTCGTTGCGTTCGTTGAGAACGATCGCCTTGGTGTATGTCGAGCCAACATCGATTCCGGCCGTAATCGTCATGATGAAGCCTCCTGTGATTTGGCAAGTGAACGGCTGGACAGAATCTCATCCAGCGCAAACAGTGCGGCACCGAGGGCGCCCATGAAGTGTGACTCTTCGCTGACGTTGAGCGTGCGTTCGAGCTTTTCTTCCAGCGCCTTGATCATGGCGGTGTTGAGGGTCACACCACCCGTGAAGGTCACCTGTTCGTCGATTCCGACGCGACGCAGCAAGGCTGCCGAGCGGATGGCGATGGACTTGTGCACACCCCACAGGATGTCTTCGATCTTCTTGCCCTTGCCAAGCCAGGACAGTACCTCGGATTCCGCAAATACGGTGCAGGTGGTACTGATGCGGACCGGTCTTTTGGATTCGAGTGCCGTCGGCCCCAGTGCGTCCAGCGGTAACTCGAGAGCCGAGGCAGCCGCGCCCAGAAAGCGGCCGGTACCGGCCGCGCACTTGTCGTTCATGCAGAAATCGACGATGTTACCGGCTTCGTCCACACTGATTGCCTTGGTGTCCTGACCACCCATGTCGATGACCGTGCGTGTGCCGGGGAACATGTGTACCGCACCGCGCCCATGGCAGCTTATCTCCGTGACCTGGGCGTTGCCGAATGTCACTCGATAGCGCCCGTAACCGGTGCCGATGACGTACTCCACTTCCACATCGCGTAGTGCGGCGTCGTCCAGCGCGCGCGCGAAGACGTTTTCTGCTGCCGCTATTACGTTGGCACCTGTGTCGATCAGCGCTTTCCCGGCAATCTCTCCACTCTCGTCGAGAATGACCGCCTTGGTCTGCGTCGACCCCACGTCAACCCCTGCTGCGTATGCCATAGTCCACCTATTCCATTTGCGTCCTGTCCCGAATCGGGGGCAGGAACTAACTGATGCTTGCCTTCTGGCGCCGAGACGCCAGACCTTCGAAGAAGGCATCGATTCGGTTTTTCAACTGTGCCTCTGAAACGACGCGGCGATCCATCATGTCCGATTCGATGTACAGGCTCGGGATGTCGCGCTTCACCGCGAGGTAGCGCCGGCTGTCCGCGAGTCCGGTCGATGTGGTGCGACAACTCTTGATCGGGTGATAGATGATGCCGTCCAAGGCGAATTCGTCGATCGCGTCGGCCAGAATCCGATCCTGGTAGAACATGCTGTCCATCGCGTCTCGAACGCTGATGAGAATGCCTTCCGCAAGGCTTTCGAGCGGTTTGTTGAGGTCGTACTGAAATCCCCTGTTGGCGCCACCCGAGGCGAACCATAGATAGGTGGACGCAACGAAAGTGCCGTTCCATTCGGTGAACAGCTCCGTGAAGCGTCGAAAAATCGGATAGCAGGGGACGCCCACGATGGCGAGGCGGTACTGCTCGTCGGCCAACGTGCCGATCCCGTGTTTCGCCTTGTATTCCATCTCCTCGACCAGCCGCTTGAAGTATTCCGCACCCGTGCGCGTACCCCTGAATCCATTCGCCACTCCCAGATAGGCGGTTCCGTCGGTCAGCGCGTTGAACAGTGACGGCCGGCTCTTGTTGAGTTCGAGAATTCGCGCCCAGTAGGCGCTGACGTCGTTGGCGTAGCCGAGCACCTCACGGAGCTTGTCGATATCGAATTTCTTCCCCGTGACACGCTCGCACACGGCGATGAGTTCTTTGGTCTGGGCTTCGATGTAGCACCGGTCGTTTTCGAAATCCTCGTCCCCACGCCAGGTCTGACCATCCGCCTCGCGTGTACCGGGCACGTCGATTGTGACGATCGGGATTTGGTACATCCGCTCCCAGATCTCAGCCCATTTGATGTAGGTGTTGCAGGCATTGGTGAAGACGGCGAGGCTTGGTTTCGGAATCCTCCCCATGGGATGTTCGCCATCGCGCAATTGTATGGCGACATCGGCTTTTACGTAGCCGCAGATATCGGGGGAGTAGCCATAATCCTCGGCTTCGCTCAGATATTCGTGGGCCACGCGGCGAACGGCGGTCTGAAGCGAGTTGATTTCGGGAAACACCACCGGCAGATCGAAGGTCTTGAGAATCTCGTTGAAGCTGCCCATGACGAACACGTAGGCCGACTGACCGCCCTGTTGCGCGGTCTCATCGAGTTCGGCAAACCACTGGCGGAACAGCTTGGATCCCTCCCGGTTGCCGCGTCCAACCAGATCTTCGGGATTTGTTTGGTTAGTCATCGGATCCTCCTCGCTAAGCGAACAGCAGATTTTCAAGAAACGTATCGACCTGGAGTTCGAGGTTGTCGAACGAGGTCATGTTCTCTTCGAACTCGGTGACGAAGTACGGAATATTCTCGGCATCGAGCATGTGTGTGTAGGTCACCTGTTCCTCTAGACCGGGTTCGCACATCTTGGCTGCCGCTACGATGGTCGCGTCCGCGTTCGAGTTCTGAATACGCTGGCGCAGCATTTCTTCCTTGAGCTTGCGATTGTCGTGCTGCACGGGGCTGTAGGAGGATTGCTCGATATACGCTTCAGCGAGATTGAACATGACATCCGAATCGGTACTGACATCGCTCGTGATCCAGCGCAGCCCGATGAGAAAGTCGTCGTCCACGATGTAGCAGGTGCGACCCAGCATGCGGACGAGGTCGAGGGGAGGCTGCTCGCAGAACCCACCCTCGAACACCACTCGAATCCGATCCTGCTCCCTGGCATCCCGGCCGCTGATCTGAGGCAGCAGTGTCGTTAGTATCTCGTTGTGCTCTTCGCGGGGGATCAGGCCGCCTATCGAAACCAGGCAGTATGCGTCTTCGGCAGACACCAGCCAGGGTGTTTCGCGCTTGATGGTGTACAACTCGCGCAGCAAACGCCGATTCTCGTTGAACACAACAACCGAATGGCGCAGGTCGTCCTGGCTGACCTCACGTCCGGCGACTTCTTCTATCGTACGCTTGAGCCTCGTGTACTCGCCTTTGAGATAGATGGCGCTGTGTGCGGAATTCGGATTCTGGGGGAGGTAGAGAATCTGACAGGGATAGTCGTAGTTGCGTCCCCATATTGCCGCGAGATTGCGCGCCGCATCACAAATCGGGTGCGTGACGAACATATCCAGCTGCAGGGTCCCGGCCAATGATGTCTCCAGCGATGTTTTGAGAATGGAGCAGAGGTAGGACCCGAAATGTGAGTCGGCATAGGTGGATTCGACCGGAGCGCCGCGCATCTTTACCGGAAGCATGCCGGCGGCGTGTGCGATTTCCTCGGGAAAATAGGTCTGAAAATGCCCCAGTACCCTGCCTCCCGTCTCTCGCCAGCGCCGGACAGTGGGAAACTCGACGTCCTCCACGGTTTCGCGAATCTGGTACAGCGCATCGTCCAGGCTCTGGTCACGCCACTCATCGAATATTCGTGTACTCATCGCTTCGTGCTCCGTCTTGCGGCCCCGTGAAAAAATAGCTCCAGCGAGTGGTCGAGCTTGGTCTGCACGTCTACCAGCATCTTGTCGGCATAGGCGTTGAGAATGACCTCGACCATCGCAACGAAATGCCAGGACAACAGTCGGACGTCGGCGGGCTTGAGCTCGCCATCGCGAATGCCATCGCGAATGACCGTCTCCACGATACTCGGCAGTGATAACTGATAGAGGCTGATCAGCCTGGTCCGTGAGGCTGTTTTGAATACGTTGATATCGCGTCGAATCAGGGTAATGAGCTGGCGTTTGTTGGGTGGGAGATCCAGAAACGTACGTGTCAGACGTTCCAGCCGCTCGCGGCAGGTGCCGGGGAGGCTGATTGCCTGGCTGAACAGGTTTCGCTTGGCGGTGAGATCCTCGTGGATGAGGTGCAAGTAGAGCTCTTCTTTGCTGGCGAAGTGGTGGTACAAAGCGCCCTTTGTGAGCTGACAGGCCTGGGCGATCTGGTCGATGGTGACCTCGGCGTAGTTGCGTTCCAGAAACAGCCCCTCACTGGCCGTCAGTATCTTGGCGATAGTGGCTTGCGATTTGGTGAGTGGCTGATGCATTACAGAACAAACCGACTGTTCAGTATGCTTTAATATACTCTCGTGTTGAACGGTGGTCAAGGCTGAGTTGATCCGGCCGGAAGCTACCAGTCGTAGCTCGGGGCGTCTTCCGGTAGTGCGTCTAGCAGGGCGCCGGTCGAAAACAGCGCCGCCAGGGTCTCGACATGATCCGTCAACGGCTCGTCGTGATCGAGGTATGGCACGTGTTCGCGAACCAGGGCGTGCAGTCTCCGGGTTGTCGAACTCAATTGCTCGACGCCACGGATATCGGCCCCCTGGCAGGCGCAGATCAGCTCGAAGGCCAGTATGTACTGAGCATTGCGTAGAACATCGCGTGTGCGGCGCGCGGCGTTGAGGCCGAAAGAGACATGGTCCTGGAAATCGCCCGTCGAGGGCAGCGACTGGATGGACATGGGTGTTGCCATCTGTCGTATTTCGGCGGTCAGGGAGGTGGACATGAACTGCCCGCCCATCAGGCCCTGGCGCATGCCTGGATTTTCCTTGACCAGGAAAGGCGGCAGATCACCGTTCAGATCCGGGTGCAGCAGGCGGTTGTTGCGCCGGTCCGACAGATTGCACATGGTCACCAGCACCAGGGCCAGCTGGTCCATGGCGTTTGAAATATACTGCCCGTGGAAATTGGCGTTGTGTACCGCATCACCTTCCTCGACGACGATCAGTGGATTGTCGTTGGATGAGTTGATTTCGGTTTCGATGGTCTGCTGTGTGACCAATGTCGTGTCTATGACCGGGCCCATGATCTGTGGCATGGCACGAATCGAGTAAGCATCCTCGATCTGTTCGCCCAGATCGCAGGGCTCGTCTCTCGCCATCTTGCGCAGCCACTGTTCCACTTCCTGGTCCTGGACGATCATGGAGCTGTCCGCCAGAGTCGAAAACACACAGTCGGCAATACGCACCTGGCCCGGATGCGGTTTCTGTGCATGAGCACTCGGGTGGAAGGGCATGATCTTGGCCTTCAACACCTCCAGCGTCATGCAGGAGGCCATCGTATGCGCCTTGATCACACGCTTGGCATCGGAGATGAGACATGCCGCCAGGCCGGTCATCACCGAGGTGCCGTTGATCAGGGCGAGGCCTTCCTTGTAGCTGAGTTGCATCGGTTCGATGTCGGCCCTTCGCAGGGCCTCTGCACCCGGTACGACCTCACCTTCATAACGCGCGCGCCATTGACCGGTGCCCACCAGCGCAATACAGGCCAGCGGGCCCAGATCTCCGCTGGTGCCGAGGGAGCCTTTCTCCGGAATGCAGGGCACCACGCCGCGGTTGTACATGGCGGCGTATTTCTTCAGATTCTCGACAGAGATGGCCGAGTAACCCCGTCCCAGGGAATTGATGCGTGCGAGCATTGCGGCACGTACGTGGTCGTCGTCCAGACAGGGCCCGACATTGGACTGGACGGCGCGCAGGATGTTGTTTTGTACCTCACCCGCGCGTGCCGCCGGTACCAGCCAGTTGACGAAACCGCCGACACTGGTGGTCACCCCGTAGATGATTCTGCCCGCATCGACGAATTCGTCGAGCAGTGTCCGGGATACGGCCACACGCTCGATGATCTCGGGGGTGAGTTCTACTTTTTGATGAGGATCGCGAGCTGCTGCTGCCAGCGCATCCGCGGTGAGAGTAATGCCATCCGGGATCAGCCTCGATGATGGCGGAACTGGTCTTGTCGGTTGTGCGCACACATGAATAGCATATTCCCAATCAGGTGGAATAGGTTTCCTTTTCTTTCGAACATATCGACTATTTTGCGCTGCCTGATACTATTTGTGCGCAAACATGAAAGGATATTTCAGATGTCGCAGACAGAAGCCGACGCCAGCCTAGCTCTAGATCGCTATGAGCGGCTCATTCTCGTGGCGCTGCAGGCCAACGCCCGGTTGACCAATCAGGAACTGGCCAGCCAGGTGGGCCTATCGCCGTCAGCGTGCTGGCGCCGGGTCAAGGCACTGGAGGACGCGGGTGTGATCCTGCGTTACGCGGCCATTCTCGATCCGAAAAAGATCGGCGTCGGCGAGTGTGTGTTCGTGCACGTCTCGCTGACCCGGCATTCCAGGGCTTTGAGCACGGAATTTGCGGATCTGATGCTGGCTCATCCGGAGGTCGTGGAGTGCTTTTTCACGACCGGTGAAGCGGATATTCTGTTGCGGGTAGTCATACCCAGCGTCTCCGCATACGACAGGTTTCTGGAGAACGTCATCTTCTCGGCACCAGGGGTCTCTCAGGTGCACTCGAACTTCGCGCTGAGACAGATCAAGTTCGAAACGGCTCTGCCGCTGCAGATAGACTGAATTCTCTGGTGCTACGCATCGCGCCAGACGGGCGCACGTTTCTCCAGGAATGCGTTCAGACCCTCTAGCGCATCTGTTTGCGTCATGAGCTTGTCGATGCTGCAGCCGGAGAGCAGCATGTCCTCGGCCTGCTGCGATCACGCGCACGCTGTCGTCGCCGAGCGTGGGGAGAACGTCCGCCAGGCTCCGGGGGGTGGCAAACTCAATCGGTGGTAAGCGTAGCACTGCGGGGACATCTGAAGGTGCCAAAAGGGGTTCACTCATTGCCTGTATCCCGGCGGTGATTTTCGCGGGTGTTCTACGCGGGAATGGGCTCAGGCCGATTCCTGAGCTCGTCCTAGATTGCCTCCAGCATGGCTCGAAGGATCCCCATCATCTCGTCGATGTGGCTCCTCTGGGAGATAAATGGCGGCGCCACGATTCCCGTGTCACCGGTGAACTTCACGTGCATCCCCCGCGTGAAGAGATCGATCTGGGCTGCACCTCCACGCGTACCCGGTGCTCCGGTGGCTTCGAGTTCCACCGCGCCAAGGAGCCCGAATCCGCGAATATCGCGAACAGCATCAAGATCCTCGAGATCGAACAGTCCGTCGAGGAAGTACTCGGACAGATCCGCGGCCTGATCGAACGATCGCTCGCGCCGATAAATGTCCTGAACGGCGATGGCGGCAGCACAGGCAGCCGGGTGACCCGAGAACGTATAGCCGTGGAAGAACTCGATCGTGTTTTCCGGCGCGGCCTCGGTGATGGCCTGATAGACCTCTTCGACAACGGCCACCGCGCCCATGGGTTGTGCACCGTTGGTGATGGCTTTGGCCATGGTCATCAGATCCGGCTTCACAGCAAAAGTCTGAGATGCGAAGGCGGAGCCGGTGCGGCCAAATCCCGTGATCACCTCGTCAAACACCAGCAGAATGCCGTGTTCGTCGCAGATCTCGCGAATGCGCTCCAGATAGCCGATCGGCGGGACCAGCACGCCGGTGGATCCCGCGATGGGCTCGATGAATACCGCTGCGATAGTGGTGCCGCCGTATGTCTCGCAGAACCGTTGCAGATCCTCAGCCAGTTCTCTGCCACCCTCGGGCTGGCCGCGTGTGAACACCTGCTCTGCATCCCAGGTGTGGCGCATGCACACCACGTTCGGAATGACACCGCTGAAGGTTTCCCGGTTCTTGACGATGCCACTGAGGCTCAGGCCTCCGATGTTAACGCCGTGGTAAGCACGCTCGCGGGAGACGAAACGCGTGCGCTGCGCCTGACCGTTGGCGCGATGAAATGCCATCACGATTTTCAGCGCGGTATCGATACTCTCGGAGCCCGAGTTGACGAAGAACACATGGCTCATACCCTCGGGAGCGATCTGAACCACCTTCTGTGCGAGTTCGAAGGTGCCGGGGGTGGCGCTGCCGAAGGGTGAGGCGTAGTCGTTCTGCAGAAGCTGATTGTAGACGGCCTCGGCGATCTCCTTGCGGCCATGGCCGAGCGGGCTGCAGAACAGGGCCGACGACCCGTCGATGACGCGATTGCCATGATGGTCGGTGAAGTACACGCCCTCACCACCGACGATGATGCGGGGTTCCTTCTTGAATGCACGGTTCGCCGTGAACGGCATCCAGTGGTGTTCCAGGCTATTGGCGGTAAATTGCATACGTCTTTCCGTCTTCAGCAGGCATTATGTCCTGGTGGTGTCGTTCGAAGAATCCCAGCCCGATCGCGGGCGCGTGCATTATGCGGTAAGTGGTGGCGCTGCTACAGTAGCCGTTCGCTGCAAGAAGGATGAAGGGGAACACTCATAATGACCCAGATGACGACGGAAGAAGCCTTTGTAAAGGTTCTGCAGATGCACGGCATCGAGCACGGATTCGGCATCATCGGATCGGCTTTCATGCCGATATCCGATCTCTTTCCCCAGGCCGGTATCAAGTTCTGGGACGTCGCGCACGAATCCAACGGCGGTTTCATCTGCGATGGGTATACACGGAGCACCGGCAAGATCGCCATGGTGATCGCCCAGAACGGCCCGGGTATCACCAACTTCATTACCCCCATAAAGACCGCGTATTGGAATCACACGCCCATGCTGCTGGTCACCCCGCAAGCTGCCAACAAGACAATGGGACAGGGTGGGTTTCAGGAAGTGGAGCAGATGGCCGTGTTCAAAGACATGGTCTGTTATCAGGAGGAAGTGCGCGATCCGTCACGCATGGCCGAAGTGCTGAACCGAGTGATCACTAAGGCGGTGAGGGGTTCGGCGCCAGCCCAGATCAACGTGCCTCGCGATTTCTGGACCCAGGTCATCGACGTCGAACTTCCGCAGATCGTGCAGTTCGAGCGTTCCGCGGGCGGTGCCGAGGCGGTTGCCAGCGCAGCGGCGTTGCTCTCGGGTGCGAAGTTCCCCGTCATACTGTCCGGTGCCGGGGTGGTGATTGGTGAAGCCATCCCTGCATGTCAGGTGCTCGCCGAGCGGTTGGATGCACCGGTATGCAGTGGCTATCAGCACAACGACAGCTTCCCGGGCAGCCATCCGCTGGCGTGCGGGCCACTCGGATACAACGGTTCCAAAGCGGCCATGGAGTTGATCGCGAGAGCCGACGTGGTGCTGGCGCTAGGTACGCGGCTCAATCCGTTTTCCACGTTGCCCGGGTACGGCATAGACTATTGGCCAGGCGAGGCGAGCATCATCCAGGTGGATATCAACGCAGACCGAATCGGGCTGACCAAACCGGTGACGGTTGGGATCTGCGGGGATGCCGGGCAGGTCGCGAAACAGATACTCAAACAGCTGTCTCCAGATGCTGGCGATACAGGGCGCGAACAGCGCAAGCTCGAGATCCACGAGGCCAAGTCGGGCTGGCGGCAGACCCTTGCCGGGATGGATCACGAGGATGACGATCCGGGTACCACCTGGAATGCCGATGCGCGAACCCGGGATGCGGACCTGATGTCGGCCCGCCAGGCCTGGCGGGCAATTCAGTCGGGCCTGCCGGTGGATGCGATCATCTCGAGCGATATTGGCAATAATTGCGCCATCGGCAATGCCTATCCGACCTTCGAGCAAGGCCGGAAGTTTCTCGCACCGGGTCTGTTCGGACCCTGTGGTTACGGCTTCCCGTCCATTCTCGGTGCGAAGATCGGATGCCCCGATGTACCCGTGGTGGGATTTTCCGGGGATGGCGCCTTTGGCATCTCGATGAACGAGATGGGTTCCTGTGGCCGTGACGACTGGCCAGGCATCACCATGGTGGTTTTTCGCAACTACCAGTGGGGGGCGGAGAAACGCAACACGATACTGTGGTATGACGATAACTTCGTCGGCACCGAACTCAATCGTGAAGTCAGCTACGCTGGCGTTGCCGAAGCCTGTGGCGTGAAAGGTGTTGTTGTTAAAACACCGGCTGAACTCAGGGATGCGATTCGGGACGGGTGCCAGGCTCAGGCGAACGGCGTAACTACCTTCATCGAGGT
Source organism: Gammaproteobacteria bacterium UBA2168 (assembly GCA_002327525.1). Classification (GTDB taxonomy): domain Bacteria; phylum Pseudomonadota; class Gammaproteobacteria; order Pseudomonadales; family Azotimanducaceae; genus JASLQO01. The sequence goes on along the minus strand of DCWG01000110.1, from coordinate 14,056 downwards.
GGTGCTCAATCAGGAACTCGGTGAGCCCTTCCGTCGCGATGCCATGAAGGCGCCGGTGCGGGTAGCTGGCATCGACCCCGCAGACATGCGGCCACAGGGCTGAAATCCCGGAACGTCAAACGGCAGGATCGAGGGATTCATCGCATCGCCAATGCGACGATACAGGTGTTGACGATTTCCTCGACGCTGGCTCCCCGCGAAAGATCGGCGACCGGCCGAGCAAAGCCCTGCAGCAGCGGTCCGACGGCCTGGGCACGAGCGAGGTGACTCACCAGCTTGTAAGCGATATTCGCGGCATCGAGGTCCGGAAACACCAGGACATTGGCATCACCCACCACGGGTCCCGAGGCTCCACCCTTAGCCGCGGCGATACCGGGAACCAGCGCGCTGTCTGCCTGCATTTCGCCATCGATGAGGAGATCGGGCGCCCGCTCCCGGGCAATCGTCAGCGCCTGTACGATCTTGTCGACTCGTGGATGGCTGGCGCTACCCTTCGTCGAAAAGGAGAGGAGGGCCACCTTCGGAGGCTCGCCGAACAGGCGTTCGGCGCTGTCGGCCGAGCTTATGGCGATGCTTGCGAGCTCACCGGCGTCCGGATCCACGTTCACGGCGCAATCGGCGAACACGAGCGGCGGCCGGTCTGCAAACACCATGACGAAGAAGCCCGACGGCGTACTCACGCCTTCTGACAATCCGATGCACAGGCCGGCGGCCTCGATGACACGCCGGGTCGGATGCGAGGCCCCCGCGACCATCAGATCAACGTCGCCGGACTCCACCATCATGGCAGCGTGGTTGAGTGGTTTGCGTACGATCCGGGATGCAAGACGTGGGCTGGTTCGTGGACGCCTTGCTGTATAAAGCTCTGCGTAGCGGCCGACATCGTCGCTCTGCGTGGGATCCGTTAGTTGCAGAGTGTCGGTCGGGATGTCGGCCTGCCGTGCCAGCCGGACGATCTCGGAAACGTCACCCAACAGAGTAGCGTAGACGCCGATCTCGTCAGACAGGCGCCGTGCCGCCCGCAGTATCCGGTCATCGCTTCCCTCTGGAAAAACGATGCTCGAGTGCCGCTCCCTGAGGCGTTTGGTGCAGGCCCGTATGAAATCCGTCATTCCCGCTTGTCGATGGAGATGTAGTCGCGCTGCTCGGGGCCGTCGTAGAGAAGAAGCGGCCGGATCAGGATGTTGTTCAACAGCTGCTGGTGTACGTGCAATGTCCAGCCCGGCACACGGCCCATGGCGAAGATCGGTACGAAGAGATCCTCGGGGAGCCCGTGCAGGTGGTAGATCACGCCGGAGTAGAAGTCGACATTCACGTTCACACCGTGGCGCGCATAGGGTTTCATCGCTTCGACCAGCGCCTGCAGAATCTCATTCCAGTGCGGCTCGCCCATTCCCTGCGAGAGCCGCTCCACGCCCGCGCGAAGGTGCCGTGCTCGCGGATCTTCTGCCCGGTATACCCTGTGACCGAATCCCATGATGGGTTCGCGGTTCTTGCGCTTGTTCCTGATGTAGCGCTTTACATTGGCAACCTCTCCCACTTCTCTCGCCATGTGCATGACGTTTTCGGCTGCCCCACCGTGAGCGGGACCAGAGAGCGCGGCGATGGCGGCGGTAACAGCAGCGTGCAGGTTGGCGTCCGTGCCGGCGACCACGCGTGCCGTGAAAGATGAGGCGTTGGAACCGTGCTCGGCGTGCAGCACCATGTCGAGATCCATGAGCCGTGCGGCATCCGAGCTGGGTATCTCGTCTTTCACCATGTAGAGGAAGTTGGCCGCGTGACCGAGATCGGAATTCGGCGCGATGGGTTCGAAGCCCTGACGCATGCGATGGTGCGCGGTTACGATGATGGGAACCTGAGAGGTCAGCCTGGTGCCCTTGTCGAGAATCGCTTCGGTAGAGTCATCGGAGAGGTTCGCCTCGAAAGTGCCGAGCGCCGAGACGGCCGTTCTCAGCACTTCCATCGGATGGGCGTCCTTGACGATCTCGATGATGTCGTAGATCTCCGCGGGCAGGGTTCTGCCCGCCTTCAGCGCCTCGTCGAACGTGGTGAGTTGTTCGCGTGTGGGGAGTTCACCGTGCAACAGCAGGTAGGTGGTTTCCTCGAAGGTCGAGTGAGCTGCCAGATCGTGGATAGAGTAGCCGCGGTAGCGCAACTCGCCGGCGCGGCCGTCGATGAAGGTGGTGTCTGAGCGCTCGAAGTAGACGCCCTTCAAGCCGCGGTGTACACGCGGTGGGTCTGTCACAGCGTTTTGTTCATCTTCCAAGGTTGGCCTGCCGCAGTGGTGGTCGAATTATTCTTGTTCATGCATCGGAATACAGTCAAACCAGTGATATGTGCGTTGCCGTTGAAATGGATGATCGACTGTAAACGGGAATCAGTTTAATATCGTTAAATAACAAATAGTTATAAATTTTACTTAAAGCAGTTTATATGATTAGAAGATAGCCCCTCTCGCGTAGGCCTCCGCGATGGCCTCGTCGCTGAAGCCGAGGAATCCGCTCAGTATCTCGAGGCTGTGTTGTCCGAGCGTTGGAGCCGGACCGCGCGGCCCGTTTGCATATCCTCCGATGCAGTACTGATGACCCGCGTAGGGGATATGACCCATGACAGGATGATCGAAGTAGCGGTAGAAGTGGCGGTGTTCGTATTGTGGGTCGCACAGGAGATCACTGCTGCGTTGCACGACTCCCGTAGGGACACCGGCCGCCTGCAGGGTGTGCATCACCGCGACGCGATCACGCGTGCGCGTCCAATGTGTGATGGCCTCATCGATGGCATCGTGCGCATCGAGGCGTCCCGCATGGTGGGCCAGGGCCGGGTCGTTTGCCAGATCGTCGCGTCCCATCGCGCGGCACAACCCGAGCCATTGCGCATCGCTATCAATAGCGATCGCGCACCAGTTGTCGTCACCGGTGCAGACGTAGCAACCCTGCGGGGCATGAACGGCGGAACGATTGCCGATGCGGGTTGCGGCGTTGCCGCTGGTTTGCAGGTCGAGTAGTTCGGGACCGAGAAAGTGCAGAGCAGTTTCGATCTGTGCCACGTCGAGGTGGCAACCTTCGCCGGTGCGCCGCCTGCGATCGAGCGCGGCCGCCAGCAGCGTCGATACGAAGCGGGGTGCTATGGTGTCGGTGTAAGCCACCCATGGGCTGCTCGGCGCGAGGTCCGGCCAGCCGGTCACCTCGTAGAACCCTGCAATGGCACCGGCATGATAACCGTAACCGGCTAGTTGAGCGGCGGGACCGGTCTGACCCATGAGGCAGGTGCTGACCATGATCAGTCGCGGATTGAGTTTGTGCACCTCGTCGTAGTCGAGGCCCATCCGCTTGATGGCGCCGGGTGCAAAACTCTCGATCATCGCATCCGAGCGTGTCACTAGCGCTCGCGCGACTTCGATTGCCTCCGGGTGCTTCATGTCCAGGGTAAGGCTCTGTTTGGAGGTGTTGAAATCGCCGAAGAACTGAGACCGGTCGAGCCCCGGTTCCATGTCCTTGAAAGGGCCGTTTCCACGCAGTACGTCGGGGCGATTCTCGGATTCCACGCGAAACACGGTGGCGCCATGATCCGCCAGGTATTTGGTCGATATGGGACCCACACCGACCCAGGAGAAATCGGTGACGATGATGCCTTCAAAAGGCAGCGTTTCGGGAGTGTCGGGTGCCGGGTAGGCGATGGGTGAGGCCGGCTTCTTCAGTTCGGCGCGTATCGTCTGGTCGTGTTCACCGAGCGATGGCGCGTTTCGTCGTATGGACAGTGGCGAGGCGCTGGGTTTGACCCACAGCCCCGGACTTCGCACCGTGTCGCCGTTCGGCAGTTCGAGGGGGTACCAGTATTGCCTTGCTTGCAGGTGTTCCAGTGCCAGCAGCTCTGCCAGCGTGTTCGCAGGCGCGAGAGTAATGCCGTTGTTCAGGCCGAACTCGAACAGTTCCTGCTTGGTGTGGCGTGCAAACAACGCGCGACAAAGATCCGCACCCTGGTAGATGTTCAGGGGTTTGGCGTCGGGATCGCGGATGTTCTCGTCGTAGGCCGCCCAATCGATATCACGCAAAGATGCGTCAGCGATGCCCTCTTCTATCATCCAGGGCAGGCAGCCGAGAATCACCTCGGAGAAGGGCACCGCCAGGATATGGCCGTCGGTGGTGGGATGGACGATGTCGAACTGCGTCGTGCCGGTGTTGAACCCACCGCCGCGCTGGAAATCAAAACCCTGTATCGCGTACGCATCCATGGCGTTCAGCATGGTCCAGGTCATGACCCTCTGGGCGGACAGATCGACGAATTGCGCAGTACCGGAGCGCAGCATCTTATGATGCGCGGCCATCGCACCCGCCGCGGCCTCGGCACCCGCATGCCGCCACACCTGAGGCACGCTCAAACGGACCGGAGCGCGATCTACGGGCCCCTGCAGCGCAACCGGTCCACCCATGGCAGCGAGCACCAGATCGTTGCCAAGATAATCGGCGTGAGGTCCGTCTTTACCGAAGGGCGAGATACGCACGTGGACGATGCGCGGGTTCAGTGCACGTGCTCGATCGAAGTCGACGCCATATGCAGCGAGGATGCCGGTGGGGGCTGATTCGAAAAGGAAGTTACAGCGGCGAATCAGCTCTTCGAGGACGATTTGGTCGTCCGCGGATTCCGGGTTCAGCACGAGGGAGCGTTTGTTGCGGTTGAAAGCCAGAAACGAAAGGCTGTCGAGAGCCTCGCCTGAGTCGGACATCAATGGTGCGCAAGCCCTGGACGCAGAGCCTTCTGGCGGCTCTACACGGATCACGTCCGCGCCGAGATCGCCCAGTATCATGGGACCTATCTCGCCGCGTTCGTCGGTGAAATCCAATACGGTGTATGGCTCGAGCATCGCCCCCCCTAAGGACTCAATAAAATGATGCACCGCCTTGCGCGGGAATGACGGCGGCGTTCACCATGCGGCTCTCGCCACTTGCCAGGAATAGCGCGATGGGCGCGATGTCTTCCGGCATTCCGAAACCGAAGGGATGGCGCTTGCTGACGAGGTTACCAGCGTTTTCCAAAGCGGTATCGATCTGATCCTTGAGAGCATCGCTGAAATCGACCTGCATGCGTCCACCCACCCGCTCGCTGAGCACGATGCCTGGCGCGATGACGACTCTTGCGCCTTCGCTGGCGAAAGCAGCGCGCACGCTCTGCCGATGCCGGCCCCCGCGTCGCTCACGAACGCTACTTTGTTTTCGAGTCTCATAGTTGCGATTCGACACTCTGGCGTCAGATACGTGAGCGTGGAAAATCCGCTCTTTACGCCTTCTGATATGTACGTTGAATGAATTATCATTCGCGATCCCCGGTTGCAACCTCACGATGCAGGCCGGTGGAGCAGCAAATCACCAGCCAGGAGGAAGAGTGGATCGTACAGTTGACGATTTGTTGGACGCAAAGGGCCGTGATGTCGTGTGGATAGAACCTCTTGCGTCAGTCTATGAAGCCCTGGAGAAGATGAACGCGGAGAACATCGGAGCGCTTCTGGTGCAGATCGAAGACTACCTGGTCGGGATTCTGTCCGAGCGCGACTACGTCCGAAAAGTGATTCTCAGCCGTAATGTAGCTGAAACGACCAAGGTCTCGGAGGTGATGACGACGGAAGTGGTTACCGTTACGCGCGACGACACGCTGGAGCACTGCCTTCAGCTGATGAAAACCCACGGCATCCGTCACTTACCCGTCGTGGAGGAGGGCCGTCCTCTGGGCATACTCAGCCTGAAGGATCTGTTCCTGGCCTCTATGGCGGCCGACACACCGGCCCCGGGCGCCTGAACTTCGATCCGATGGTCGCATCCCTCCAGAATCCGAGATTCCTCACGGCTGTACGTCGGCGATCTTCAGCAGTTGTTTGCCTAGGTTCCTGCCTTCGAACAGACGCAGAAAGGTCTTCGGCGTATTCTCGAAGCCTTCCTGTACGTCCTCGGCGTGTTTGAGTCTGCCTTGTGCGATCCATTGGGAGAGTTCGGCCACCGCCGGCGCGGCCTGGTCGAAATAGTCGATCAGAATGAAACCCTGCATGGTGCAACGGCGAATCACGAGTTGCATGTAGTTCTTCGGCCCGGGTGGGAGTTCTTCCTCGTTGTAGGATGAGATGGCGCCGCACAGCACGATGCGTCCGTTTTGCGCCATGTTGAGCAGCGCGTCATCCAGAATGTCGCCCCCCACGTTGTCGAAGAACACGTCGATACCTTTGGGGCATTCCTCACGCACGCGTGCGTTTACGTTCTGCGCCTTGTAGTCGATAGCCGCATCGAATCCCAGGTCGTCGACCAGCCAGTTGCACTTGCGCTCGCCGCCGGCGATGCCGATCACTTTCGAGGCTCCCTTGATGCGCGCGATCTGGCCCGCTACCGAGCCAGTGGCTCCGGCCGCCCCTGATACCACCACAACATCGCCTTCCTCGGGCCTGCCGATGTCGAGCATGCCAAAGTACGCGGTGAGGCCGGTGCCGCCCAGCGCACTCAGCGTGAGAACGGGGTCCACGCCCTCGGGTACCTTTCCGATACGGCCCATCACCCCCGGGGCCGCGTCGGAGACGGCGAACTCCTGCCAGCCGAGCATGCCGGACACGAACTCACCTTCAACGAAGTCGAGGTTGTTCGATTCGATCACCTGGCCGACGGTGCTCGCGCGCATGACCTCCCCAAGCTGAACGGGTGGTACGTAGCTCTTCACGTCGTTTAGCCAGCCGCGCATGGCGGGTTCGAAAGCCAGGTAGAGGTTGCGGATCAGGAATTCGCCCGCCTTCAGTTCAGGCACCGGTTCTTGCACGTATTCGAAGTCGTTTTCGGTGACCATTCCCCTCGGTCGGGACTTCAATCGCCACTGGCCGTTCATTCTGTTGGATGAATTCATGCTCAGGTGTCCTGCGTTGGTGGTAGTGGTGGCGAGGCAGATGATACCCGGACAACGCGAGAGGTTTGAATGCCGGATGAAAGTGTGCGTTTCATCAACGGTTTGCTCCGGCTGCACCCCCGCGCTCCCCCTTCATGATATCTTCTCGGACCTCGGTTCGGACAAGAAGGGGCAGAGATGGCGCGGGCATCCGACAACCAACCGGTTGATGTGTTGATCATCGGCGCAGGTGCCTCTGGAGCGGCCGTTGCCTGGAGCCTCGCCGATACACGGATGCATATCGTGTGCCTGGAGCAGGGTGACTGGCCCCATCCAGCAGAGTATCCATCGAACCGATCCGACTGGGAGAGCCACCAGTTCGGTTCCTTCAGCATCGATCCCAACGTGCGGGGACTCGAGACGGACTATCCCATCAACAACGATGAATCGCCGATTACCGTAGTCAATTTCAATGGTGTCGGCGGTGGCACCATCCTCTACGCGGCGCACTTTCCACGGCTGCATCCCTCTGATTTCAAAGTAAGAACGTTGGACGGTGTGGCCGAAGACTGGCCAGTCAGCTACGAACAACTGGAACCCTACTTCAGCCAGAACGACCGCATGATGGGTGTGTCGGGGCTCGCTGGTGATCCCATGTACCCGCCGAAGCAACCCCCGTTGCCGCCCGTACCATTGGGGCTGGTGGGTGAAACCGTCGCCAGGGGTTACAACAAGCTGGGCTGGCACTGGTGGCCTTCGGACAGCGCCATCGTTTCGCGCCCCTATGAGGGGCGGGACAAATGCCTAAACCTCGGGCCGTGCATGTCAGGCTGTTCTCAGGGTGCCAAATCGAGCACCGATATCACCTATTGGCCAGAAGCCATTCGGGCCGGGGTAGAACTGAGGACGCGCTGTCGGGTACGTGAGATAACTCTGAACGGTGACGGTATGGCGGATGGTGTCATCTACTACGATGAGGAAGGCAGCGAGGTCCACCAGAAGGCTGAAATCGTCGTGATGGCGTGCAACGGTGTCGGTACGCCGCGCATCCTGCTGAACTCCAGGTCGGAACGCTTCCCGGAGGGGCTGGCCAACAGCAGCGGTCTGGTGGGTAAGAATCTGATGTTCCATCCCGTCGGGTTCGTGCAGGGCGTGTTCGAGGAACGCCTGGACAGCCACAAAGGGCCCAGCGGCTGCTGCATTCTCAGTAAGGAATTCTACGAAACTGACCTGTCGCGGGGGTTCGTGCGAGGTTATAACATGCAGATCACACGCGGCCCGGGTCCTCTGGCAACCGCGCTGGGAGGTTTTGCATCCGGAACCATTCCATGGGGTCCCGGACATCACGAGGCGTTTCGAAAACGCTTCGATCACATTGCGTCCATCGGTGTGCTCTGTGAGGATCTGCCCGAGGAGCACAATTGCGTCACGCTCGATCCAGAACTGGTCGACTCCGACGGCATCCCCGCACCCAGGATCCAATACCAACTCAGTGAAAACAGCACGCGGATGCTGGAATATGGTCTGGCTCGCGCGGAGGAGGTCATGGAGGCGGCGGGTGCGACCGAGATATACAACGGAGGACTGATACAGGTATCGGGGTGGCACCTGCTCGGTACCGCCAGGATGGGTAACGACCCTGCGACCTCCGTGGTGAATTCCTGGGGCCGCAGTCATGATGTCAAAAATCTGTTCATCGTCGACGGCAGTGTTTTCGTCACTGCCGGGGGTGTGAATCCGACCAGCACCATCCAGGCGCTTGCGCTCTATGTTGCCGATACCATGAAGAAAAACCTCGCTAACCTGTTCGACTGATCACCATGAATGACAATGTGATAACGACCGACCATCCGCTGACACCCGCCCAGCAGAAGACACTTGCAGCACTCCTGGACGCGGTGCTTCCGGAGAGCGACGACGGCAAAATGCCAAGCGCAGGAACGCTGGATCTCGTGGCTTACCTGCGCAAAAAGAGTGCGGAGTTCATTCCCGTGCTGGTGGGTATCGTCGAACAGTTAGATGCATCGTTCGGCGAACTTCCCTACACCGAGCGCCATGCTCACGCACTCGCGTTCAGCGAGGCTCAGCCGGAACTGTTCGCAGGGCTGCTGTTTCAAGTCTATGACTGCTACTACCAGGATGAACGCGTAATGGTGGGCATCGGCATGGAACCAGGGCCGCCTTTCCCGAGGGGTAACAGCATCGAGGAGGGCGATCTCTCGTTGCTGGACCCGGTGGTGCAGAACTCGCGAACCTACCGAAAATGACGTGACGGACGCCGCCGCTCTGCGGTTGCGTGGGCACGCGCGGGTACGATGCACCCAAATCTACGGATTTTCCCTGCGTTGCGAGTGCTTGTACGCATTTGTCGGGCAGCTGAGAATGCAGAGTCTGCTTCAGCGTATTCGGGAGGAAACATGAGCGATTATCAGCACAGCGAATTCCAGGACAAGGTGGTGGTGATCACGGGTGCCGGCAACGGTCTTGGCCGGTCTCATGCCCATGAATTTGCAAAGCGTGGCGCGAAGGTCGTGGTCAACGATCTTGGCGGTGCGGTGGATGGCTCCGGATCCGGCGATTCCGCCGACGCCGTTGTACAGGAGATAGTGGAGGCGGGTGGTACCGCGATTGCCAACAAGGCATCGGTTTCCGACAGGGCGGGGGCGCAGTCCATCATCGACGATGCCATCAGCGCCTACGGTCGTGTCGACATTCTGGTGAACAACGCCGGCATTCTGCGTGACAAATCCTTCAAGAAGATGACGATGGACGAATGGGATATCGTCATCAACGTGCATCTCAACGGCAGTGCATATGTCACGCATGCGGCCTGGCCGATCATGAACGAGCAAAAGTACGGGCGCGTGGTGCTGACCAGTTCCGGTAGCGGCATCTATGGAAATTTCGGCCAGGCCAACTACGGTGCTGCGAAGATGGGTATGCTCGGTATGATGAACGTACTGGCGCTGGAAGGTGCGAGGAACAACGTGCGTATCAATACCTTGGCGCCGGGTGCGGCCACCCGCATGATCGCCACCATTCCGGGGCGCGACTTCGACGTGAATGACCCGCCCCCGAAGTCAGCACCCAAACTGGTGAGTCCCGCGGTGCTGTACATGTGTTCCGAGGAGGCGCCGAACGGTGTCGTGATCAACGCCGCGGGCGGGCGCTACTACCGCTCTCAGGTGTTCGTCAATGATGCGGTCGAACTCGGCGTGGACGCCACGTTCGAGGATCTGGAGCCGGAAGCCGAACGGCTGCTCGACATGAGAGCAGCACATCCGCCCAAGCGCTGAACTACGTTACTCACGCGGAGAGCGGCGAGGTGTTTTTCGTGGATGGATGAAACGCGTCCGCCCGCTCGTCAGCGTAGGTGGCGCAAGTTCACTTGCGGGATTTCCGGAGATGCGAGCGCCGCGTAGAATACGTGCATACTTCGCATCGTAGGCTCGGGCACGGTGCATGAGGCAGCGATTGTCCCAAACGACAGTGTCGCCCACCTGCCAGCGATGTGTGTAGACACGCGGTGGTTTGCACGCGTCGGCTAACAACACTGGCTTGGAAATGCACCAATTGCTCTCGGATAGCGCCACCGTGCTCGCGCGAAAGGCGTGCGGCGTGTTGGCCATCGCCTAGGGGTTGTAGCGAATTTCGTCGCGTATCGCGTGAAAGAGTGCACTGGCCATGTCCACGGGATCTTTCGCGTCACCGCAGGCGGCGTCCGCGAAGCGCCGGACGGTTTTGCTGTCGCTGTCGATGAACCAGGTGGGCTCCAGCCATTTCGGGTCTATGTTCAATGTGGTGTCTCCGAAGATCGGGCTTTCAGGTGGTAAATGAAGCGACGACGTCCAGCGGTTCACGCTGCATTTTCACCTCGTTGATGAGCGCGTCCTCCTGTGCGTAGCCGAAAGACAGACCACACAGAATAGCGTTGTCTCGAGGGATGTCGGCGATTTCCCGTACTGGCCCAGGATAGCTGCCGAGCGCTCCCTGCGGACAGCACGACACACCCCGTTCCACGAACAACAGCATGACCGTTTGCAGGAAGATGCCGATGTCGATGGCGTTGGCGCGGTGCATGGTTTCCGGCATGGAGAGAAAGGCGACATGTGGTGCTCCGAAAAACTCCCAGTTTTTCAGGAGCAGTGCCTGGCGTGCCGGCACGTCCTCGCGGGCGATGCCCATAGTCGCGTAGTAGCTGAAGGCGCAGTCGTACTGACGCTGTTTGTACACACCGGTGAGTCCCACGCCCCCGCTCGGAAAGGTCGGATAGGGTTTCTTGCCCGAGTTGATCTCCTTGAAGATCGCCTTCTCCAGCTTGTCACGGGGTGCGCCGGAGACCACGGCGATATGCCAGGGTTGTGTGTTGCTGTTGGAGGGGGCGTGCCGTGCGATATCGATCACCTCGACGATCGTGTCATTGGGCACGGGATCGGCTTTGAATCCCCGAATTGTGCGACGCTTCAAAACGGCTTGCGAGACATTCATCCAGGGCACTCCCAGTTGGGTGAAGGTTGGGGGTTCCGCACCACGCGGGCAAGTGACATGTCGGTTCTCTCCTGTGGGCTTTCTAGAGTGGCTGGTTTTTCCTAAGGTACAGATCGGTGTGTGTCCCGATCGAGGGTGTCCCGATCGAGGGTGCATTGAGGCGAATGTCCATGGGCCGGTGGGAGAACTGGAAGGGAAATCCCTTGACCACGTCCCCGGAGGGAGAGGTCTGGAACGCGCTGCTTGATCGTTGCACCTGCTCGGCGTACATCTCGGAACCGAACACCGCGCGCGCCGCACCGCTTCCAGCCTGACGACAGATGCGCTGCACATCGATGGACGTGTGTCCCGCGCACCAGAGCGAGACGGCGGCGTGCGTCCAGGCGTCGGGACCCTGGGTCGGCACCGGACAGTGCCGGGGCACGGCCAGCGCTACCCAGCGTGCATCGCTGCAGCAGAACATGTCCTCGAGTGCCAGTTCGGGTGTTGCGGCTGCCGCCACCGGGACCCTGGAAACACGCTCCAGTTCTTCTCCCAGCATGTAAAGCGCGACGTCACGCTGTGAGATATCGAGATGCATCGCATCCCCGGACCTGCGGCTGTGGTGCAGAGCCAGCGCCACCATGGCCGCCGCGTACAGACAGACGGTCTGGTCGGGATAGTTGACGTTGCGACCCGTGATGTATGGTTGTCCGTCCTCATAACAGGTCTGCGCTGCAAATCCGCACGAAGCTTCGAGCGTCGAACCATAGGTTCCGCCCTGGCTGCCCGGCCCGTCCAGACCCTGCCCCGAGATGGATGCGAGCAGAACACCCGGCCTGTGGTGAACCAGTGTGTCGAACGAAAAGCCGAGCCGGTCGAGTACACCCCGCCGGAAATTCTCTACCACAGCATCGGCACCGGCCACGAGCTCCAGGAAGTGCGCCTTGCCCTCGTCAGTCTTGAGATCCAGCGCGACCCCCACTTTGTTGCGATTGTTGAATTTGAACAGCGGTGAGTCGTCTGATCCCGCCCAGGCTCGCAGCGGATCGGGGTAGCGGTCCGATTCGATCTTGATCACCTCGGCGCCCAGATCCGCCAGCAGTGCGGTCGTGCCGGCCCCTGCAGTGATGATGCCGAGATCGACGATGCGAAAACCGGACAGGGGCAGACCCGGTTCCGATTCCTTGCTGGCACGACCGGGGCGCCCGGACTGACGCCGGGTGATACGGTGGGGTGGGGCGGGTGTTTGCAACCGCGTGCCCTGCGCATCTTCCATGAATGGCAGCGCCTTACGATGTGCGAGTAGCGGATCGTCGAGAAGATCAGAAGGGGTGGAGACAGCCGCCGCGGGGATGGCATAGCGCTGAAAGAGGTCGGTGAGTTGCATTTTGGTCTTGTCGGCCATCCAGGCTCGCATGATGTCCAGATAGCTGCTGCGGTGCTGGTTGCGCGCCTTGGGGTGTGAATACTGCGGCGCGCGCAGTGCCTCAACGTTTATCATTTCCACCAGCGCCGGCCAGTCGCGCTCCGTGTACACCATCGCCACGTAGCCGTCGAGGCAGGGGAGCACGGGCCATTCCGCATTGGCACCTTCCCGGTGGATGTCGGCACCCGAAATGGAAGCGGAGGCGGCTTTCCAGTTGATCCAGCTGAGGGTGTCCGTGCCGGACACGATGGCCGTGTCGGCGAGATGAAATCGCTCTCGCGTGATGTGCAGGCCACAGAGCGCGGTGAAGGTGGCATAGCCGGGGTGGTTGCTGCGCCGAACTGGCCTTTGGGGAACAGCGGCGCGCGGGAGGGATCACCGAGCAGATCGGCGAGGCCCGAACTCGCGAATAGTGTCGCCTCGCTCTCTCCTGCATCCATGGTGATCTCGACGATGCTGACATCGTCGGCGCACGGCGTTCGGGAGTGTTGCGTGGTGGCCGTGATCAGCATTCTTGCCGGGTTTGCACGAGCCCACGCACCTGCAGTCTCGCCAGGCGCTGGTGACCAGGTAGGCAGGTTTCGGGTCGTGAACCGGTCCCCGGCGAGCGCGATGTTCGAGGACAATGTCACCCTGGCGCCACAGTTTGCGGCGAGCCGTGCTGCAAACGCCGCTGCACGGATACAGGGTGCGGCCGCATCGTCCGCCGCGAGCACGAGCAGTTCGAGGTTCTCGAGGAAAGCCGGCTCGGTCACGTCGCCATTCCCGCTTCCGTCAATTCATCGCGCACGCGCCCGGGTACACGGCGTGGAGTTGTCTGCAGGGGCATGAATTCCCGCTCTTGTGGATATGGCTGATTATATTTGTTTGACTACCTATGACTACCAAACGCAAAGACGACGCAGAAGGAACCATCCCATGATTGACTTCGAGATACCGGAAGAGACAAAAGCCGTCCGCGCAAAGGTGCGTGCCTTCGTGCAGGAAGAGTGCATTCCGGCGGAGGAAAAGTGCACAGTGGAGAATTTCGATACCGTGCTTCTCGAACTTCGGCAGAAAGCTCGCAGCGAGGAGCTGTGGTGCCCTTTCATCCCGCCCGAGCATGGCGGCATGGGACTCAAACCCCTGGCAAATGCGCTGGTGCAGATGGAACTCGGCGAGAGCTTTCTGGGCGCCCTATCATTAAACACGCAGGGGCCGGATGACGCGACCATGCTCACGCTCCTGGAACACGGTACCGACTATCAGAAAGAGACGTTCCTCAAACCGCTGCTCGAAGGGCACAAACGCATCTGCTATTCCATGACG
>DCWG01000128.1 GCA_002327525.1 Gammaproteobacteria bacterium UBA2168 | reverse complement strand
GCTCTGTGGCGAATCAGATCCTCCGGTGCACCCAACCCCATTAGCCCTGGCGTATCCGGCACTTCGATTTGCGTCACCCGGAGAACGGTATCGGGGAGCTCACCGAGCAGTACGTCCAAGCTCTTTTCCAACGCCTCGTGCCTTGTGTCATTCACCAGTTTCAACTGCACGAGCAACGTCGTCTGCTCACGCTGCTGATATAGCTGATTGACCGGCGCCTGGCCGAGACGAAAGCGGGCTTCGATCAGCCGCTCCAGATCTTTGTTGACCTGGATCTGCGCGGTGAGCAACGATCCCTGCGTCCTCAGTTCGACGATTTGATAGTACGTTTCCGCAATGGACGTACTCAGCGCGAGTTCGACGGATTGAAGCTCGAACCATCTCTGCTCGCGAAACTGTCGAGCATCCTCGATCTCGAGCCGGCGCTTGCCCCAGAGCCCGACATCCCAGCCAAGTTCGAGTGCGCCGAGGTCTGATCGCGTATCGGAATCTCTTCCTGAGAAGTTGATGACCTCCCTTGCACCCCGGCCCTGTAACGACGGCCAGAGCGTAGATTGGGCAACGGCCAGCTCTGACTCCGCTTGAGCCAGCCGCGCCAGTGCTATTCTGGGGGAAGGGCTGCCTGCCAGGCCGGTGGCGATCAGGCGGTGCAGCACATCGTCTTCCAGGTGCCGCCACCACTGCTCGACCTCGCCGCGCGGCTCATCGCCAAACAAAGACGCATCACCCTCACGAACCGGGTCCGGCACCATCTGCACCTCCGGCGCAGAGACACAGCCGGTCATCCATATGAGTGCAATTGCCAGTGCCAGTCGTTTCAAACCGCCGCCTCGCCATCATTCTTCAACTGGAGATGGTCACTTTCGCTGTTACGGCCTCGCTCCAGGGACACCACGATGCAGGGCAGAAGGAGCAGAATCACGGGAATGGAAAACACCATACCGAATCCGACAGACACGGCGATCGGGCGCATGGGCGCTGCCTGAATAGATGTAGTCAACATGAGTGGTGCGAGCCCCACCAGTGTGGTCACGCTGGACAGCACAATCGGCCTGAACCGGTCCCGCACGGCAGAGACCATAGCCACCTCAGGACTGGCGCCCGTTTGCAGCGCTTCGGTATAGCGCAGGTGCAGTAACAAGCCTGCGTTGATGACCAGACCGCCGAGTGCCAGGAGTCCCAGGAAGCTCGCGGCGCTGAGCTCAATGCCCAGAATGATATGACCAAGCAGCGCCCCGGTTGCGCTCAAAGGAATGGTAGCCAGCAAAACCACACTGTAGCGCAAACTGCGCGCGTAGGCGCCGATGAGCACGAAGATGGCAGCCAGAACCCCGACGGTGGCGAGCATCAATCCCGATTCAGTCTCAGCGTCTTCGTCGGTATCAATTGCTTCATCCCAGGTCGTGAGCCCCGGATACTCCGCCTCCAGACCTGGCAGGAGGTCATCACTCACCAGGTCTTCAACCAGACCCTTCGATGTGACGCGTCGATCAATGGTGGCTTCGACCCGCTCGATGCGCTGTCCGTTAATCCGTCGCAGCTGCACCGCACCACGCTCCCAATGGATCTTCGCGATATCGCCCAACGCTGCCTGTCGGCCTTCGCTGGAGGTGAGGATGAGACTGCTCAGGTCCGGGAGAACCCGATCATCCCCGTGATCTCCCCGGATCATCACTCGAACTTCGTTGGTACCACGAGTCAGGCGCGTTGCTTCCAGGCCGTCGAGCTGAGCCCGCAGGCGACTGGAGATTTCGGATTCGTCGAAACCGAGCGCCCGGCCCACCGTGGTGAGCTCGAACCGCACTTCCGACCGAAAAGCGTTGCCGCTGTATGAAATCTGACCGACACCCGCAATCTCCTGCAACCGTCGAACCAGCGACTCTGCCGCGCGCCGGCTCACAGCAGAGTCGGCGTGCGCAATTTCAATCGTGAGATCCCGACCATCGCCCGGTCCCTGCAGGTAGTCGATGGACAGCTGCGTCAGCTTGGCAGGCTGTCCAATCAGATCGCGCCACTGCTCGGCAAACTCACCCGCGGTAAACGGCCGATCCCCAGGGTCGACCAGGCTGAAGGTGACCGCGCCCTGATGACTGACCGGCGAGCCCAACTGCATGTAGATACCTTTGATATCCTCTTCATCACCGAGGCTTTGCAGCACCTGACGCCCCAGCGTTTCAATCTCATCCGCCATCTCGTCGACCTGGCGATCTGATGCGCCGGGATTGAGCGCGTAAATTGCCGAGACTTGCTCGCTTTCAAATGCTGGCTGCAATGAAATTGGAACGCGACCGCTGGCAACCCAGCTGACAATGGAGACAGCGACAAGCAAACCCACGGTGATCACTAGTCCACGATTGGCAAGACACGACTCCGCCCAGGGAACAAAATAGTCTTCTCGCAGGCGTTCAAAGCGTTCCTGCACCCAGCGCTGGTTCCGTCCGGCGCCTGATTTGCGTTCCCTGCCATAGGCAAGGTGCGCCGGAAGAATCCACAGCGCTTCGATCAACGAGATGGCAAACACGCATGTCGTCACCACGGGGATGGCAAGCAGGAACAACCCCAGCTGGCCCGGCATGAAGAATATGGGTGTAAACGCAATGATGTTCGTCGCAATGGCGAGCGTAACTACGGTACTGAATCGGGAGAGCGTATCCGCCGCCGAATCCAGGGGAGACATCCCGGATTGCATACCCGAGTATATCGACTCACCAATGACCACCGCATCGTCGACAACGACACCGATGACGATGATGAATGCAAAAACGGAGATGAAGTTGATCGTGTACGGTGTCAGCGCGAACAGGGCTGCACCACCCAGCATCGCGACCGGCAGACCGACGGCCACCCAGAAGGCAACCCGTGCTTCGAGCACCAGAAACAGGAGAATCAACACCAGCGCCAATCCGATAAGCGCACTGTCCGCAAGGATCCCGACACGGTCAGCGAAGCTCTTAGCGTCGTCGTCGAAGATCACCGCCCCGCCGGTTGGCATCTCGGACTCGATCTCAGCAAGCAACGCCCTGACACTTTCTGACACTTCTGAAGGCGTGGCGATCCCGGAACCGAAAACATTCATCATGACGCCAAGCGAACCGTTGATGCGGTAGCGCTTCCCATGCGGGCGGAATCCATTCTCAACGCTCGCAATCTGTGACAGCGTCAAAGGCACGCCACTTGGCGATTCGACGATCGCTATGCCTTCGAACTCGTGGGCATAACGTCGATCAAGCCCTGTCGCCAGCCCATACTCTCCCGTCGAACTTCGAATGGCGCCGCCAGAGAGTTCGAACGATGCCCGCCGAATGCGCTCTGTGACATCACGAAGCGAGATGCCAAATAACCGTGCTCTGTCAGGTGATACCCGCACCGCAATTTCAGGCTCACCGGCCCCGTCTACTTCTACCTGGCCCACGCTGGGCAGATTTAAGAGCCGCTCCCGCGCAAGCTCTGAGAACGCATGCAGTTCTTCACGTGATTGAAAACCGTAGAATCCCAGCTCGATATCCTCACCGTCGTCCCTCACCTGTATGATGGTTGGCGGTTCCAGATCAGCCGGTAGCGAGTTAAGACCATCAATGGCACTGCGGATTTCGTCCAGGGTTCGCTGGGCATCCGCGCCATCGTCCAACATGACAAAGATGTTGGCCCCGCC
This sequence comes from Gammaproteobacteria bacterium UBA2168, assembly GCA_002327525.1. Classification (GTDB taxonomy): domain Bacteria; phylum Pseudomonadota; class Gammaproteobacteria; order Pseudomonadales; family Azotimanducaceae; genus JASLQO01. The sequence continues at coordinate 3,372 of DCWG01000128.1, read as the reverse complement.
CGATTGAGTCTCGCTGACGATGGTGTGAATGTCGCGCAGGGTATCGATGCTCTGCTCCATCTGCTGCACAACCTGTGTTTCCACTTCTGAAGCTGTTGCCCCCCGATACTCAGCACGAATCTCGATGGTGTCGAGGACCGCTGTCGGGAAGACTTCCTGCCGCATGTTGAAAACGGCAATCACGCCGCCGATGAGAAACACCCACATGAGCAGATTCGCCGCGGTGGGGTTGTGCAGAAACCACAGGGATACCGACTGACGCTCGGCCACTTACCCTTCCGCCACTTCAACTGAAGCCCCATCGAAGAGGCCAATAGGGCGTTCGACGATCAAGGCGTCACCTGCGTCGAAGTTGTCCTCGACCCAGACTGTCTGACCTCGAACTTCAACCGGGTACAACTGATGACGTTGAGCGCGTCCGTCGCGATAAATCCAGATCAGATTGCCGCTGACGATGAGGTCCGCCGGGACGAGTGCAACGGCACGCTCCTGCTCTGCGACCAGTTTGGCCTCCAGGTGCATGCCGTACGCCCAACCCTCTTGATCAAGTGGCTCATCGATACGAACGCGGACCGTGGCGAGCCGTGTATCGTCAGTCAGATTTTTGACAATCCCTTCGAGCGTTCCGACGACCGGTGGCATGCTGAGATCGTGTACCGGCCGCAGTTCGATGCGATCGATCCCCGCATCGAGCAGTTGCACCGTTTTGACCGGTACATGGAGTTCAACCACCGCGTAGTCCAGCGGAAAGAGCGTTGCCGTAACCTCGCCCACCGACAATAACTGACCGACGATTGCGTTCGCGTGCACGACCGTTGCGGGCCAGGGCGCCCGCACTGCGGTTCGCTCCAGCGCAAGTCTGGTGCTGTCCAGTTCCGCACTAATGACCTTGCGGCGCGCTACCGCTTCGGCTCGCTGCGGTGCCCTCAGCGCCAGTGGATTAGCGGGTAGATTTTCATCTTGATTTTCCTGCCACGCTGCCCATTCGAGCCGGGCAATTTCAGAACGACCTTCCTCGATTTCGATATTGGCTTCGGCCTGGGCGTACCGCGCTTCAGCACTGGCAACCGCTATAGCGTAGTCACGCTCGTCGATCTTAAGCAGTAGATCTCCCTCAGAAACCTCGTTGCCAGCTTCGAGGTCATCGCTTACCCAGGAAATCTCACCCGGCACTTGTGTGGTGAGTTGCAGCGATTGCCGCGGCGAAAGCACACCAAATGCTGTCACGGTGTTCGCAACGACGCTGCGTTCGAGCTTGCCGATGGAAACACGAGGGTTTTCTCCCGGAAGGCTCTCCTCCAGCGGCTCAGGACCGGTCAGCAGAATAAGGCTGCACACGGCAATTCCGACGCAACAAGCCAGCCCTATCTTCAAGCGAGATCGATCCATACCCAGACAGGGTAACGGGCAGAAGGTAAACGGTAGGTTAACGAAGGCGTTAAAACTGGACGGTGGTCATCCTGCCACGCAGCGCTTCAGAGGAGGTATAGCGCCAACCAAAGCGCTGGCAGATGAGGGCCACTAGCTCCAGACCGAATCCAAATCCGTATTCATCATCGGGCTGAAGGTCGTCATCCGCGGAATTGAAGTTTTCGATGGACACCGCCTGATCTGAAATGGCAATCCGCACCTCGCCATCCACAGTATATTGGAAGGCATTCCGCACCAGATTCGACAACACGATGCGGACGGCCGCCGCCGGTGCAGTCACCTCACCGCTGCCGGTAACGGTCAAGGACACATCCCGTTCATCCAGTAGATAGCGAAAGTTCTCGACGATGTCGTTTGTCTCACTACGGAGATCAATATGCTCCGACCTTGGTACATTATCCGACTGCCGGTTCACCCAGAGCAGCGTTTCCATGAGGAGCTGAACGTCATCCAGCGCGCGGTATTGGCGAACAAACGCTGCCTGCTCTGCCTCGGTCCGTTCCGGACGATCGGTCAGGCGGTCGATGAGCTCCACGTTACTGGACAAAATGGCGATCGGCGTTCGCAGCTCATGACTCGCATGACGTAGAAACAGCTTTTCCTTGTTCACGCCTTCCCGCATCCGCTCAAATGCAAATTGAATCCGGTTCGCCAGCGCATCGAGCTCCTGGAAACGCAGATTGGGCAGCTCGAAGCTGGGATTGTCGGCGCTTTGGGCAGCACTCCAATCATTCAGCTTCCGCAACGGTGCGTCGATGTTGCGGACCAGCAGGATGGCAACAAGCAACAACGACCCCGCAAAGAGGCCGCCAATCGCATACGCAAACTGATCCGTGAATTCCAGTTCTTCGTAGATTTCCTCGCTGCCCACGATGCCGTGGACCAGATAAAGCCACTCACCAGGGTTCAATTCATAGGAATAAAGAAAGATGAGTTCACAGGTCCCTTCCAGGCAGAGGTCTCCGGTGTCTACCGAAAATTCTTTTTCATCGTTTTCGTTGAAGTCCAGGTTCGTGAAGCGCAGCGCCTCGCCGTGCTGAAGATCTTCGAGCCGGAACACCGAGAGAATCTGCGCCGGAATATCGGACAGGTCGAGGTATCCGGAAAGACTGGGCCCGGTTGGAGGCTCGGCCTGGGGGCCGGTTTCCGCATAGCGTTCCGCATACTCCTCGGCTGTTCGCTCCAGAGACGACTGCGTTCTGATCTCAATGCCAAGCTCAAGGTAGTACTCCAAGAGTTGCGTGTAGGCGAACACCATCACGATCGCACATCCGGCGAACCAGATCAGAAGATACCGCCGCAAGCTGGGCAGCGATCGGGTCTGTTTGTCCTCAGTCATTGGGCAAACGGAGCGCAACGCCATGCGTCGACACCGTTTGGATGAGTTTTGTCGCGAAAGGTTTGTCCACCTGCTGCCTCAGCTTGTAGAGATGCACTTTCAGCACGTTCGAATCTGGCATATCCATCTCACTCCAGATGGCACTCTCCATCTTCTCCCGACTCACGACGTTCGGTGATTCTCGCATCAGAAGTTCGAGGAGCTTCCAGCACGTTGGCGTCAAGCTGAGCGTCTGGCCGTCCCGACTCACGGTCTTCAACGACAAATCCATGACAAGCGGGCCCACTTCGAGCTTCTGCGCAAGCGAACTGCGGCGTTTGGACAGCGCCTTTACGCGAGCAGCCAACTCACTCAGCTCAAACGGCTTGACCAGATAGTCATCGGTGCCTGAATCAAAGCCAGCGAGCTTGTCTTCCAGCGCATCTCTCGCCGTGAGCATCAGCACGGGCACGTCGACGCCCTGGTTACGTAACGCTTTACAGACTTCGAGGCCGTTCATTCGCGGCAGGTTGATATCTAGGAGAATGGTCTGGTAGTCGTTCGACAATGCCAGCTGCAGGCCTTGCGGGCCAGTGGAGGCGTAGTCGCAGTCGATGCCTTCG
>DCWG01000136.1 GCA_002327525.1 Gammaproteobacteria bacterium UBA2168 | reverse complement strand
CACGGATGTCTTGACTGACTCGAGCGGGAACGCCGGGAATACCGGCCTCTTTCCAGGGGGTTCCATCTGCGACGCGCAGGAATGCCTCTATCGCGCCGGGCACCGCGTCGGCGTCCAACAATCGCGCCGCACCCGCCCGATTTCCGAATTTCGCCACCGCCCGGTCGTACGCTCCTCGCAGACCGCGGGCCTCGTCCAGTGCCGGATGTGCATCGGCATCGTGGCGCGGTGGCAGAGCACAGACCAGGGTTTCGGTGGCGTCGTCCTCGATCGCCTCGGGGAAATCCTCGATGGATGGCTCATCACGACGCAGTAATCCGAGGGCGTGTTCGAGCACGCGGTGCTGAAATGCAGGGTCTTGCGGTACTCCCAGGGGGCGGCCGAGGGGGAAGTCGCAGAACAGCCCCCGGGGCGGGGCAGTGTTGTAGATCTGTTCGCGGATTGAGCCGATGGCGACGGTTGCGATACCGGCTGCTTCGAATACGTGTGCGAGCGTACTGACGGTACGCGTGCACAAGGGTCAGACAGGCGTGAGTAAAACGGCGTCGACTTCGTTGTCTTTCAGCAATTGCGCGCCTGCAGGGCCGCTGTCCATGCGCACGCCCGCCAGGTCGAATTGATTGCCAGCGTAGGCGAGGTGTACGTCGGATACGCATCCGATGACCCCTCGTTCGGCCAGTTCCTCAAGGCGATCTATAGGGAAGACGACGTTGAGGTCGGCGCTCACACCACTTGCGTCGAAGTTGGGGCTCCAGTGGCCGACTACGATGTCCCGTCTCTCACGCTCCAACACCCGGTAGCCAATGTCGACGGGTGCGAAATCGTCATCGGTGGAGTGGTGCAGCGAAGCGGAGGTGACGATGGCGACTGTGGCCTTCTCGAGCGCTACGTCCTTCACGAAGGCCGGATTCTCAAACGTCGGGCAGTCGATCTTGGCCGCTCCCGTTTTGATGGATTTGTCTGTCACGATTCCCTCTTCCTCGGGTTTTCTGGAACCTTCCCATACCCTGGAGCATTTTGTCTACGAGGCAGTCTGTCGGGCGCCGTATCCGGCATCGGGTAGCCGAACGCACTTCGTTGGGAGCCTCGTTTCGATTTCCCGGGATCATAGGGGCTTGCGAGCCCGGAACGTGTCTGCAACCGCTGACATGGTGGAAAATGTAACCCCTGTGTGTTGTTCGAAGTAATCTATCAATCGCTCGAGCATCAGCATGCGGCTACCCTTGCCGATGCACTGTGGGTGCATGGTCAGCACGTAGACTCCCGTTTCCAGCTTCTCATGGAGATAGTGGAACTCGGCCGCCCAGATGTCGTACACGTCATTGGGTGAGCGCAACCTCTGTCGCCCACCATGGGGTTCGTAGTTGAAATATGGCCAGTCGTCCAGAATCCAGTCGAACGGGAGGATGACGAGGTCGACAGGCGCCCCGAACTCGTGTGGTCCGTCCGTGCGTACCACGTCGCCGAGCCGCATGTAGGTAGGTTCGAAATCGCGGGGCGCCATGGAGCTGTCGTAGCTGAAACCGTGCTCCAGCAACATGTTGACCCATCGCGTGCCGGGATTGCCCCCCGGCAACCGATGCCCGGCGGGGGGTCTGCCTGAGATGCGTTCGATGCATTCGATGGAGCGTTCGAGAATCTGACGTTCGTCGTATTCGTCGCGCGTGGACGAAGGCGCCTCGTGGCAGTAGCCGTGATAACCGATCTCGTGGCCTGCGGAAGCGACACGCCGGCATATCTCAGGGTAGGTATCGATAGTGTGTCCCGGGATGAACCAGGTGGTTGGGATGTGTCGTGCATCGAAGAGATCCACCAGGCGCTCGGCTCCCACTTCGCCGAATTCACCCCGTGCGATGAGCGGCGCTGCTTTTGTTCCCCGGGGCCCGGCCCACACGGAGATGGCGTCGAAGTCGAAGCTGAGGCACACAGTGATTTCCTTGCCCACATTCTTCTCCCTACCAGGTGTAAACGCCACAGTATTGATGCTCACCCATATCGATACAAACCACGGCTGATTTCCAGCGCAAACCTCTAGATTCACCCTGGATATAGCCGTGGGTGATTGGACTTGATATATATATGACAAATGTCATTCCACCTCCGGAACAACGCATGAGCCGTCAGATTGTCTGGCAAAAAGCCACCAGAATCTGGGACAGGCCGGCGGGTGATCGTGACGCCCGGCGCCGTGAGATTGCCGAGGTGATACGGCCCGTCATCCGCAACGTCGGCATCGACAAGGTCAGCATGCGCTTCATCGCCAGGGAGACAGGCTGCACCACGGGCGTAGTGACGCACTATTTTGCGGACAAAGACGAAATCATGTCCTTCGCGGTTGCTCGCCTGTTCGAGGAATTGCGCGAAGCAATAGAGTCGTTGCGCCAGATGGACGATGTGCTCAAGGCTTCCGGCTTCTCTGTGAGAGGGTGTTGCCGCTGAATGCCCAGGGCCGCATCGAGTGGTCGGTGTGGCTAAGTTATCTCTCCGGCGCACAGTACAACGAACAGCTCAAGCAGCTGATTCGGCGAGGGTAGAAACAAGGCATCCTGCGCCGGGACCTCGATGCGAGCCTGCTGACAGACCAGTTCAACGCCCAGCTCGATGGGCTGGCGTTGATGGCGCCGTTCGAGAAGAAGCATTTTCCGCGAACTTACGTGATGGCCTTGACCGAACATGCCATCGGTAATCTACTACCACGCTGAAGGGAGACCGACATGACCGATATATTTCAGGAACTGCAGGACATGATGCCTGCCTCGGAGAAGGTGTTCGAGCGCAACACGCGCGTGCTCGCACAGGAAGTCGTGGGCACGATCCTTCTGCCGTACAAGTTCTATGCCGCCGAGGCGAAGGGCTCCAGGGTGACCGATGCTGACGGCAACGAATTCATCGATCTCACGATGGGATTCGGGCCGTTGCTCCTGGGGCACAACCCCGATGTCGCTGTCGAGGCGGCGCGGGCGGCTGTGGAGAAAGCCATGCTCCTGGGCATCCCCAATCCCTATCAGGGAGAGTTGGCAGAGTTACTGGTGGATGCTGCGCCGTGCGCGGAACAGGTGGTGTTCTGCAATACCGGAACCGAAGCCACGATGTATGCAATACGTCTGGCCAGGGCCCTGACCGGCAAGACCAGGATCGCGATGTTCGACGGCAGCTACCACGGGGCGCATGACTACGTGATCATGGAGGGCGTGCTGGAGCCGGATCCGAGTCAGCCCTCGCATCGGCCCCAGGGTCACGGTGTGCCGAACGCCACCACCGAACAGATACTCTTCTTACCATACCGGGACCCGCGCGCGTTCGAGCTGATCGAGTCAAACAAGGACGAACTGGCCTGCGTTCTGCTGGAGCCTGTGCAGAGTTCCAACCCGCGTCTGGATGTGGGCCCCTATCTGAGAGAGTTGCGCGAGGTGTGTACACGCAATGGCGTGTTGTTGATTCTCGACGAAGTGATCACCGGTTTTCGGCTTGGCTATGGTGGCGGCCAGGAGCGGTTCGATGTCACGCCGGATCTGGCCACCTACGGCAAGATACTGGGTGGCGGAATGCCCATCGGCGCGGTTGCGGGTCCGAGGGAGCTGATGAAACCATTCAACTTTTTCGGTGAGGACAACCCAATCTTCTCAGGGGGCACCTTTGGCGGCAATCCGGTCTCCATGCTCACGGGAGCCGCCGTCGTGCGGCATCTGCACGACAACCCCGAGATCTATCCGGATCTGCGGCGCAAGGGCGATCGTCTGACGGAGGGTGTGAATCAGTTTCTGCAGCAGGGAGACTATCCCGCTCAGCTGCTGCATGCCGATTCGATGTTTCATCTGATGTTCACGCGCGAATCCGTAGAGCGCGGCCGGCATTTCGACGAGAGCACGATGATGCTGGAAAACCGCTACTACGCACACCTCATGAAGCGCGGCGTCGTGGTGCCTGGAATACACCTGTTTTTCATCTCCGCTGCGCACAGTGATGCGGATGTCGATCTCGTGGTGGATGCGATGTGTGATTCGTTTCGAGCACTGAGAAGCGAAGGACACGTTTGATCGTCGCCACAATCCGCCCACGCCTGGAGAACGGCGCGCGCGACTTAGCGATCCGGCGGCAGGTTGAGCTCACTCCGTCTTCGGAGCTGATCCTCTGACGGTCCTTGACTGTAGTCGCCGAAAGCCCCATCGCGGCGCTCGATGGCCCCGCGGACACCCTCGTTGCGCGCGACGTGAACGAACTCACGGCCCTGCGGTGTGTTGCGCATGATGCCGTCGAGG
>DCWG01000078.1 GCA_002327525.1 Gammaproteobacteria bacterium UBA2168 | reverse complement strand
ATTCCGATACCAGTTTTGTTCAGGCGGCACGAAGCGTGCGAATCAGGATACGCGGGAACTATAGGGGTTTGGAGCGTGCCTATTGGCCTGCATCTGGGAGCGCTCGGGCGGTGCTCGAGCGCTTTTATTTTCGTAAGTGCAGCCCGCGCGGACTTCGGAATCTACTTAGCCGACCGTGCGTGTTGCCAGTCATGGCACCGGCCGGCACGACGGGGGTGCCAATATTCGTCGGCTTTTACGTATGGCGTGGCAATGGACACTCTGATTTACTTTTGCACAATGCCCCTGCAGCCTGCTTGTTAGTTCCGCAGTAAGCGGGCGTCGGCGTAAGCGTAGGGGCGTAAGCGTAAGAAGGAGTGATGAATCCCGATGGCAGCTCCCAAGGATCCCGCTAATCCTGCGGGTCACACGATCCTCGTCCTCATTCTGCTTTTCGTAGCGGCTAGTCCGCTCGCCCAACCCGGTGCCGATGACTACAAGATCTGCGCCGCCTGCCATACGATCGGCGGTGGCCGCCTGATCGGTCCAGACCTCGCCGGTATCGGGGAGCGTCGGTCGCACGAATGGCTGGTTAGTTTCATTGCATCCTCGCAAACCCTCATCCAGGCGGGCGACGCCGACGCGGTGGCCGTGTTCGAGGAGTACAACGGCATGATTATGCCCGACGCGATGTTGTCGCGAGCAGAAATCGAATCGGTGCTCGCCTATATCGCGGGCAGCGGTGACGCAGGCGCAGCACAAGCCACGGCGGCAACGCCGCAAGCGCCACCCGAGCCGGCCGAGGCGTCCGAAGCGTCCGAGGCGTCCGAAGCGTCCGAAGCGTCCGAAGCGTCCGAAGCGTCCGAAGCGATGGTCGAGCTGGGTAGCGACCTGTTCGAGGGTACCGTGCGTTTCGAGGAGGGGGGGCCGACCTGCAACGCATGCCACGACGTCAAGAACGATGCCGTGATGGGCGGTGGCATCCTGGCCCGCGAACTCACCACCGTGTTCTCCAGAATGGGACATGCGGGCGTGAAGGTGATGATCGGGCAGGCGCCCTTCCCGGTCATGCAGGCGGCATACGAGGACCAGCCGCTGACCGAGACCGAGATCAACGCCTTGGTCGCCTTCCTGCAGCGTGCCGATGCCGAGCACGCGTACCAGCAACCCAGGGATTACGGAATCGGCCTGCTGTCCAGCGGCGTGGTGGGCAGCGCAATCGTCTTTGGCCTCTGCGGGATGGCTTGGCGCGGGCGCAAGAAGGAGTCAGTCAACCAGTCGATCTACGACCGACAAACCAAGTCCCAGTGACGAGCTTCCATAGAGGGTAACGCAGATGAGTTGGATCAAAGATATTGTTGCACCGCAGACGCGTCAGTGGGAGGAGTTCTACAGGAACCGCTTTCAGCACGACCGGGTCGTGCGCAGTACCCACGGCGTAAACTGCACCGGCGGTTGTTCCTGGCAGATCCACGTAAAGGACGGCGTGGTGGTGTGGGAAACGCAGCAGCTCGACTATCCGCTGCTGGAGGATCAGCTACCGCCGTACGAGCCCCGCGGTTGTCAACGCGGTATCTCCTTCTCCTGGTATCTGTACAGCCCCATCAGGATCAAGTACCCGCTGATCCGCGGCGCGCTGATCGATGCCTACCGTGCAGAAAAGGCAAAAACAGGCGACCCGCTGGCTGCCTGGGAGGCCCTGCAAGCTGATCCCGCCAAGCGCACCGCCTACCAGCAATCGCGGGGCAAGGGCGGCTTCCGCCGCGCGAGTTGGGACGAGGTGCTGGAGATCATGGCAGCGGCCAACATCCACACCGCCAAGCAGCACGGCCCGGACCGGGTGGTAGGCTTCTCGCCGATCCCGGCCATGTCGATGCTCAGCTACGCCGCAGGCGGTCGTTTCCTGCAGCTGTTCGGTGGCGTGAACCTGAGCTTCTACGACTGGTACTGCGACCTGCCGACCGCGTTCCCCGAGATCTGGGGCGAGCAAACCGACGTCTGCGAGGGCGCCGACTGGTACAACGCCAAGATGATCGCGGACATGGGCGCGTGCCTGAACATGACACGCACGCCCGATTGCCACTTCTTCGCCGAGTCGCGACACAATGGCACCAAGGCAGTGGTGTTCTCGCCCGACTTCTCCCAGGTCTGCAAGTACGCGGACCAGTGGGTGCCCCTGCATGCCGGCAGCGACGGTGCCTTCTGGATGGCGGTCTCCCACGTAATCCTCAAGGAATTCCATCACGGGCAGCAGACCCCCTACTTCATCGACTATACCAAGCAGTACACCGACAGCCCGATGCTGGTCTGCCTGGACGCCGAGGGCGATCACTACTGTCCTGGACGGTTACTTCGCGCTAACGAGCTGCCCGGCAACGAGGATCTGCCGAACGGTGACTGGAAATTCGTGAACGTCGACGAGCGCACGGGCGCGTTCGTCGTGCCCAAGGGCGCCATGGGCCACCGCTGGGACGAGCAGCAGGGCAACTGGAACATGAAGTTCGAGAATTCTCTGAACGATGCACCCTACGACCCGGCTCTCACCTTCCTCGACCAGCACGATGAGGTGGTGCAGACCGAATTCGTCGAATGGGGTCTCGACAACAAGGCGCTCCGAGGGGTGCCGGCACGGCGAGTGCAGACGCGTTCCGGCACAGCACTGGTCACAACCGTCTACGACCTGATCATGGGCCAGTACGGCGTCGGCCGCGGACTGGAGGGCGAGTATCCCGCTGACTACACCGACAAGAATGCCGCGTACACCCCGGCATGGCAGGAGGTGTTCACCGGCGTTGATGCGGACACGGTACTGCAGTTCGCACGTGAGTGGGCCAACACCGCAAACGCCACCAACGGCAAGTGCATGATCATCATCGGCGCAGGCATCAACCACTGGTACCACGCCAACCTCATGTACCGCGCCGGGGCCATGGCCCTCATGCTGAGCGGTTGCGTGGGCCGCAACGGCGGCGGGCTCAACCATTACGTGGGCCAGGAGAAGCTCGCGCCAATGGACTCCTGGAGCGCCCTCGCGTTCGCCAAGGACTGGCAGAAGCCCTCGCGGCTGCAACAGGCGCCCCTGTGGCACTATATCAACACCTGCCAATACCGCTACGACGGTCAGTACTCGCGCTACAACACCGTGCCCGACAACCAACTGACCTCGCAGCACACCGCCGACACGATCTTCAAGGCAGTGCGCAACGGCTGGATGCCCTTCTACCCGCAGTTCAAACAGAACACGCTCGATCTGTGCGACCAGGTCGTCGCGGAAGGTGCCAGCAGCGGCGAGGAAATCACCCAGGCGGTGGTCGAGAAACTCAAGTCCCGCGACGTCGAGTATTCGGTCTCCGATCCCGAGGCGCCGGAGAATCACCCCCGCGTGTGGTACATCTGGCGAGGCAACGCCATCGTCGGCAGCATGAAGGGCCACGAATACGCGCTCAAACACTATCTCGGCACGCACAACAACCTCATTGCCGAGGACAGTGGGGACGTAACTTCCGAGGTGAAATGGCAAGACATCGCGCCCACCGGCAAGATGGACCTGGTCGTGGATCTCAACTTCCGCATGGATTCGTCGGCCCTGTACTCCGACATCGTGCTGCCGGCCGCGTCCTGGTACGAAAAGGCGGACCTTAACAGCACGGACCTCCACTCGTTCATACACCCGCTCTCGGAAGCGGTCGCGCCCGTCTGGGAGTCGAAGACCGACTGGGAAATCTTCAAGAACATCGCTAAATCGACCAGCGAGTTGGCGAAAACGCATTTTGCCGAGCCGCGCAAGGACGTCGTAGCACTCCCGTTGGCCCACGACACCTCTGATGAGATCACACAACCGCGTATCAGCGATTGGTACCACGGCGAATGCGAGCCGGTGCCCGGTCAGAGCATGCACAAGCTGGCGGTGGTCGATCGCGACTACACGCAAATCTACGAGAAGTTCATCACTCTCGGTGACAACATCCGCGATGAGGGTCTGGGCGCGCACGGCAACCACTACGAGTGCGCGGACCAGTACGACCTGATGCTCGAGTCGAACCACTTTCCGGTACGCGAGTACGAAGGCAAGACGTATCCCAGCATCGAAGAGGACACGTCTGCCGCCAACGTGCTGCTCCACTTGTCGTCGCTCTCCAACGGTGAGCTTACCGTCAGGGCCTACGAGAACATGGAGAGGAAGACCGGGCTCGATCTCGTCGACCTCGGCGAAGGCAATCGCAACGTGCGCATGACGTACGCGGAGCTCCAAGCCCAGCCGCGACGCTACAACAGTTCGCCGCTGTGGTCTGGGCTGATGACCGAAGGCCGCGCCTATGCGCCGTACACGTACAACACTGAAAAGCTGGTGCCGTGGCGCACACTGACTGGGCGTCAGCACTTCTACCTCGACCACGACCTGTACCTAGCGTACGGCGAGCACCTGCCCACGTACAAACCGGCACCAAAGCCCGAGTTGTACGGCGACCTGAAGCAGACGCTGAAGGACGGTGACGCGCTGGTGCTCAACTACCTCACCCCGCACGGTAAGTGGCACATCCACTCCACCTACATGGAGAACCTGCGGATGCTCACGCTGTCGCGCGGCTGCGAGCCGTGCTGGTTGAGCGAGGTGGACGCCGAACAGCTCGGCATCAAGGACAACGATTGGGTCGAGGTGTACAACGACCACGGCGTGTACTGCACCCGGGCGGTCGTCAGCGCGCGGATCCCGCGCGGGGTGTGCATCGTCTACCACGTTCCCGAGCGCACCACAGGGATACCGAAGTCCCAGATCCGCGGGAACAAACGGGCGGGCGGTCACAACAGCGTGACCCGTATCCACCTGAAACCCAACTACCTGGCGGGTGGGTACGGGCAGTTCAGCTATCACTTCAACTACTGGGGTCCCATCGCTCCGAACCGCGACACACACGTCACGGTGAAGAAGATGGACACGGTCGTATTCTAAGGAGTCACGGGAATGGACGTACGCTCACAGATCTCGATGGTGTTTCACCTCGACAAGTGCATCGGATGCCACACCTGCTCCATTGCATGTAAGAACATCTGGTCCGACCGCAAGGGCGCAGAGTATATGTGGTGGAACAACGTCGAGACCAAGCCGGGGACCGGCTATCCCGGCAAGTGGGAAGATCAGCTCATCTACAAGGGCGGCTGGGAAAAGCAGGGGGATGACATCGGGCTCAAGGGCGCCGGCAAGCGCAAGGGCCTGACAAACATATTCCACAACCCCAACCTGCCGGTCATCGACGACTACTACGAGCCCTTTACATACAAGTACCTGGACCTCATCGAATCGCCGGCCGGAGACGACCAGCCGACCGCGAGACCCGTGTCTCTGATCACGGGCGAGCCGATGGACATCAAGATGGGCCCGAGCTGGGACGACGATCTGAGCGGCTCTCCCGACTACGCGAGAAACGACCCGAACCTCGCAAGTTTGTCTCCCGAGGAACAGGCGGCGATGTTCCAGCTCGAGCGGATGGCCTTCTTCTATCTGCCGAGGATTTGCAACCATTGCCTCAATCCCGCTTGCGTCGCGTCATGCCCCTCGGGCGCGATCTACAAGCGAGGCGAGGACGGGGTGGTACTGATCAACCAGGACGTGTGCCGCGGTTGGCGCATGTGCGTGACTGCCTGCCCGTACAAGAAGACCTACTACAATTGGCAAACGGGCAAGTCGGAAAAGTGCATCCTCTGCTATCCGCGCATCGAGGCGGGCTACGCGCCGGCATGCATGCACAGCTGCGTTGGCCGTATCCGCTATCTGGGGGTTGTGCTCTACGACGCCGACAAGCTGCACGACGTTGCTTGCGCGGAGGAGGACCAGCTGGTTGACTCGCAGCTGGATATGCTGCTCGACCCCACGGATCCGGAGGTGATCGCCGCCGCCAAGGCCAACGGTATGGCCGACTCGACCATCAAGGCCGCACAGGGTTCTCCGGTGTACAGGTTCGTGAAGGAATTCGGCATGGCCCTGCCTCTCCATCCGGAGTTCCGCACGCTGCCGATGCTCTTCTACGTACCACCGCTGTTGCCGGTGATGGCGTCTCTTGGCAAGAAGCAGAACGAGGACCAGGAGCTGAACACAATCGCCAAGCGCTGGGACGACCAGTGGTTGTACGACACCAGCACAGAGGATCTGTGGGGCACCATCGACGAGTCGCGCTTTCCGCTGGAGTACCTGGCCAGCTTGTTCAGTGCCGGCGACACCGAGAAAGTCAAGATTCGGGTAAAGAAACTCATGGCGGTTCGCATCTACCGACGGCATAAGACGGTGGGTGACATCTCGAAGGAGCGGGCGGAGGAAGCGTTGGCGGAAGTCGGCCTCACCGCACCGCTGGCCGACGATATCTACTACCTCACGTCGCTCGCCAAGTTCGACGACCGGTTTGTGATCCCTCCGGCGCACCGCGAGGAAGCCATCGAGATGCTCGAGAACACGGGCGACCGAAAGGGCAACTTAGGGTTCGGATTCAAGGAAGGTACTGCGAGGAGAGGGTTGTAACGTGTCACGGGCGCACTATCAGGTGTTGGCGCATCTGTTCGAGTACCCGAACGCTCTGTTCCCCGAGCGGGTGCGCAGCGTACGCGCGAGTCTCGCTGACGCCCATCCCGAGGCGTCGGAATTTATCGATACGTTCGTCGCTCTCCTCCCCGAAACCGATTTGCATATGATGCAGGAGTTGTTCACCAGATCGTTCGACGTGCTGGCAGTCACCACACTAGACATCGGCTACGTGCTGTTTGGGGACGACTACAAGCGCGGCGAACTGCTGTCGAACCTGAATCGTGAACACATCGCCCACCAAGTGGACCGTGGTCACGAGCTTGCCGATCATTTGCCAAACGTCCTCAAACTGCTGGCAAAGCTCACGGACGAAGAGCTTGTCACGGAGCTCGTCGAGGAGATCCTGGCGCCTGCAGTATTCCGGATGATCGGTGAGTTCGACGATCGGCGCATTGATAAAAAAAATAAGGCGTACAAGAAGCACTACAAGACACTCATCGATCCCGCATCGCGGTCTCGCCAGGTCGCGACGCTGTATCAACATCCATTGCGTGCCCTCTATGCAGTGCTGAAAGAGGACTTCAACGTCGTCGATCGCGTCCCGATAACGGACACGAGCGGTTTCTTGAATGCTGTATCCAGCGAGAACGCCATCGAGGAGAAGGCGAATGCGTACTACTAGCGCTCGATCCGCGGCGAACCGGCTGTCAAACCAGGGAGTTTGAAGAACATGACATATCTAGACACGCTGCTATTCGTCGCTTTGCCCTACGTGGCGATCGTCGTGTTTCTCGTCGGCACAATTGGCCGATACACCACTGCGGGATTCAGCATCACCAGTCTTTCAGCGCAGTTTCTGGAGGGGCGCAGCGGGTTCTGGGGCACTGTGCCGTTTCACATCGGTATTCTCATTCTGTTTCTCGGGCACCTGTTCATCTTCTTGTTTCCCGACTTGGCCCTGCTGTGGAACAGCAACCCGGTGCGGCTCATCATCCACGAGGGCATAGCATTCACGTTCGGGCTGGTCGTGTTGGTTGCCATTGTCGGCTTGCTGATCCGGCGCTGGACACACCCGAGGCTGCGCATGGTCACCTCACCCATGGACATCGCAATTGAACTCATGCTGCTGTTCCAGGTCGTTCTCGGCTGCTGGGTGGCGCTCGGGTATCGCTGGGGATCGTCCTGGTTCGCTGCAGATCTCAGCCCCTATCTCTGGTCGATCCTGAGCCTGAGCCCGGAAACGGATGCCATCGCCGCCATGCCGTGGGTGATCAAACTGCACGTGGTCGGCGCGTTCATCATCGTGCTGATCTTTCCATTCACACGCCTGGTGCACTTCCTGGTCGCGCCGCTGCACTACCTGTGGCGCCCATACCAGGTCGTGATGTGGTACTGGGATCGCAAGAAGATTCGAAGAGCAGACACGGCCTGGCAATCGACGAGGCCGCACAACAACTAAGGTCCACACAAAAGGAAGGCGGGTAAGCGCAAATGGCGTTGGCAGCCGCGCACATCTGTCTGCCCGCCAGGCGGCCCATGCGGCCAGCAAAGCCGCGATCAAACAATTGTCAAGAGCTGCGGCCGTGGACTGCGCGCGCGCCGGGACAGGGATTCGCGTGAATTCTATAAGCCCGGCCATGATCGACACGCCCATGCTGAAGCGAAGCCTGCCGGCGCTTGCCGCATTCGGGATCGGTTCGAATGAAGAAGAGACCCTGTCGCTGTTGGTGCAGTCGCACCCGATCGGCGGCATCGGCACGCCCGAGGACGTGGCCAACGTGGTTTGTTTCCTCGCCTCTGACGATTCCGCATTCGTAACCGGCGTCGACATAGTCATCGACGGCGGCTGCACCGCGATTTGAATCGAAAGGAAAGATGGCGTGAAAACGCGCCCAAATCGGCTGTAATTATCCAGGTGCCGGGCGCAATCGAAATTCGGCGCCAAATGATTGCAGTGCGCGCAGACCCGGGCCCGCGGATTATTGTGACCTCATTAGCACGGCGTGAAAGAACGCCGCGGTCATCTCCGCCGCTTTTTTCCAGGTGAAACCCCGGGCGCGCTCCAGCACCGCGCGAATCGCGGCACCGCGCGCGGTGCTGTCCAGCAGCTAACTGTTCTCACAATACCTCTCGCTCAGTTCTGAGCTACACTAATCGCTCGACTGGCTACTTCGACCCTATCCGTATACCGCATCGACATGCCAAATAGCCCTTTTTTTGGTTCCTATCCGTCAACATGGATGGTCAGTTTCTATTCTCCAATAACAAGCGACGACCCTGCCGATGGTGAACGTGAGGTCACGACCCTGTGGATTATGGATTCCAACGAGTTCGTTTTGTCGCAGGCGCCGCCGTACGACGATATGTGGCAAGAGTGGAACCTCGGCGAACGGCCTGTGGCAGGTGAGGTTGTCGATGAGCTTGCTTGGTGGGATAAGTACAATCTAACCATGCTACCGCGCGGCAACGTACCTATCCATTTCTTGTATCATCGAGGCCATCGAAGCCGTCCGGACACCGATTACACACGGTGACCAAGCAGGATGACAGCCACGCCGTGAACATTCCCTATCCAACGCGTCGCTACGCATGGTTCGTAGTCGGCGTGCTCATCCTCGCCTCGCTCATCGCCTTCATCGATCGACAGGTCGTCGCGATCGTGGTGGAACCCATGAAAGTGGATCTCGATATCTCCGATACCGAGATAGGCTGGCTTTACGGGGTGTTCGCCATCTTCTACGCGGCGGCGGCCCTGCCCATCGCCGCTGCGGCCGACAAACGCAGCCGCAAGCACATCATTGCAATCGGTATTTTTTTCTGGTCACTCATGACCATGGCCTGTGGACTTACGCGTGGTTATTGGGAGGTGTTTCTAGCGCGTATCGGCGTCGGGGTTGGCGAAGCTACACTCAGTCCATCAACCACGTCGCTGATCGGAGACTACTTCCCGCGCGATGACATACCGCTGGCGCTCAGCATATTTCAGATCGGCCCCATTGCCGGTTCCGGCGTGGCTTTCATCATCGGCGGGCTGGTGCTGGGTATCGTGCAGAGCGCAGAACCGTTGGTTTTGCCGATCGTTGGCACGCTGGTACCGTGGCAGCAGACTTTTCTGTATGTCGGAGCGCCAGGCATCGTGCTCGCGTTTTTCTTTCTCGGCATCAGGGAACCGGTACGCAGACCCTCGCCGACGGCGGCAGACGATGGCTCGCAGGGTATGGCAGAACTCATCGCTTTCTATCGCACCCACGCACGCACACTGACTCTACATCACCTCGGTTTTGTCTCCCTCGTTTTAACCGGCTATGCCTTCGTGTTCTGGAGCGTGACCTTTCTAGTGCGCATACACGGCGAACCAGCTGCAGAGGCCTCGACCACGTTTGGCTGGATATTTCTGATCTTCGGTCCGCTCGGCCCGGTTTTTGTTGCCTGGATTGCTCGTAGGCTCAGCGCCCGGGGTCATGGCGATGCCAACATTACAGCCGGTATGATTGGCGGCCTGCTCACGCTACCCGCTGTGTTGCTGCTGCAACTCGCGCCAGATGCGTTCTGGGCCTATGTGCTCTACGCGCCGGCGCTGCTTGCCGTGAATTCCCCGTTCGGTATTGCTGCGGGTGCGCTGCCGGTGATTACGCCGCCCCACCTTCGGGCGCGGGTCGCGGCGGTTTACATGCTGGCAGGATCAACCGGCATGATGTTTGGGCCGCCGCTGGCCGGAGCTTTCAATGACCATCTGTTTCCCGGGCCTGATGGTGTTCGCTACTCGATGATTACGATGACCAGCATATTCGGTCTGATCGGCGTAGTGCTGCTATGGTTTGCCCGCAAGCCATATGCGCAGAGCCTGACTTTGACCTCAGATATGGAAGCCGATGCGGTGGAAGAGACGGTACCTGCAACAGTGTCGCCCTGAAATGAGGTCTCAAGCACTTACGCCGGTCGGAGGATAGCTATGGGTCGTGATTACGATGTAATCGTTGTCGGTTCCGGGGCGGCGGGTCTGTCTGCCGCTCTTGCGGCCGCGGATGCGGGTGCGAGCGTGCTGGTCATCGAGGCAGACACACAGGTCGGAGGCTCGTCCAGGCTCAGCGGTGGTCACTTCTACGCTGCTGGAACCAGTGTTCAGCGGCAGGCGGGGGTGTTGGAGGACACCGCCGACGCCATGTTCGAGCACTATATGACCCTCAATCAATGGATGGTGGAACCGTCCGTGGTGCGCCGATATTGCGATCTTTCGGCGCCCACTTTCGAATGGCTGATGGGGCTCGGCGTGAACTTTCCCACGTCGGGCGTGTATCCGTCCGGTGTGGGATCGACACCAAGGGGCCATCAGCCGGAAGGAGAGGGGGCGGCGGTCATACAGGTGCTCGATGCACAGTGCGCGCAGCGCGGTGTCGAGATGGTTTTCGATGCCAGGGTAGACCAGCTGCTTACCGATCCTCATGGCAGGGTCGTGGGCCTCGGCATCGCCGGTGATGAAGCGAGCAGCGGGGCGGTAGTGATGGCGGCTGGTGGTTTCGGCGCCAATCCCGAGTTGCTGGCTGAGCACTATCCCGATGCCGCTGCAGCAGGTAACTGGTCGTGGTATATCGGTAGTCCCATGGCGCAGGGCGACGGGCTGAAGCTGGGGCAATCTGTGGGGGCGGCGATCGACGGCCAGAATCGCGGTTTGTTGCTGGTAACCCCGGGATTCAGCCGCGATCTGGAGGTGCTGCTGCCGGGCTGGTTGATTCTGGTGAACTCCGAGGGGAGAAGGTTCGCCGACGAAACGGCTCCCTACACGGTGCTCGGTGGGTTGATACAACGTCAGCCTGGCAGTGTCTTTGCCGTGTTCGACGAACCAGCGCGAGCGGCTGCCAAACGCAACCCGATGTCGCAGGCCTTCTGGGTGAACGAAGTGCTGGAGCAGAAGGCGAACGACGGCACGATTGTCAGAGCAGAGTCACTCGACGCACTCGCTGAGAGAATCGAGGTGAAGGCGTCAGCGCTGATTGGCACTGTCGATCGGTACAATGGTGACTGCGAAAGGGGCGTAGATTCAGCATTCTTCAAACGGCAGAGCAGCGGTATGCGCGCCATCGAGACACCGCCTTTCTATGGCGTCGAGGTCAAACCGGCGATCGTGTGCTGGACCGGGACGGGTCTCAGAATCGACGCGCATACCCGGGTTCTGGGTTCGGACGAACGTCCCATAGGCGGATTGTTTGCAGCTGGGGAAACCGTGGGCTCACTGCACGGCGACCGGTATATCGGCGGTGGCGGTTCGTTTGGGCCGTGTATCGTATTCGGTCGATTAGCTGGGCAAAACGCAGCTTCATTTGCCGCCGGTGTCGCCAGCGGGTAGCGCCTATCCAACGACTACGGGTAGCGACCAGCAGGCGTGCATGTGCCCGAGACGCCGACAGTGCAGTTGGCGTTGAGTCCCCGGCGCCAGTGACAGACCGCCAAGTTCGTTCAGAAGCGTTGCGCTGGCCATCACCGCGGTGCTGGCCACGTGCCTCGCGATGGCATATGTCACGCCGATCGGCAATGAAGGCGTCCGGATCATGGAATGTTCGCGAGTCGCGATTGCCGGTGGCGGCCGAACAAATCAGCAGTGCACCTTCCGGTATCAAACGGCCGAAACGTTCGACTTCGTGTCGTGCGTAGCGTCTTGCTGCGAGCACGGGTGTGGAATGGCGTAAGGCTTCCAGCCAGGCGAGGGCGCGCTGGTGAGGCCCGCGTAACCGGCTTCTGTGATGGTTTCACGCACTGCATCCAGGATGCGTTTGTGTTGATCGCTGCCGATCCTGTTGTTGATGGGTATTCCCCGTGCGGAATTCAGATCTTTGCGAGTCGACCGCCGTCGAGCATGACGATGTCGCCGGTGTGGTAGGACGATGCGTCGCTGGCGAAATAAGCGGCGATGCCCTCCACGTCCTCGGGTGTTGCTGCCCGTGGTATGGGATTCTGTTCGGCGAATGCCGCCTCGACCATGGCCGCCATCTCCTCACCCATGCGATTGCGTAACAGTTCGGTTCGGGCAAGCCCCAGTGCAACCATGTTGGCCCGGATGCCGTGTGGTGCAAACTCGATGGCCGCCGACTTGATCAGTGCGGCCATGCCCGCTTTTGAAGCGCCATAGTGGGCCATGCTGGGCACACCGCAAAACACCGACAAGCTGCCACAGGCGATAATGGACCCGCCGGGATCTCCCGATTCAACCCGCTTCATCATCTGACGGGCACCCTCCCGTATCGTGTAGAAAGCCCCGTTCAGGTTGATGTCGATTAGGGACTTGAATTCATCGGCGCCAAGCTCGAGCATGGATGGGCCGGAGAGGGTCAGTCCTGCGTTCGCGATAACACAGTCTAGCCGACCCATTTGATCGACGGCGGACTGCATGGCGCTGGTTACGGCCTCATCGTCGGATATCTCGACCTGTGCCGTCATCACCCGGACGCCAAGGGCGGCGATTTCTTCCGCCGCCTGCCGGTTGCGGTCTTCGTTTCTACCCCAGATCATGATGTCGCCACCGCACTTGGCGATGCCCCTGGCGAAGCCGAGTCCAAGACCGGTGTTGCCGCCTGTGATCAGCGCGACCTTGCCGCTGAGATCGAATAGGTTGTGGTTCATCTTTCCCTTCTTTCAGGTTTGTTGTGCGTTGACGGCCTCGAGTTTCTTCTCGAGGTCGGCGATGGTGCTGGACAGGAGCAGCGTCTCGCTCAGGTTCTCGTTGCGGCTGAGTTCCAGAAGTTGCTCAAGTGCGGATTTCCTCGCGCCGAGGGCACCGATGTGACCGCACGATACCTGCAGGACCATGTCCGTCAGTCTGACCGCATGCCACGGTTCCTTGTTAGCCACGTACCGCTCGGCTCGTTGCACTAGGGCATCGGCTCCGGCGAGTTCGACCAGGTCCCCGGAGACGGCCTGGACAGGGACATGGTACATGTCGGCGAGGGACTCGAAGTCGAACCAGCCGTTGTAGTAGGTGTAAATGGCACGAACGGCCCAGTCAATTTTTCCGTGTCCTTCTTCGATTTCGAGGTGCCCGGGGAGCTCGATATCACGCATCAGGGTCCAGAGATCGGTACCGGCATTCATGCCGTCGATGGTGTAGTCGTGAATGTACTGTATCGCGTCCCGGAGATGGGTGAGCTTGCCCTGCAGGTGGGACGCGCCGCGTTTAGGGTCCCCGTGTCCGGTGATAAGGATCTCCGGTTCCAGCGACCGTACCTTCTCGACGTTGGCGATGTACTCCACTACCGAACGGATTTTGTCGCCGCGCAGGGTATTGAGAAACGGCACGTTCATCCACATGGGGCCAAACAGGTTGCCGGTAAACACCACCCGCTCGTTCGGCATCCAGACGATGCAGGAGTCGGTCGTTTCTCCACCCGGCGTCGAGTAGAGCTCGAAGTCCCGGTTGCCGACACTGAACTTGTATTCGTCCCGAAACAGGATGTTGACTGCCTGCTCCGGCGTGCCTTCCCAACTGTTCTCCGAGGTGCTTGGGGGTCGTGGATTGCCGCCTGACCAGATGCGGGACAGACGGCCGGCATAGAAGGTCATGAGCTTGCGCCAGTAGGCCCTGACCTGCGGATTGTTCGACTGCATAATCACCTGGGTTTCGGCCTCTTTCAGCGTCTTTAATCCACCGAAATGATCGGGGTGCCCCTGGGTGATCACGGCGTAGCGCAGCGGTCCGGTCCGTAATTCCTCGAACAGGTCCTTGTGCCTGAATCCGCCATCCGTGGTGCCCGTGTTCACCAGCACGTCGCCATCGGTGCTCGTTATCAGGTGGGCGTTGGAGACGTCCTTCGAGACGTAGATGAAGTCCTCTACGTTGACGATTTCGGACTTGTCGCGGCGAACGAGTTCGAGTAGGGGCGGTCGGTCGTAACGTTTCTTCATGATCTGAGCCTCTGTTTGCAGGTTGGGCACCGTCTGGCTGTAGTTGTGTAGGGTGATTTAAGGTGCCGGGAGCGTCCACTGAGGGGCTCCATTATCGAAACTCACCATTTTCGAGGATCAAGCGCCGGATAGCGCTCGTAATAAAAATCGAAGCGCTCATAAAGGTCCTCCTTTCTGAGACCGAAATCGCTCTCGATGTCGTAGATCAGCCGACCGTGCTTGCCCCTCGGATTGTCGTCGAGGTAGGCCGCAAGTTCCGCTTCGGCCTGTTCGGTCATCTCGATGCCCGCCCGCTCGTAGACGCGCCGCACGATGGCCATGTCGTCCTTCATGAATTCTGGAAATACCACGTCCATCGTCTGTTCCGGCGGCAGCACGTCGATGTCGCGCACGCAGGCCCGCAGCAGGCGTTCGACCCGATCCAGCCAGTAGTCACCGATCTCCTTCATGTGGATCACGTCGTTGCGTACCCGCGAGTTGTAGGCCACCAGTGTGGCCGCGGAGCTGAACACCTCGATGGGATCGCGGTGGGTGACCAGGAAGAGGGCGTCTGGAAAATTGTTGTGCAGCGGCACCAGTTGCTCCAGGTGTTGTGGTGTCTTGGTGATCCACCGCCTGGGTCGCATGTCGCCACCGGACTCGTCCCCGAAACCGGTGCCGCTGTAGTAGCTCAAGAGCTTTAACATGGTTCGCAGAAACGCGTAGTGGGGCGTCTGGTCGTGAGCGAGATAGTAGTCACGCCAGCGGGGGACGTGCGCCATCCACTCGAGAACGTAGGACGAGAAGTCGATGTCCAGCAGTTCGATGTCCTCGTGCACGTGATCGGGATGCATGTCATGCATGTTCTTCATCAGCGGCAGCAAGGCATCCGTGCCCTGGTAGGACTGGGTACAGCGGACGTGCCGCGGGTCGTTCTTGTCCCGGGTGACGGGCTCATCCGGGCTTGGTACCGGCTGTCTGCTCTCCCACATGGGCATGGAACGGAAGCGGGTGTCGGCTGCAATCATGTTGAGTAGGTGGGTGGTACCGCTGCGTGGTAGACCGGCGATCATCAGCGGTCTAGGGATGTCGATGTCGTAGATTTTCGGGTGGCGCTTGAGTGCGTCCATGACTCTGAGGCGACTGACCGCCTGGCCTGTCTTAGCACCGACCACGCCCATGCGGCCAAAGTTATTGAGCCAGTCATCTTCGCGCACTGCCTGCAGTTGTTCCTCGAGTCGGACCTTGAAACTCGCATCGCCAAAGTCGGTGAGTTCTGTTGTCTGCATCGCCGCATTGCAGATGGCGTCGACGCTGAGATCAACCTCGACGCGCTCGGCATTGGCAATGGCGTTCTTCTGCAGTTCGCTGAGCTCGGGTTGGGCGAGATCTGTGATGCGGATATCGCTCATCGGTCGGATCCTGCTAGTTGCCGCGCATGTGATTGGCGGCAATGAAGCTGAAGGTCATGCCGGACCCGATGGTCGCGCCACCCCCGGGATAACCTGCGCCCATGATGCTGCCGGTACAGTTGCCGATCGCGTAGAGTCCCTCGATCACATCACCCCAGACGTTGACCACCTGGCCGTTTGGATTGATGCGCAGGCCTCCTTTCGTGCCGAGGACCCCGGGCCACATGGGCGCGCCGTGGAAGGGTGGCTCGATGATCGGTCCGAGACAGGGGTTGGCGAGACCCCGTGATGCGTCACCACCTGTCTGCAGGTCGAAAGCGGAGTCGCCCCGGTGCCATTCCGGGTCCTTGCCTTCCTCGGCATAGCGATTGAAGTCCGCGACCGTCTGCTCGAGGCCCTCCGGATCGATGCCGAGCTGTTCGGCCAGTTCTCGCAGCGTGTCGGCCGTGGTGACCCAGTTGGGCAGTTTCATCTTCGGCTCGTACTGGGCAAGCGGATAGTTCATGCGATAGATCGAATCCACGATGACAAAGGCCGGCACATTGCTGTATTCGAGGGTATCAGTATCGAAGTGCTGAAACTCGCGGATGATCCGGGCATAGGGCCCGGCTTCATCGAAGAAGCGCCTGCCCCTGCGGTTGACTACGATCGAACCCGGCTTACCGAGTTCCGGTGCGTAGGCCGGGATCGGGTTCTCGGTGTCGGGATCCCAGTACACCGGCCAGCCCCAGGATTCGTTCATGTTGCGCAGGTCCGCGCCGATGGCCATGCCCATGCGATGACCGTCGCCGGTGTCTCCGGGAGGCGGGCAGGGGTAGTAGATGGGTGCCCGCAGGAAGGCCATGACCATCTCCGGATTGCGGGAGAATCCACCGGTGGCCATGACCACGCCCTTGCGTGCCCGGACCCTGAAGTCTGCTCCGTCCTTTTCTGCCAGAACACCCGTGATGGCGCCAGTTTCATCCAGTTCAAGCCGCTTGACCGGCGTCCCGGTGAGATAATCGACCCCCCTGGCTCGACCTGCCTTCTCCAGGGCCCGGGTCAGTACGCCACCGCCGGCGAAAGCATTCCCGGGAGGTATGGGATCGTCGGTCATCGGCAGGATGGGACGACCGTAGGTGCTGGCACCCGGAAAGGCCTCGTAGTAGTCCGGAAATGCGCCCATTGGAATGATGAACCATTCGATGCCGAGTCCCCGGGTGTAGGCGACCATGTCGTTGCAATTGTCGAGATAGGCCTTCATCAGGGCTTCCTCACTCTGCCCGAAGGTCGCGTGTTTCATGTATTCGAAAGCATCCTCCAGGGAATCCTCGACGCCTTCTTCCTGCATCTTGTAGTTGTTGGGGATCCACATGCCACCGCCGGAGATGCTGGTGGTGCCGCCGAGGGCGGGTAGTTTTTCTATCACCAGGGCAGTGAGCCCGGCATCGGCGGCTCGAACGGCTGCCATCTGGCCGGTCCCCGAACCGACCACCACCACATCGACCTCGCGGTCCCAGTTGCTGTTTCCCATGTTGGTTACCTCCTCGTCGCTATTGAGACGCGACCTCGTGCGCCTCTCAGATGTGTTGTGCCACTGTTGCCCCTTCGTGAATGGCTTCGTAGATTGACCTTGGCGTAACCGCATCGCCGATGGTGTACACGGCGTGTTGCACCAGTCCTGAATCGGCGAGTTGCCCGGCCAGCTGATTGGCGGGCCGCGAGCCGGCCGAGATCACCACCGTGTCCGCAGGAAGGAGCTGCTCGTTCCCGTCAGCATCGATAATTCGTACCCCCTCCGCGTCGATCCCTTGATATTCCCGTACGCCAGGAACGAAACGGATGTCCTTGGCACGCAGGTTCATCAGTGCCCTGATACCGGCCATATGCCCCTTGGTTGCGAATCCCGGCAACAGGCTGGTGACCGTCACTTCCTTGGTCGTCTCCCGGCTGATGTGGTCGGCCACTTCGCAGGCAACTTCCTCGCCGCCAATCAGGACCACGCGTCTGCCCATCTCGGCCCTGCCCATCAACGCGTCGATGCCGATGACCACGTTGGGGCCATCGATACCGGGAATCGGCGGAACGAACTGCTCTGCGCCGGTCGCGAGGATCAGTGCATAGGGGGACTCTTTTTCGATTTCCTGGAGATCCACCTTGGTATTCATGCAAACGTCGACTTCGAGGCGCTCGAGTTCAGCCGCAAGGTAATCGTTGATCAGGTTGATATCCGATTTTCCGGGTGCGACTGACGCGGAAGGCAACTGTCCCCCAAGGCTATCCGTTTTCTCGTACAGGGTGACGTCGTGGCCCTTGAGTTTGAGGACCCTGGCCGCCTCCATGCCGCCGACACCGCCGCCGACCACCATGACCCGGCGTGGGCGGGTCGTAGGGCGGATGTCGTGATAGCCTTCGAGGGCCCAGCCGAGTTCCGGGTTGATGGCGCACTCGACGCTGTGATTGTCCACTGCCGTAAGACCGCCTTTGCCCACGGCGCAGAATCCGCAGTTGATGCAGCGGCGGATTTCATCCGTTCGTCCCTGTGACACCTTGTTGGGAAAGTCGGGGTCGGCAAGGAACTGTTTGGCCATGCCGGCCATATCGCATTGACCTTCGGCGATTGCCCGTTCGATCAGGTCCGGATCGCCCATCTGGCCGGTGACGATGACCGGCACATCGGAGACCTTTTTCGCCGCCTCCGAGAGGGGCAGGTAGCCACCGTAACCATCGTTGGGAAAAAGATTGGGGTCGGGGCCCGCGTACCACCGTGGCACATCCAGTGCACCCGCCGAAATGTCGATACTGTCGACTCCTGCGTCCACCAGGCGTGGAACGATCTCGGGAAGGTCGTCAACGGTGTAGCCGCCGGCGCCCTCATAAAGCTTGCGGTAGTATTCGTCGCCGGAGAGCCGGTAGCCGATCAGAAACTTTTTACCACATGCATCCCGCACGCGCCTTACCATCTCTGTCGGGAAGAGCAGCCGCTCCTGACCCCAGCGGTCGGTGCGTCGATTGGAATGGGGCGACATGAACTGTTGGGGCAGGAAACCGTGGGCGCCGTGCAACATGACGCCGTCAAAGCCCGCTCGTTTCACCCGCAACGCGCAGGTGACGAAGTCCTGCAACACCTCCTGGATCAGGTCTTCGTCCATTTCGCGCAGCTTTTTCTTAGGATTGTTGAGCGGTGGTACATCGGCGGAAACCGCCAGCGCAACTTCCGCGGATGAGAACTTGCCGAAGTGTCCGAGTTCCACCTGGCAGAATGCGCCTTCCTCGTGGATAGCGTCGGCGATCTTCGCCATGCCCGGAATGTACGAGTCATCGGTGATGCGCGGGTCCATGTAGTAAGGCCCGCAGCCGTCGGGACGAACGACGTGCAGTTCGAGGTTGATGAGCGCAGCGCCGCCGCGGGCCATACGCCTATAGTGGGCCACCGAGCGCTCGGTGGCATAGCCGTCATGCGTGTGAAGTCGTACGTCCATCGGCGCCAGGGAAAACCGGTTCTTGAGGGTGAGGTGCCCGACCTCGATGGACTCGAGACATTTCATGGTGCTGATCTTATTTCCGCTCATTGGGTGACAGTCATTGGGCGTTGAAT
>DCWG01000006.1 GCA_002327525.1 Gammaproteobacteria bacterium UBA2168 | reverse complement strand
GACGAATGGGGTGTGCCCCATATCTATGCCGGTACGCACTACGACGCTTTCTTCGTGCAGGGGTTCAATGCGGCCCGCGACCGACTGTGGCAGATCGATCTCTGGCGCAGACGCGGACTCGGCCTGCTTTCCGAGGTGCTGGGAGAGCCCTACCTGAAGCAGGATCGAGCCTCACGGACCTTTCTCTTTCGCGGTGACATGTACCGGGAATGGCTCTCCTACGGATCGGATGCCAAAGCCATCGCAAAGGCGTTCGCAGCCGGGATCAATGCTTTCGTAGACCTGACCTCGGCGCATCCCGAGTTGCTGCCCCCTGAGTTCCGACTTCTGGACTACGCGCCTTCACGCTGGACGGCGGCCGACATCGTGCGCATTCGCAGCAACGGCCTGTGGCGCAACATCACTTCCGAGGTGCAGCGCGCCGTGCTCGCCTGTCGCGACGGCCTGCAGACGGCGGCCCTGGCACATCGCCTGGAACCCGACTGGACGACTTCCATACCGGAGGGGCTCGATCCCTGCGTCGTGCCCGAGGACGTGCTGGACCTATACGTACTCGCGAAGGCACCGGTGACATTCGGAGCAGCCGAAGACGCCCTCGCCGAAGCGGCCATACGAGAATCCGACCGCTCGATCGGCAGCAACAACTGGGTCGTCGCCCCCTCCCGCACGCAGACAGGAAGGCCGATACTCGCCGACGATCCGCACCGCGCTCACGCTGTTCCCTCGCTGCGTTACATTGCGCATCTCATTGCCCCCGGACTGGACGTCATCGGCGCCGGAGAACCGGCCCTGCCAGGGATATCTATCGGTCACAACCAGGATATCGCATTCGGCCTCACCATCTTCCCGATCGATCAGGAAGATCTGTACGTCTATACGAAGAAACGCAGCGGATACACATACCAGGGGCGCACCGAGTCATTTCGGGAGATAGAGGAGCAGATCCCCGTCGGCGCTGACAGCGTCCCCGTGACGCTCAAGTTCACTCGCCACGGTCCCGTGATCCATGAGACCCGGCAACACGCCTTCGCCGTGCGAGCGTCCTGGCTGACCCCTGGCATGTCGCCCTACTTCGGCAGCATCGAGTACATGCGCGCCGACAACTGGCGCGAGTTTCTGGCAGCGCTCAACCGCTGGGGCGCGCCAGCCGAGAATCAGGTGTTCGCCGACACGGACGGCAATATCGGGTACAAACCCGCCGGACTGTTTCCAAAGCGGAGGAACTGGGACGGTCTGCTCCCCGTTCCTGGCGACGGCCGCTACGAGTGGGACGGTTTCCACGACATGGATGTGCTGCCGGTCGAATACAACCCCGAACGCGGCTACACCGGCACAGCCAATTCCATGAACCTGCCGGGCGACTATCCCATCGAAACTTATCGCATCGGCTTCGAGTGGTCCGCGCCCTGGCGCTACAAGCGCCTGTGGGAGGTACTCGCGGGACAGAACGAACACTCCATTCAGGACTCACTGGACCTGCAACGCGACTACGTCTCGATTCTGGCGCGCCGGGTCGTGCACCACTTGCCGCAGGGAAACTTCACGGGCAGCGATCTGCTGCGCGGCTGGAACGCCGAACTCACCGCCGACTCCGCTGCTGCGGCGCTTTACGTCATCTGGTATCACCGCCATCTGGTACCAGGCCTCATCGACTGGCTCGCACCCGATTCCCAACTCAGCGGCCTCGACACGCGGGTGGTGCTGGATGCGCTGGCCAGACCGGAAGCGGCCGGCGTGATTCGCGCCACCCTTACAACTGCCTGGGATGAAGCCATCGAGCTGCTCGGCGCAGATGCATCAACCTGGCGCTGGGGAGGTCTCCATCAGATACGCTTCGAGCACCCGCTGCTCGCGATGGCGAATCCGGATCTCGCATCTCAGATGCGTTATCCGGCCTACGAACGAGGCGGTTCCGCCAATACGACCAACAACACCGGTTTCTATCCCGATGACTTCAAGGTACGTGCCGGGGCTTCTTACCGGATAGTGCTGGATGTCGGCAACTGGGATGCGGCGCGCGTGACCAATGCACCCGGTCAGTCGGGCGATCCACGCTCACCTTTCTACGATAATCTGCTGGAAAGCTGGGCGACCGAGGGCAGCTTCCCTTTGCTGTATTCGCGCGAGGCAATCGAGAAACACACCCGGGTCAGGATCGAACTGCAACCGGCTCCCTGATAGCCTTTCAAAGGGTACGTCAAAACTGCTCGGCCATCTCGCGCAGGACGTCGATGAATGCGAGTGGCTGATCCAGGAATACATGGTGCTGTGCGTTTTCCACTTCCACCGCCGGGAAGACCCGGGGTACCAATTCACGCATGTATTCGAGCGTACGCCGTGAAAACAATTCGCTGTCGGCACCGTAAATCTCACCAATGGGAATCATGAGACCGGTGAAGTCCTCGGGTTGGCGTTCCAGATCCCTGTTGCCCGTGGTAACGAGATCCTCATCAAACTTCCAAGCCCAGCCGCCATCCACCGCCATCACCGAGTTACGTCCTATATACTCCACGATGTACTGGTTCTCGCAGGGCTGTGGCGGTTGCAGGCGAAAACGCAGTTCCGCCGTACGCTTATCGGGATACGCCTTGGCACGGCCTCCCATGCGCAACGTTTCCGGCAGCGGATCGTCCGGGTGTCGAATGCCCGAGTCCACGAGAATCAGCGCACCGAAACGGTCCGGGTAAAGGTTGACTGCCTTTACCGCCATGGCGCCCCCGAAGCTGTGAGCCACAATGATCACGTCATCCGCGAGCCCGGCCGCATCACACACACCAACGATCTCGTGTGCGAAGGTTATGCTGTCGTATTCGTATCGGTAGTCGGAATCTCCCATACCCGTGAGATCCATCGCCGTCACCCGATATTTATCGGTCAACCCAGGTGCGATGAAATCCCACCAGTGTGAATGCGCGTACATGCCATGGATTAACAGCATATCTCGCGCCGCAGATGCATCGTGCGGCCAGGTGCGGTAAACCACATCGCACTCTTCGATCTCAACGGTGTTCTCAGCGACCTCGGTCTCTACGGCCTCGAAAAACCACCCCGGGATGGTCGGCTCCGAGTCCTTGTCCCAGCGCGCCACGCTAAAGTGTCCCGAACCGCTTGAGCTGGAAGTCCGCGTTGCCGAACAGCGTATCGATGGTGGTCAGCCGTTTGAAATAGTGGCCGATGTTCAGCTCATCCGTCATGCCCATGCCACCATGTAGTTGCACTGCATTCTGGCCGACGAAGCGGCCTGACTTACCAACCTGCACTTTGAGTGCCGCCACGGCCTTCTGTGCCTCCTCGCTGTAACCCTCATCGAGTCGCATGGCGGCCATGTATAGCAGAGACTTCGACTGCTCGTGTTCCATGAACATGTCCACCATTCTGTGCTGCAGCACCTGAAACTTGCCTATGGGCTGGCCAAACTGCTCTCGCTGCTTACAGTATTCCACGGTGTCCTTGTACAGCACCTCCATACAGCCAACGGCTTCCGCACCCACGGCGAGAATGCCATCGTCTATCACCCGTTGCAGGGTTGGAAGTCCCGTGCCGCTTTCGCCGAGCAATGCGTCTGCGCCGAGCATCACGTTCTCAAAGGTGATTTCGGACGCGCGCAGGCCGTCCACGGTCGGATAGTCGCGCCGCGAAATACCTTCTGCACCCATGTCCATCACGAAAAGCGACACCCCGTCTTCATCACGCTGGTCACCGTCCGTACGTGCAGACACCACCAGCACATCGGCATTCGGTCCATTCATTACCACACACTTGTAGCCGCTCACTACGAAACCGTCACCGGCCGCTGTCGCCGTCGTGGTGAGATCGGCCAGATTGAAACGCCCCTGCGGTTCCGCGTAGGCGAGCGCCCCTTGTGTCGAACCGTCGATGATGCCTGGCAGATATCGCGCTTTCTGTGCCACGTTGCCACCATGCTTGATGGCACCCCCAGCCAGCACGACGCTGGGGATGACCGGCTCTACCACGAGGCCGCGTCCGAACTGTTCGAACAAGATCATGGCATCGACCGCCGAACCGCCATATCCACCGTCTGCTTCACTGAATAGAACACCCAGCCAACCGAGATCTGCAAACTGTCGCCAGTTCTCCTCGCTATACCCGAGTTCCGAGCTCACCAGTTTCTGCCGTTGTTCGAATTTGTAGTCGTTCTGAATGAAGCGCGCGATGCTGTCCTGAAGCAGCGTCTGCTCTTCTGTGAAAGAAAAGTCCATGCAGTCCTCGTATCAGTTCTCTTTGCGCCGCATCGAGCGGCAGCCACCCTGCTCATCCGCCGTTGCGGTCCTGCGTATACCAACGGAATCTTCGAACGTTTCGACCAGTTTGTCGTGTGCCAACCGCGCGGCCGTGTCCGTCCACGGGCGGCCACGTAGCATACCTTGTATCACGGGCAAGGCGTAGTCGGGAACCACGCCGGGCTGGTTATCACCCTCCCGCGGTACGGGCGGCAGCCCTAGATGACCGGCTACGGTGTGCTGCAGCCAGCCCAACGTCCCGGCAAGCTCGGCACTCTTCACGAACAACATCGATATGAGCGACTGCACCTCTGCCCCGCGTTCGATCGCATCGTGCGCTCGTGCCTCGAGCGCGAGCAGTGCGGCGAGGGCAACGCCGGCAGAGGCAAGATCGGCAGCAATACTCTCATCATCGCCCAGCACCCCGCCCTCGCCATCTTCGAGCCGGTATGCCAATACGCGCAACCGCTCAAGATGAGCAGACAAATCCCCTGCCGGGAAATACTCCGGCGGCGCCACGCACAACAGATCGCTCAGCACCTCGCGGGCCGGCCCGGGCCATGCCAGGACCTTCGCGGGACAGTCGCGACACGTGACCCGAACCACACCCCCGTCCATACCGGCAATCGGCTCAAGCGCAACGCCCGCCAAACCAGCACCTGCCACTACGAGGCTCTCACCGCCATCCAGCTCCTGCGCCAGCAGCAGCAGCCTGTCCGGATCAGGCACACCCTCCACCCAGGGTGCACTACCGTTGAGCCGGACATTATCACCATCCCGCTCGATGTGTAGGCTTCCAGCCCCGGTCAAGCCGTGACTCCACCGCTGGTCACCGGTGCGGATGGCGTCCAGTTCCTGCACCGGAACATCCGGCAACCTCATCAGCAGCGGGCCAACGAACTGTGTTCCGGCAGGGTTGAAGGCCGGCGCACCGGCAGCGCGAGTCTCCCGATTCCACTCATAGCGCTGGGCCAACGACCAGCCTGGACCGCCATATTCCGGTGGCCAGCCCGGGACCGTCCAGCCCTCTGCGAGCAGTGATTGTTCCCAATGCCGCACCGCGGCGGTGCTCGTGAGTCCTACCTCTCCGGCGCGCCAATGCGCTCGCAGAAAAGCCCTCGTGCGTGCCAGGAAGGCCTGCCCGGGCTCGCTGGCCGTCGTGTCCATTGTATTCACCACTCATCAACACCCGCAGCCCTCCAGTTTACCTCCTCAATCAACGCTGGAAACTACTCGGGCGCGTGCGCCAACCTTGGCTTCCGCCACCCAACCCAGCATCATTGCCGTATTCAATCACCTCCGGTGTCCGCATGACCTACCAGAACATCCTCTATGAGGTGGAGGACAGCATCCTCACCATAACTCTCAACCGCCCTGAGAAGCTGAACGCGTTCAATCGCGACATGCTCAACGAGATGGTCGATGCATTCGATTGCGCGGATGAGGACGACCAGATACGCGTCGTCATCGTCACCGGGGCGGGTCGCGCTTTCTGCGCGGGTGCCGATCTCTCATCTGGCGGTGCCAGCTTCGATGCCGACAGCCGCGAGGATCGCGAAAGCGGATTACAGCCAGACGGCGGTGGCGTCCTGGCGCTGAGGATCTACGAGAGCAACAAACCGGTCATAGCGGCGATCAACGGACCGGCGGTCGGGGTGGGAGTGACCATGACACTACCCATGGACATTCGCATTGCCTCGGACAACGCCAGATTCGGGCTGGCGTTCGCCCGCCGCGGCATCGTACCGGAGGCTTGCTCGAGCTACTTCCTGCCACGCGTCGTGGGTATCAGCCAGGCGCTGGAGTGGTGCTACAGCGGAAAGGTATTCCCGGCCCTGGAGGCACTCGAGGGAGGTCTTGTTCGGCGCCTCTATGCCAAGGACGAACTGCTGCCCGCAGCACGCGTGCTCGCATCGGAGTTCGCGAGCAAAACTTCGCCTGTGTCGGTGACCCTGATCCGTCATATGATGTGGCGCATGCTCGGTGCCGACCATCCCATCGAGGCGCACAAGATCGACTCACGTGGTGTGTACCATCGAGGCAAATCGCCCGATGCCAGAGAAGGCGTCGAGTCTTTCCTCGAGAAACGACCGGCCAGATTTGCCGGTAAGGTCTCCACCGACATGCCGGACTTTTTTCCGTGGTGGCAGCCGCGGGAGTTTTCATGATGATGGCAGAACTGCAATTCAAAGCACTGACAGGAGCCCCAGATGAGTGACCCCCGAATAGCACAAAAAGCACCTTTTGCGGTGGATGTCGTGGCCGGCGAGAAGTATTTCTGGTGCACCTGTGGCAAGAGTTGCAACCAGCCGTTCTGTGACGGTTCCCACCAGGACACCGCCTTCACGCCCGTGAAGTATGAGGCTGACGACGACCGCACCGTGTATTTCTGCGGGTGCAAGCATTCGGAAAAAGCACCGCTGTGCGACGGCACCCACGCTGATCTCTGACCGGCTCATGCACAGCAGCCTCATCAGACGCCTGTTTGGCAGCAAGGCGCGGCTCGATAGCGCCAAACCCGCTGAGCGTTTGAGCGCGCTTCAAAGCAGTGATCTGCGGCTGGACGCCCAGCAACTTTCGCTGATCGCACGCGAGGACGCCTC
>DCWG01000065.1:9020-14002 GCA_002327525.1 Gammaproteobacteria bacterium UBA2168 | reverse complement strand
GTTTTTGGCCAAGTCTGAGTTTTTGGCAATATCATATTCAAATAATCACGTATCAAGTTGAAGGAGCACCAGAGGAAGACCATGGACCAGAAGGTTCTCGCCACCGTCTTCGCCGCCATGTTCATAGCCGGACTCGGGGAGAAGACTCAATTCGCGACGCTGGCGTTCGCGGCCGACAAGGAGGTCAGCAAGATAACGGTGTTCGTCGGCGCCTCGGCCGCCTTGATAGTGACGTCCGCCATCGGCGTCTGGACGCTCCTGACCGCGCGGGGGTGAGACACTGAAACAAAGACTGCTTCAGATGAAGGCCGAGCTAGAACAGATGGCAGCGGTCGGCGAGACGGCGGCCGAAGTCGTGAAACTCGATCAGACCAGGGTTGGGCGGCTATCGCGCATGGATGCAATACAGGCACAGGCCATGGCTCAAGCGACGACGGCCCGGCGATTGAGCCAGCTGCGCAATATCGCCCAGGCGCTGCAACGCATCGACAAAGGCCAATACGGCTATTGCGAAACGTGCGGCGAGGAGATCGACCCACGGCGCCTGGAGATCGATCCAACCACGCAGTGCTGCATTACCTGCGCCAGCTCCCGCTGCCACTCGCCATAACGTACTCGTCATTCTCGCGCATACTGGAGAAAACCCATGGCAGAATCCCCCGAAACCCTCTACGAGGAGCGCGACGGCATCGCCGTCATCACCATCAATCGCCCGGAGAAGAAGAACACGCTGACCAACGGCGTTATACAGGGCATCGCAGACGGCGTGGATCAAGCGAGCCGTTCCGAGCAGGTGGCTGCCATAGTGCTGCGCGGTATGGGCGACACCTTCACAGCGGGATACGATCTGACCTCCAATCGCAGAGACTGGGACATTCCGTACGGCGCGCCCGAGGTCGAACATCGCCACCGCGCCTGGGATCCGGTGCGTGATCTGCAATTCATGGGCAACAACGTGCGCCGCTTCATGAGCATCTGGCACTGTCCAAAGCCCGTGCTCGGAGAGATTCGCGGCTGGGCCGTTGGCGGTGCGACGGACCTCGTGCTGTGCTGCGATCAGCTGTACATGGCGAGCGACGCCCATATCGGCTACGCCCCGAGCCGCATCTACGGCACACCCACCACTATGCTGTGGGTTTATCGTCTGACGCTCGAACATGCCAAGCAGTTCCTGCTCACCGGACGCGCCATCGATGCCGAGACAGCGTACCGCATCGGCCTCGTCTCCCATGTAGTGGAGCCAAACGAGCTGTCCGCCTTCGTGGAAGCCGAGGCGCGCCTGTACTGCAACATCCCAGCCAATCAGCTGGCACTAAATAAGCTGCTCATCAATCAGGCGTACGAGAACATGGGGCTGCGATCCACCCAGTTGTTGGGCACACTATTTGATGGAATAACGCGCCACACGGAAGAAGCCTACCGGTGGGCAGAGTCGTTCGCGGACAAAGGTTTTCGCCAGGTGATACGAGAACGCGACCGTCCCTGGCAGGACTATGGCGAAAAACCGGAGGTAGCCCCAGAACAGAATGATGACAAGGAGACATAGATGGGTGTCGACATAGAACAACGCGGCCGGGTGACGATTGTCACCATCAACCGGCCTGAAGTCCGCAATGCGGTGGACTACCCCACCTCTGCCGCACTTGCCGAGGCCTTCGCTGCATTCGACTCCGATTCCAAATCAGACATCGCCGTGCTGACCGGCGCCGCCGGGACCTTTTGTGCGGGCGCCGATCTCAAATCAGTATCCACCGCAAGTGGCGCCCCGAAGCTGAAGGAAGACGGCAACGGCCCGTTGGGCTGTTCGCGCATGTTGCTGTCCAAGCCCGTCATCGCGGCGGTGGAGGGCCACGCTGTGGCGGGTGGACTGGAACTGGCTGTCTGGACCGACATACGCGTGGCCGCCGAGAACGCCGTTTTCGGCGTTTACTGCCGACGCTGGGGGGTACCGCTGGTTGACGGCGGCACGATACGGCTCAGCCGTCTGATCGGCCACAGCCACGCGCTCGACCTAATTCTCACGGGACGCGGTGTGTCCGGCGAGGAAGCGCGCATGATGGGACTGGCCAACCGGATCGTCGCACCCGGCCAGGCACTGAGCACCGCCATCGATCTGGCCCAGACGCTGACCACATTCCCACAGATGTGCATGCGCCACGATCGCCTCTCATCCTACCGTCAGTGGGGCATGGATCTGGATGAGGCATTACACCAGGAAACGGCCCTCGGTCTCGAGGTGATCCGTTCCGGGGAGACTCGCGAGGGTGCGAAGCGCTTCGCCGAGGGCAAGGGCCGTCACGGCAACTTCGAGGATATCTGATCGGATCACCATCCATCGGCCGACAGCGCCCACTGGTCGCAACCGAGAGCTGTATCACAAAAGGCGCGTCCGTAGTTAGGCACCATACGAACGCATATATATGCATGGATGCATACGTTCAGTGCCAATACTCGTTACAGATACAAGGCGCGTCTGGCTGTTCACGGCCAGCGTGACCGGCATTTCCATCCTAGCTTACGAGGTCATGCTGCTCGGCGTGCACCTGCTCTATGGCGAGGTGGCTTTCACGCTCTCGAACGTGCTGCTGATCGGCGGCGTCATTCCCGTGATCGTGGCCGCACCGGTCTCCTATCTGATGGCAACCGCCCAGCAGCGCCTGACGGAAGCCCACCGCGAACTCGCGAAGCTCGCCCGAACCGACCCCCTCACCGACATGCCCAACCGTCGGGCGTTTTTCGAACACGCAGCGGAGGCTCTGACGAGCCTGCGCCTGAGCGGAGAGCATGCGACGCTTATGATTTTGGATGCCGACCACTTCAAGGACCTCAACGACAACTACGGACACGGTACGGGCGATGCCGCCCTGCAACTCATCGCGAGCCAACTGGGGCGCTGCCTGCGCCGGACCGACCTCGCCTGCCGGCTCGGCGGCGAGGAATTCGCGGTCCTGCTGCCTAGCATGACATCGGAGGAAGCCGGCAAAATGGCAGTGCGTATCGTCGAAGCGGTATCTTCCGAGCCGCTGGTTCTCAAAGATTGCATCGTCGAACTGTCGATCAGCTGTGGTTATGCGGACACACGCACGTCCCACGACTTGAAGCGCCTGTACAAGGACGCCGACGACGCCATGTATGCTGCCAAGGCCGCCGGCAGAAATCGCGCGCTGAGGTTCGCACCGGGTTTGTCCATCGCCAGTCTTCACTGACCCCTGCCCGCACACCCTGTCATTCGCCCAGCGCCTAAGGCATCCTCAGCCTTCGGCGTACTGAGAGGCTATGGATGTTCGATCTCACCGGTAAACACATCATCATCACAGGCGCATCGTCGGGGTTTGGCCACCACTTCGCGGGGGTACTGGCACGCCAGGGGGCGGCGGTCACACTCGGCGCCAGGCGCACGGACAAGATCGATGCACGCGCCGCCGAGCTCGTCGCCGAAGGTCTCAAGGCGAGCGGTGCTGCGCTCGATGTACGCGACAAAGACAGCATCGTAGCGTTTCTCGACGCAGCTGAAGCCGCTCACGGACCCGTTGATATCCTGATCAACAACGCAGGCGTCGAAGCAGGCCCGAAAACCTACCTGATGATCGACGAGGAAGACTGGGACTACGTCATCGACATCAACCTGAAGGGTGCCTGGCTCTGCTCGAAGCTCTACACAGAGCGCGTGTTGGCGGGTGGTCAGAAGGGCGGCAACATCATCAACATCTCCTCGATCACCGACAAACGCACCATCAAGGGCCAGTTTCCTTATGCTGTTTCCAAGGGCGCCATGACACGTATGACCGAGGTCATGGCGCTGGAAGCTGCCCGTTATGGCATCCGCGTCAATGCACTGGCGCCCGGCTACGTGCTGACCAACGTGAGTCGCGTGCTGCTCGAGAGTGACCAGTCCGATGAGTTCATGAAGGGCATTCCCATGCGCCGGTATGGAGAATTCGCGGACCTGGACGGCCCGCTACTACTGCTCGCCTCCGACGCTTCTGCCTACATGACCGGGTCAGTATTGGTGGTCGATGGCGGCCACGTTTGCGCTTCCCTGTGAACAGTGCCCCCGAACCGCTGTGGCAGCCGTCCGAGCGGGACGTCCAGAACAGCAATCTCACCCGTTTCCTACACGCCGCAGAGCGGGTCTCGGGACGTGCTTTCACATCCTACGATGCATTGCATGAGTGGTCGGTAACACAACCCGACGCATTCTGGCAAACGCTCTGGGACTTCACGGAGGTTGCCGCCACGCGCCGAGCATCCCTTCCCCTCCTGGATGGCGAACAGTTTCCGGGAGCACGCTGGTTTCATGACGCTGAGCTCAACTTCGCCGAGAATCTGCTGCGCTTTCGGGACGAGCGGCCGGCCATCGTCAGCTATCTGGAAACGGGCGCGCGTAGCGAACTGAGCTTCAGCGAACTCTACCGGCAGGTGGCCGCTCTGGTACCGGCACTGCGGGCACTGGGTGTGGGGCCCGGTGTGCGAGCGGCCGCCTGGCTGCCGAACACTGCGCAGACCATCGTCGCCATGCTGGCGACCAGTGCGCTCGGCGGTGTGTGGTCCAGCTGTTCGCCGGATTTCGGCGTCGAGGGCGCGCTCGACCGTTTTGGCCAGATAGAACCGGCCGTGCTCTTCGCATGTGACGGCTACACCTACAACGGCAAGTTCATCGACACCCGTGACAAGGTCGCCAGCATCGTGCAACGCGTGCCTGCCATCCGTCAGGTTCTGTGGGTCGACGTGCTGGGGCTGGAAACCGAGGGGCCGACCCTCACGGAGGTCAGCGACACTACGGTGACGGAGGTCGAATTCACGCCGATGCCCTTCAACGCGCCGCTCTACATCCTCTACTCTTCCGGCACCACCGGTAAACCCAAGTGCATCGTGCACGGCGCCGGCGGTACGCTGCTGCAGCACCTGAAGGAACATCGGCTGCACACTGGCCTGGTGCGGGACGATCGCCTGTTCTTCTTCACCACCTGCGGCTGGATGAT
>DCWG01000065.1:0-8700 GCA_002327525.1 Gammaproteobacteria bacterium UBA2168 | reverse complement strand
TGGATGATGTGGAACTGGCTGGTTTCGGCACTTGCCAGTGGCTGTTGCATCGTGCTCTACGATGGTTCGCCGTTTCACCCCCATCCCGGCGTTTTGTGGGACATGGCCGAGCGCGAGCAGATCACCGTATTCGGCATCAGCGCCAAGTATCTCTCCGGCATCGAGAAGAACGAGATTCGTCCCGCCGAGACACACAACCTCGACGCGCTGCGCATGCTCGTCTCCACGGGCTCGCCGCTCATCCACGAGGGCTTTCACTATGTCTACCGTGATATCAAGGCCGACATGCACTTGGTGTCCATGTCAGGCGGCACCGACATCGTTTCCTGCTTCGTGCTCGGCAATCCCAATCAGGGCGTATTCGAGGGTGAGATTCAAAGCCCGGGGCTGGGCATGGCAGTGGACGTCTGGGACGAGGACGGTAATCCGTTGCGCGGTGAGAAGGGAGAACTGGTGTGCACCAGACCCTTCCCCTCGTGCCCGATCGGATTCTGGAACGATGACCATGACGCGCGCTTCAGAGCATCCTATTTCGAACGTTTTCCGGGCATCTGGGCGCACGGCGATTTCGCCGAAATCACGCCAAACGGCGGCTACATCATCCACGGCCGCAGCGATGCCGTGCTCAATCCCGGTGGTGTGCGCATCGGCACAGCCGAAATCTACCGCCAGGTCGAAACCATCGAGGTGGTTGCAGAAGCGGTTTGCGTTGGCCAGGAGTGGGACGGCGATACCCGGGTGGTATTGTTTGTCGTGATGCAGCCGGGCACGGTACTGACAGACACTATCCGCCAGGAGATTCGCAGCCGCATACGCAGCCACGCATCCCCGCGCCACGTACCGGCCGTGATCCTGTCGGTCGACGATATTCCGCGCACCATGAGCGGAAAGATCGCGGAACTGGCGGTACGTGACGTCATACACGCGCGTCCCGTGAAAAACACCAGCGCGCTGGCGAATCCCGAGGCGCTCGCCTGCTATGAAGATCTGCCGGAATTAATGAGCTGACCGTCTTTGATCTAGTAGCCCCCTAGCTCGACGGCTCGTCGGGATATTCGAACGGCTCAGGGTCGGCGAAGCGGCGCCATACGTTGCCCGTGATGCGGGCGATGTCATTATCGTAGCCGTTCACCGAGCGGGCGCCGGCATAGGAGATGGAACCGGTGCTGAAAACCGCGCCGCCCGAGGGAGTCTTAAAAAAGGTCATGTCCGCGCGTGCTGCCGCCTCCCGGTTGCCGAGACGATGGGCCAGTTTCTTCGGCCTCGCAACCATCGGTCCGAACACGTGACGCGAGGAGTGCACCGTATCCAGGCGGCAGAGGGTCTCTTTGAGTCCATCGCTCAACGGATCGAAGGCCGCGCACATGCTGGCGTACATCATATTGCCCCCCTTCGAGGGCAATTTGCGCGCCACCAGAATCGAGCCGAGCGCGGGAATCTGATCATAGGAGTGATCGGTGTGCCAGCCGCCACCTCCATGCCCTTCCTCCAACCTCCGGACAATCCCCCATTAAAACAACTCCTGCACCGGCATTCGCCCCGGTCGCGGCCCCGGGATGAACGCCAGCATGACGCCCGAGGAGACATTCAGCACCGCCACAGCCATCAGGGCGCCGAAGTAGGTTCCCATGAGGTCGTGGTAGTACGAAACCAGCAAGGGTGCGCCGGCTCCTAGCAACAGCGAAAACGGCAGCCCGACACTGCGTACCGCGCCTAGGTGGCGGCGCCCGAAAAAAGAGCCCCAGATCACTTCCTGCATCGGGATCATGCCACCCCAACCAATACCGAGGCAGAAGAAACCCACGTAGATGAGGCTGAGGTCGGTCGCCTCCACCGCGAGCACGATGGCGCCGAGGCTGAGTCCCGTAAACGCAGCACTGACCGCCGCCAGCGGTTGCGCCGGCCAACGGTCGATGAAAAAACCCCACACCGGTTTCGAGACCAGGGCGGGGATAGAGGCGACCAGGATGCAGAAGGCGCCGTCGTTGCGCGTGAAGCCCGCATCGGTCAGCAGAGGCACCGCCTGCAACAAAACCACGACGATGTTGATGCTGAACAGTCCAAAGGCCAGCACCAGCGCATAGAACGTCCACGTTCTCAACGCCTGGCCGCGGGTGAGCGAGCGGGCGAGATCCGCCTGAGCTGCTAGTGCCTGACCCGCAGCTACCTGAGCAGCCGTCTTGCCGTCCGGGTGCAGGCCGTGATCCTCCGGCACCCGGCGCATCATGAGCGCCACCGGATACATGATGAGTGCGGTGCACAGCGCAAGTAGCTGCCAGGTGGTACGCCAGTCGATAGAGTCGATCCAGAACACCACCAGCGGTGTGATGATAATGCCACCCATGGACACTCCCATCGCAGACCACGCCAGAGCCTGTCCACGCCGCTCCACAAACCACTTGGCGAGCGTGACGTTCACCACCAGATTGCCGATCATGGCGCAGCCGATGGTAAGTACTACTCCATTGAGCACCACCCACTGCCACAGCTCGCCGACGTGGCTGTGCATGTAGAGCGCAACGCTCATGATCGTCGCGCCGATCAGCATCAGCGGGCGCCCCCCTACCCGATCGACGTAACCGCCGACCACGAGCCCCGTCGCCGCCATCATCAGCTGGCCTACCGAGCGCGACAGTGTGAACTCCGCGCGCGTCCAGCCGAGATCATCGATCATGGGCACCATGAACGCGCTGAGCACATAGCTGTAGATACCGAGCGAGACGAACTGCGCGAGAAACGCGGCGCCGACCAGCCAGTATCCGTAGTAGATGCGCGAACCGGTAGGATCCATGAAGACGCCGGGGCAAACGCGCTATTACAGCACAGCTCGCCGTTCTATGAGGTTGCGGATCTCGAGCCGGCCGCGGACTGGCCGGCCATGGACTAAGAAGCTCCTCCCAGCCGTCGGTGCGCCACCACCATCAACGCGATGATGATCAGCTCGACGGCGAACGGCACGAAGGTAGCCTGTGCGAATCCGTCCATCGCGAAACCCACCGCGCGTCCCAGCGCGATAAGACCCATGAGCACCGCGACCGCCAGAAACCAGACCGTTTCGCCGCGCACGAGCCCCATCACCATCATCACCACGCAGGCCAGGAACATGCCTCCCATATCACCCCGCAGGGTGCTCAGGCCCACCAGCCCCTGAGCGGTGACACCGAACTGGGCCGCTGCGCCCTCGGGTGTCAACATGAGCTGACCACCCATCACCACAAAAAGCAGACACAACAACCCGATCAGAACCTTGATCACCAAATCCATTGCTTCACTCCCCGTTCGTTTGACTATTCGCGTGCCGTCAACGCACCGATCACCTCATCGATGACGGCGTCGGCCTTCTCCCTCATCTCGTCGTCCGTCGCATCCTGAATGGGGTGTGCAACGAACACGCACTGCGCGTCGGTCATGCCGAGCGCGGTGGCTTGAGTATCCGCCGCTTCCTCGAATTCTGAGGAGGCAATGGAAACCGAAGGCACTCCCTGAATCTCGAACCATACCGTGTCATGCAAACTGCACGTGGTACAGGATCCTCAGTCAGCCAGCCCTTCGATGATGAAGTCGTTGTCGGAGCGGATCTGCTGACGCAGCGCATCAGGAGCCGGTTTGGTAAACGTCGGCTTGGCATAGCGATTGACGCGAATGCCCGGTGCGCGTTCGGTGAGCAGTTCCTCCAGCCGGTCGAGCAGCACATTGCCGCGCGGCTTGGAGATGTCGAGCAACGCGACGCTACCCGTAATCTCGCTGGTCCGCGCCGTGATCTGACGTTCTACCGGTACCCGTTCGTCTGTCGGGTCCAGAATGACGGTACTCATTCAGTTCTCCTCTGATCTCTTATCTATCGTTTCGCTGGTTACACTTCCTCGATCTTGCGGCTGACAGAAATCGAGCCTATCTCGCCCGTCGCCCAGCCGTGGAACGCACCGGAAAACTTGCCCGCATCGGATCCCGCCACCACCAGGTGGATGTCGTCGTCCGATTTGAACTTGGGCATCAGCGTGTTCAGCGCCGGCTCTTCCATCTGTGCAGCGCGTGCCTTTTTGAACCCTACCGCAGACACGTCGTTCTCTATCAGGTCGCGTACGGGGCGCGCCGTTACCTCCTGGATGCGTGCGCGTATGGCCACCTTGTCATAGCCATCGCGCACGAAGGTGTCCACGTGCTCGGGGCACACCACCACCAGGGTTTCGCTGGCGAAATGCGCCTTCGGATGAAACACACTCTCAAGACACAGACCGAAGCTG
This sequence comes from Gammaproteobacteria bacterium UBA2168, assembly GCA_002327525.1. Lineage (GTDB taxonomy): Bacteria > Pseudomonadota > Gammaproteobacteria > Pseudomonadales > Azotimanducaceae > JASLQO01. The sequence goes on along the minus strand of DCWG01000065.1, from coordinate 4,456 downwards.
CCCGCGAGTTGCGCTCCCGAACGGGAATCCTGATCCACCATCAGCGTCGGACCGCTGGTCATGGTGAAAATGGTCACCACCGAATCGCTGGCCTCAAAGCCCCTCTCCACGTGCAATGGCGACCACGGATTGCGTTCTTCCCACTCTGCGAAACACATGGTGAATTTCATGGGATTGCCGAGCGTGGAGCGCTCGGTGCCGCCTGGATGCGCTCCACCGATGTTGCGAATGGCCAGGCGCAGCGCGCGGCCGATGGTGGCGTTGGCGCGATTACCCTGGCCGAGCGCTCCGAGCTTCATGTTCATATCCAGTTTCTGGCGCACGGGTCCGTTGATCACCATCACCGGGCTCGCCCCCATGGTGGTCGCCATGACGCCGTGGATGTTGTATTCATCCGTACAGATCGCTTCGACGGCGGCCAGGATCACTGGCAAGTATTCGGGTCTGCAGCCGGCCATCACAGCGTTTATGGCGATCTTCTCAACCGTGGCATCACCCATGTTGGGCGGCATCACGGCAACCACTTCTTGCGTATCACGCGACGTGCCGCCGAGCATGCGGATCACGCGCTCAGGCGTGGGCGGCACCAGCGGCAGCCCATCGCTGAAGCCCTGATCGAACATGAACTCAAACTCGTCGTCGTGTGCGGCCACTTCGATGCGACGTGCCCGTAGGGGGCTGTTTTCGGCCTCGGCACGCAAGCGCTCGGAGATGAGCGGATCGACGGAAAGCGATCCACAGCCCGGCCGCCACTCGGGTAGCGCGTCCCAGTCGACGTTCACCTCTCCGAGTGATTCCACGAGTTCGCGCCACTCTTCGCGCACGAAACCGACGAGACGCTTCAGCTCATTGCCCTGGGTATCGGCGAGAAACAGGCTCGGCACGGTATCGATGTCGTAGGCGAAAGATACCGCGAGCCTGGAATCATCGAGCAGCGGCACGCTCAACGCATGACGCTCGGTGAGTTCCCGATTGCCTTGCGCCGTCTGTCCGGGCACGTGTACCTCAAGATGCTCTCCCAGCGAGCAGTAGAGTGCATCGAGCAGCGGCATCACGTCGTTGCAGGTCGGGCAGTCTTCCTTGACGAAACAGATCAGACTCTGCCGGCCACCCGGAAAACGGTACTCCTTGCCGCCTTGATCCTGCAGCAGAAACGCTGGTAGTTCGCTCATCATCTCCCCCCTGTCGCCATGAAATTACCCGGTTTGCGCCCGCAGGGAAAGAGTGCGGCACTTGCCCTGCACCCACCTGGAGGCGAAATCAAACTCGATGTAAAGGGGCAATGGGGCGACGATCATGGACTACGAAACCATCGACATCCAGATGTCGACAACGCACATCGGTGCCGAAATCAGCGGGGTGGACCTCTCCAAACCGCTATCCAATGAACAACTCCGCGACATCTACCAGGTCTGGCAGGACTGGAAGGTGCTGGTGTTCCGCGACCAGCACATCGACCGGGAACAGCACAAGGCATTCGCCCACCACTTCGGCTCGCTGCACCCAGCACCATGCGGTGTGGGACTACCATCCACACATCCGCTACGGCGAACGGGCTTCAATCCTCGATGACACCCGACCCGTGGTCTGAGCGTTCCAGAACGATGCGCCAGACGAGCATCGTCAACATGATGGCGATGATCCATACACTGATGAGGTGACCGACGAAGTGGTCGTACTCACCCACGATCCACGCCCACTGATTGACCACGTCACGCACCGTCAGGTCCTTAATCACACGTATCACCAGTACGAAGGCCGCATGCAACCCCACGCAAATCCAGATCTGCCCCGAGTTGTTGCGCACCCAGCACAGCACCATACCCAGCAGCCACAAAGAGATGAACGAATCCCAGTATTGGAGAGGGCTGGCGAGCGGTTGCAGACCAGCAAGCAGCACATTGACTCCGGCCGTAACACCCGGCGTGGCGATGACCGGTGTATCTTCCGGCAGTTTCAGGAAGTGCATGACGGCGTAGAGTGCACTGCCGACGGTGGCAGCCGCAAAAAATCCCAGCCAGCGCCGTAACAGCCCGTGAATGAGGCCGCGAAACAACAATTCCTCCACCACACCCACGATCAACCCCGATAACGCGGCCAGTACCACCAGCCCCCCAAATTCCAGCGTGTAGGCATCCACACGATCGTCGAGTACCCGGAACCCCACGGCGAACATCACGGCGGCCGGCGGCAGAATCAGGAGCACACCCCCGACCCAACCCCATACGAGCCACGGCGGCCTGAAGGTGGCAATGCCGAGTTCGTCGCGGCTGAGCCGTAGCGCACTGGCGAGCGGCCACAGCAGCACTACCGCCATCAGGATCAGCGCACGTGAAAACACCTTGTCGTACACGACGTCCAGAAAGGGAAAAATAACCGCCCCAAGTACACTCGCGCCAAAGATGACTGCCGCCAGATAAGCTGCGAACGCCACACTGGCCGGCACGGAGGGTCTGATCTCAGGCATGGCGCGGGAGCATACCCTGAACCTGAGGGAGACTCATTACACAACCTTCGGAGAATACGTCTTGTAATGGACACCGCACTGAGTACACGGCGCGGCACATTTTTTTCAAGCTCTGCAATAGTCTATCTCACTCTGGCGCTATTCGTGGCCACGGCGATCGCGCTTGCCACCTTCATCGCATCCTGCTCGACAGGTCACTCGTCCAGTGCCGCCTATTTGCACTTTGCCATGGCGGTCGTGGATCCGTGCTGGATCGAAACCACTGTGGGTGAGCCCCGGGAACAACCACTGCCGGAGTCCTACATCACCGCCATCCGCGAAAGCGGGCATCTGCCTCTGGCTGCCTAGTGTGCGTCCGGGCCGCGTTCTGAGAAGGTAATCAGCGCCACCTTCGAAGTCAGCGGATGGCCGAAGTACGCGAGCCTCTTACCATCCGTGAGACCCAGCACTGCCTCTCTGTCTCCGGCGAGGTTTACCACCTCGTCACAGCCGAGTTCCCGGGACGTGCTGAATTCGATCAACGCCTGCCCCAGGGAAAACAGGTGCACGGGGATCAGCGATATCCCCGCCAGCGCGCGCGTGCCGCAGGTGGCCACGAACGAGCGTAGATATCGCGTACGCTGCAGATCGCGTTCGGTGATGTCCAGCAACCCTTCCTCCACCACTCCGGGGCCCACCTGCAGGGCCGAATCGAACATGTCCGCGTGGTAAGCGCGGTGTCCCACCACCGACAAACCGTCCGGCCGCACACCCAACACGCGCCGGTAGCCGTGTGCCTGTATGGCGTTCATCTCGCGGCCCTCGATTCTGAGCAGCCCCACGGGCGAGAGCGAATTCAGCTGAGAGACAAAGCTGCTTCCAACCACCACGCGCATGCCCGAGCGCGCAGACGCACTCACCGCCGTGACGCCGCGCGCGCCTTCGAGATTGGCGCCAATCACCGCCGGTTCCACGCGCCGCAGGTCCAGAATCAAAACCAGAACATCCACTGCTTGGTTGCGTATACGCCCGACCTCGACCCCGTCGCTCTCGAGTGCGCGAAACGCACGCTCCAGATCCGCTGTCGGCAACGCTTCACCGATTGCCAGGGCATCGACACCGAGCACCAGCGTCCCGCCCGGAGCCGATGGCGCGGGGCCGGACTCGGGCACAGGCGTTTCAGCGCCACAACCGGCGAGCAAGGCAACCAACACGATTCTCTGAGATACCTTCCTCAGCAGGAGGCGCATGCGCCACTCGTCTCTAATCGGGACCATATTTGTTCCATGAGCATAACAATGGTGTCATATGACAACGGAGTGTGACTGCAGATTGACAATTGAGTTGGTGCACGTCGCTCGCAGCATGAAAAAAAATAACAAAAATGAGTATCAAATCAAGATTCGAGGGGGCAATCCTTGTTGATTCTGACACAGCGTATCGGTGGAAAACTCATGGTTGGTGACAATATCACGGTCACCGTTCTCGGCGTAAAGGGAAACCAGGTGCGCATTGGCGTACACGCACCAAACGATGTGAAAGTGCATCGCGAGGAAATTTACGAACGCATTCAGAAACAGACGTATGCCGGATCTGCCGCCGTATCCTGACGCGTCCCTCGATTTGATATGCCCCGCAGGCACCTGATGGGGTTGCGTCTGCGAGGCTGCGTTTCGCGCAATGTCAAAGTCGGACGAAACCGAACAACGCTTGATTCGAAGAAGATCGAGAGTGAGCGAAACGAACAGAACTCGAATCCGCGACCTCGTCCACTCTGGCCAGAATGAAGTCGATTGCGGAGCCTGTCAGCTCGGTGGTAGCTCCACAGTCCCCCGGAGAGGTTGGGGTTGTCGTGTGACTTGCACAATCAACCAAAGTGCTGGAACTACCGAACAGGATATGGGCGTGTCTACCCAACAGGCCCAGAGTGGCTGAATCCAGGAAGGATATTGGAGCGAGAGAAGGGGTTCGAACCCTCGACATCCACCTTGGCAAGGTGGTGCTCTACCA
>DCWG01000010.1 GCA_002327525.1 Gammaproteobacteria bacterium UBA2168 | reverse complement strand
CGGGCCCGCTGCCGCACGGATCGCCTGCACGGTTTCGCACATCCAGCGCACCCGGTTCTCGATCGGGCCGCCGTATTCGTCTTCGCGGTGGTTGTCCATCGGCGAGAGGAACTGCCGCCAGATGTAGGCGTGCGTGGCATGCAGTTCGATGAAGTCGAAACCCACCGCCTTCTGCGCTGCCGCGGCCTCGGCCATCCATGCCGTGTACTGGTGGATCTCTTCGACGGCGATCTCGAGCGGGCGGGGGTCCGGAAAGTCCACCGCGATCGACAGACGGGTTGCCTCGGACCAGGTCCCGGACGGTGTCAACGGCCGCTTGTGGGTCTTTTCGGGACCGTAGATGGCGAGCGTCTGCGTACCGACGTAACATGCGGGATCGGCGCTCTTCACTTCCGTAGCGAAGCGTTTCAATTCGTCGGTGGGGTGGCGCAGATTCTCCATGTTGGCGAGCCCGCCCGTGGTCACGGCCGAAACGCCGCCGCGCGCACGTTCGCAGTAGTACTCGAGCGCGACCTCGCTGCGGTGACCAGGCTCACCGATAGGCAGATGGTAGATGCGGTTGCGAAAATGCATCGGGCCGACGTCGAGTGGTTCGGAGAGCTTCATAGGCGTTGTTCCATGACGATATCGGGTTGCGACCATAGCTTACTATGGCAGATATTAGGAGGGCTGTTGTGTCGATATCATGATTTGAATCAATACATGGCTGCGGCATGGGCGGTACAAAATGTCCGTTGTGCGGACGCGGAATCAGTGGATTACGAGGAAGAGAAGCGATGGCGGACCTGCGAGAAGGTGAAATCTGGGGCGAGATTACCGACGCGAGCCTCGAGCGGCTGCTCGAGCGCAAGGGACAACCGCGGCACAAACGCGGCAGCATGCAGTCGGTCACTCAGAAGAAGAACGCGGCACCACCGAAACAGTCCTACTTCGCGATGAGTCGCGAGACCGTAGGCCGCTTCGCGCGAGGATTCGCGGACATGAATCCCCTCTATCACAACCAACAGTACGCCAAAGAGTCGCCCTGGGGCCGCATCATTGCACCGCCGGCCACCATTTGCTATGCAGAAACCACGAACGGCGCTTCCGAGGGTTTTCCGGGTTGCCACACCATCTGGCGCAGCGTCAAGTACGATTGGAAGCGGCCGATGTTCGCCGACGAGGGGGTGAAGTCGACCACTACGCTCGAGGATGCCTACATCATCGAGGACAGCAAGTTCGCCGGCGGCCGCGCCGCGGTCCAGGACTACGCCACCGAGATCCGCGCGCTGGACGACGAGTACATCGGCACGTACCGAACGAGTTGGCACCGCTTTTCGCGCAGTAAGGCTGAGAAGTCTGGAAAGTACACCAACATCGAGCGCCACATGTGGACCGATGAGGAGCTCGAGGGCGTGTGGGCCGAATATCACAGCCAGAATCTCGCGAACCGTCGCGGCACCGAGCCCCTCTACTTCGAAGACGTGAACGTCGGCGACGAGGTCCCCTACATCATCAAGGGGCCGGTTACGCTCACCAGTAAGATCGCGTTCGAACTCGCCTTTGGCGCGATGGGCTGGTTCGTCGGCCACGAGCTGGCTCTTGCTCTCTGGGAGAAGCAGCCGAGCCTGCCCATTCGCAACGAAGAGAACGTCCCGGAGCCGCCGGTGGCGATCCACTGGACCAACGAGCGCTGCGAGAAATACCTCGGCATGCCCGGTGCCTACGAGGCGGGCTTCGAGCGGCTCAACTGGTTCACACAGCTTTTCAACGGCTGGATGGGTGATCACGGCATCCTGCGCAGCCTCGGATGCCAGTTCCGCGGCTTCCACTGGCAGGGGGACGCCTGCCGGCTCTACGCCGAGGTCACCGGCAAGCGGGTGGAAGGCGATGAGTACCTCATCGACCTTCACATCCGGACTATGAGCCATCCTCGGGGCGAGCGTACGACCGAAGGCGACGCGGTCGTTCAGCTGCCGTCGAAGGTGATGAGTGAGCGGCCAGGCGGGTAGCAGATTCCGTTCTGGTGATATTTGGCTGAAGGGGTTTGTTGATGGAAGACTTGACTGAACGAGTGGCATTTGTAACCGGAGCTGCGTCCGGCATCGGCTTCGCCATGGCCAGCTGCTTTGCGAAGGAGGGTGCGAGGGTGGTTCTGGCCGACATTGAGGTCGGTGCGCTGAGGCACGCGGAGCAGGAGCTTCGCTCCGCGGGCGCCGACGTCGTCGGTGTGCAGTGCGACGTGTCGAGTCGCGATTCCGTGGCCGCAGCGGCAAGAAACGCGGTCGAGATGTTCGGCAAGATCCACATCCTGTGCAACAACGCCGGCGTCGCCCCAGCCGGCCCTCTGGACGAGTCGACGCCCGAGGACTGGCAGTGGTGCCTGGGTGTCAATCTCATGGGTGTCGTCCACGGCATCCAGTTGATCGTGCCGGGGATCAAGGCGCATGGAGAGGGCGGGCACGTGGTCAACACGGCGTCCGTGATCGGCCTAGTTGCACCGCCCGAGATCGGGATCTACGCCGCAACCAAGTATGCCGTGGTGGGTATCTCCGAAACCCTGCACGCAGAGCTGGCGCCTTTCGGCATCGGCGTCTCGGTTCTGTGCCCGTCCTTCGTGAATACCAGGCTGCACGAGGGGTACCGCAACCGTCCAGCCGCGCTGGGGCGTGAGCCGGACGAGCCCAACGCCATCATGGCCGCGCAGCTGGCCTCGGGCAGCGATCCCCAGGTCATCGGCGAGCGGGTAGTTCGCGGCATCAAACGAGGAGACCTGTACATCCTCCCCCATTCGGACTTCAAGATGGGCTTTAAGGGGCGCGCCAACGCGATTCTTGAGGCTTTTGACGAGTAGTAAGCGGACGCGGTTCGAGAAGGTTGGCGAATGCTATGGCGGTGGGAGGCTTAAGTTGTGCTACGAAGCCTCGCATGTCGGATTCTCGCTACAGCGTGACCTGACCGATCGAGGTTATCGCTGCGAAGTGGTCGGGCCATCGAGCATTCCCCGCCGGGGTGCTAAGGCGGTTAAGACGGATCGAATCGATGCGACGGAACTGGCGGAGTTTTATGCGAACGGTTTGTTGACGATCGTGGCGGTGCCGGATGACGAGATCGAGCAAGATCGAGATCTGTTGCGATCCAGACAACGGTTGGCACAGCAGCCAGGAGACGTGCGCCGACACATCCTTTCATTGCTGCGTGGTAACGGTTTCCAGCACAAGGCAGACACTCAGCGCAAGACGCATTGGCAGAAGCATCATTATGGTTGGCTTGAGCGGACGATCGAAGGTTGCTCGGGCAGCTTGAAAGCAAATCGGTCATTGTTGTTGCGCCAACTCAGAAGCCTCGATGAGATTCTAGCGAGCTATGGTGAGGAGGTTAAAGCACTGGCGGTTACGCCCCGGCACCGCGAGTCGGTCCAGGCGTTAATCTGTTACTAGGGCATCAAGAACCTGTTTGCATTGACGATGATCACCGAGATCGGCGACGTGAAGCGGTTCGCTCATCCACGCTGGTTGGTGTCTTTCATTGGCATGGATATCCGGGAATATGCGTCGGGTGGGAAGTCGAATCGCTATGGGATTACCCGGCATGGCAATCGGCATCTACGCACGGCGTTCATCGAGGCCAATCAGCGAGGCTATCGATCATCGCGGTTGAGCAAGGAGGTGAAAGCCAGACGCAGGAACTGCGCCCACGGCACCGTTGAAATCGCTGACCGCTACTTACGTCGATTGAATAAGAAGGGGAATCGTCTTCTGTTGGCGGGCAAACACCCAAACAAGGTCAAGGTGGCGTGTGCGTGAGAGATGGTGGGCTTTGTCTGGGAGTCTCTGAACCAGGCGGCGGCTTAGGCACAGGATATCGCGAATGTAGGTTTTGTTGATCTGAGCGCGAAGCACCTGATGATAGGTTGTGGTAACCCCGAACGGACAAATCTTACTGCGTTACCCAGCATGCGAATATGAGGATGTTAGTCCATGGTCATATCCCGCTCCGGATCAGACGAACGAATCAGGTTGGCAATGGGGGCGTCTATATGAAGAAAGATAAAAGGGATGTTCGGCATGGCGTTACGATACGCGGGCAGCAGGAAAGTGGGTGGTCGAGGGGTTGGGAGAGCTCAAGGCCTCGGTCGCCGGACGGTAATTCGAATTAGCAAAGCCCAACACGATCTGGTAATCGCCGGCCAAGAGCGGATGAATGGTTGTTGATTGTGGAGTCTTGACGGTCTTGATGACTTTCGCGTCACTCGTGCGGCGAATTTCAAAATGGGCGAGACTTCGTTCCCCGCTTTTGGGAAAGACGATAGGGATAGGAAGTATTAACGCGC
>DCWG01000032.1 GCA_002327525.1 Gammaproteobacteria bacterium UBA2168 | reverse complement strand
TGGTCCACTCGAGCGATGGCGAACCCCACGGATCCGGACCCACTTCAGGACCGCTCAGGCCTTTGAACCAGGAGATGAAAGTCAGCAGCACACCCGCGGCCAGGAACCAGGCGCCAAGCGTCGAGACCTGGTTGAGCGTGATCCAGTTCTCTATCGCCGGGTAGTCCACATAGCGCCGCGGCATGCCGTCGATGCCCACCATCATCATGGCGAAGTACAGCAGGTTTGATCCGATCATCATGAGCACAAAGCTGCTCATACCGAGTGCCTCGGAATACATGCGTCCCGTGATCTTGGGATACCAGTAGTAGACGCCGCTGAATGCGCCCAGTGTGACGGCCATGCCCAGCACGTAGTGGAAGTGGCCGACCACGAAGGCCGAGTCGTGCACGTTGATGTCGAAAGCGGGCAGCGCCAGCGGGATTCCGGTGAGGCCGCCGATCAGAAACATGAAGATGCCGCCGAGTGTGAACAGCATCGGTGAATTGATGCGTATCGCGCCCTTGTGCAGGGTGGCCACCCAGTTGAATATCTTGATTCCCGTGGGTACCCCGATGAGAACCGTCGTGAACGACATGAACAATCGCAGCCAGTGCGGCATACCGGCGGTGAACATGTGGTGCGCCCAGACTAAGAAGCCGAGCAATGCGATCGCCCAGATGGCAAATATCATGGATTTCTGCCCGTACACGGGTTTTTGGGACATCGTGGAGAGCACTTCTGAGAACACACCAAAGGCGGGGAGGATCATCACGTAGACGGCCGGGTGTGAATAGAACCAGAACAGATGCTGGTACATAACGGGGTCACCGCCGGTACCGGAGCCGAAGAAATCCGTGCCGATGTACTTGTCCAGAAACAGCATGATCACCGCTCCGACGAAGGCCGGCACGCCAACGAGCTGGACCACGATGGAGGACATGAGACCGTGAATGATGAGGTTGGTGTTGCCCAGCGTTACTCCCTTGGTGCGCATGCGCAGCACCGTGGTGATGAAATTGACACCAGTGCCCAGTGTCGAACCTGCAATGAGAATCACGATCAGCACGTACAGCGCGGTGGGTCCTGCACTGTCGTGCAGCGAGAACGGCGGATAACCCGTCCACATCATCTTAATGTTTTGGCTCGGGATCAGGGTGATGAGCACCAGGATGCTGGCGGAAAAGAAGAACCAGTAGGACAGCTGATTGAGTCTCGGAAAGGCCACGTCCTTGGCGCCGATCATGATCGGAATCAGGAAGTTGGAAAATGCCGCCCAGAAGGCAATGGCCCACCACAGCAGCATGACCGCGCCGTGCCCCGTCAACAGATAGTTGTATAGATCGGGACTGAGGTATTGCACTCCCGGATCGCTCAACTCCATACGGATGGCCATGCCCATCAGTCCCGCGACTGCGAAGAACAGGATGGACGTCATGCCGTAGAGAATTGCGATCTTCTTGTGATCGGTGGTCAGGATCCACTCTCTAAAGCTGGCGCGAAACCAGGGGTTGGCGACTGCTTCTGTCATTGGATTGCTCTCCTAAAATTCTTCTTCATATGCGAGTGGTGAAGATCTCGCTGCTTAAATACTGAGCCACTGGCCGAATTCTTCCTCTGATACGACCTTTATGGTCGCCCGCATGTACGCATGCGCCGTACCGCAGTACTCGCGGCAGAAGGAGAGGAATTCGCCGGTCTCGTTGAACTGAAACCAGATGTACGTCACGCGCCCGGGAATCGCGTCTTCCATGGTTTTTGCCGCCGGTATATGAAAGGCGTGCAATACGTCCTTGGAAGTCAGCTCGAGTTTCACCGGCTTGCCCACCGGGACATAAACCTCGTTGTAGGACTTCTTGCCGTTCTCGTACTCGAACGTCCAGGCCCACATCATGCCCTCGGTCTTGATCACCATGGAACCGGGCGGCGGCGTGCGCTGCTCGTTGTAGAACACGGCACCCTGCACCGCGAGGTATATCACGATGATGAGAGGAACCACGGTCCACAATACCTCGAGGCCCGTGCTTCCGTGTTCGTCCGCACCTTTTTCGGTCGAGTCGCTCTTCACGTGATAGCGAAACAGGAAGTAGAGCATCGGGACGGCGATGATCAGGTAGATCACCACGGAAAGCCAAATCCAGATGTCGTAGATCTGATCCCATTTATCCGCTGGGTATGCCAGCGGCACCGTGGCTTGAGTCGCAGCGGCCGCGGCTGCAGCAAGGGAAGTCAAATCCATCATGGCCCTCCTTTAGAATCTTTTCTGGATACGAATGCGGCGAGTCCCACCAAACCGAGGACCCCGATTCCTGCACCGCCGAAGATGATTGTGGGGTGCAGAACATAACGACTTTTGCTGGCGTCGAACTGGAAACAGGTGAGCCTGACCATGTCGACGATTTCATTGAGCGAAGGCTCCCGGTTACGGCTTTCGATCAGGGCGAGTTCCACGTCCTCTGATCGCGGCTCGGTGCCGTACAGATAGCGCATCACCTCACCTTCTGGGGAGAGAAACACCAGCACCGCGGGATGGACGAAGGTCTGATCCCGTTCCGAGAAAAAATAGTTGAAGCCCACCGATTGCGTCAGAGCCTCGTTGACGCCTTCCGGCAGGAGTCCGAAGACCCAGTTCTCGGGTAGCTCGTCCAGCGTCGACGCCGCACCCTGCATGGTGGCAGGTGTGTCTGCTGCATCGAACGACAGCACCAGTACCTGATATTCAGCGCGAGGCGCATCGATGGCCACTTTGGAGAGCCCGCGGATGGTGGCGGGGCAGGTATGACCGCAACTGTAGTAGACGAGCGCCAGGATCGTGGGCTTGCCACCAATCAGTTCATGCAAGCCCACAGGGCCATCCGCCGTGACGACTTCGACGTCCGGCACCACATCGCGCAGGTGATTCATCTCATCGACACGCAACAACGACGTGTCGAAACGATCATCACCGTCCCGCGCCTTGATACCGAATGCCGGTGTCGCGGCTACCAGTGCGGCCGCCAGCAGTAGTAATGGCAGCGTCTGTTTCAGACCGTGCTCCCGATGAGATATGCATTGCCGGCCACGAGCAGCCACATGATGTCGACGAAGTGCCAGTAGAGGGCGGCGCCGGTGAACAGCGTGGTGCGGCCCTTCGACATGAGGCCGCTGTATATGACGTAGAACAGTACGGCGTGGATGAACAGACCCACGAGCACGTGCGAAGTGTGGACACCGGTCAGACCGAAGAACGAGGTGGCGTAGATATTCACACCCGGTGTGAAGCCTTCTTCGACCAGATTTGCCCACTCGTTCATGTGCAGGACGACAAACAGCGTGCCGAGGCCGAAAGTGATGGCGAGCCAAAGCAGCGCGCGGCTCTTGTTACCCGCATGAAAGGCTCGTTCGGATACGAGAATGGTGATGCTGGAAGCCCACAGAATGAGTGTGAGCCAGATGGCGAAACTGATGTGCATGCCCTCGGGTATGTAGCTGGACCACTCGTCCAGATGCTCGATGCGCCCGACCCAGAAAGCCGCGAACACCGTGCCGAAGATCATGACTTCCGAGACGATGAAGGCCGCCACGGCGATGGGGCCGAGGCCCTCTTCCTCGCCCTCCGTGTAGAATTCCCGGGCCCAGCCTGCCAGTCCGACCGCGAATATCGCGAGCGTCGCGCCGCCGAGAATGATGCCGAGCATGGGCATTTCCCAGGCAAAGGCGGTGAGCAATGAGAGTGCGGACAGCAGAATGCCGCATCCCACGACCATGGGCCACGGGCTGGTCTCATGTTCGGAGTGGTGTTCGGAATGGATTGCTTGTGACATAAGGATGCTCGGCTTCCCAACTCTCTTCAGTGGTTTTTGGCTAGCAAGACTCCCTGTTAACCCGTGTCGAACGGGCAACATTCGCTCACCATATTTTAGCGAAAGTTTGATTCTGATCAAATTCGCACATTTACGCAATTCCAAGTTGTTACGGAATCATTAGGCTTGCTGTAGCTGGTGCTTGAAATCACCAGAGGGGTGCTTGTGTGCTGAATTCAGCAAGACGGTATTCCAGGTCCCGATGCGCCGGCCATTTATAGTTTTATCGGCCGTCATTTCGCTTCAGATAGTACGATTCCGATAGACTTTCGGGGCACGCCCTTGGGCACGCGCGCGCCTTAACAGACGAGGCGCGCTGCCGGGGAAGCGGTTTTCATCAATGGGTACGAAGAGTTCAATCCAAAAGTGACACGCAATGACACCCGGTTCATATCCGGCACGGAGGTGATCTGGGTCGGTACGATCCTGATCCTCCTCCTCGGCGTGCTTCTGGTCTCTCGGCTGCAACAGCCAGGTGATGACGACGGGAGCGCGGCGTCAGGACACTCAGGCGCATGGCGTCCGCTACCGGTCGATGAGCAACGCTTCCTGGCGAGGGCGCAATCACTCATCGATCGCTATGCCGTCGAGGACGACGAGGGGAGGCTGGTCACCAAACCGCCCCCCGGTACCGATCTCTACCTGGTCGGTGAATTATGGAAGTGGTGGCCGACCTATCAGCTCGAGCAGGGCCGGAGCTACAGGTTGCATCTCAGTTCGATCGACTGGATTCACGGGTTCTCCATGCTGCCGGAACTGGAAGCTGTCCCCGTGCTGCCGGGGTACGAAGTGGTGGTGGCGCTGATACCGCGTCTTGCGGGGGTGAGGACGATCACCTGCAGTGAGTACTGCGGCGTCGGGCACGAGGAAATGATCGGAACGCTGCACATCGTGCGGTCGACGGGCGCTGAAGTGGTGGACGATTCACGGTGACTGCCGGATGAACACACCGGTGCGGCAGTTGCCTCCGGCGTTCGCGCCTGCTAAGAACGCTGCTTGAATCAATATTGGTTGCGCAGATTCGTGGAAGACACGCGCCCTGCAGGGCACAAACCGTTTTATGCCTGCATCGTCGTGATGGTCGCGACCCTGGCACTCAATCTGCTGAGCGGCTATATCCGACACACTGAAGCGGGCCTCGACTGCGGTGACTGGCCCGCCTGCTACGGACAGGTGGGTCAGCTGATGCAGCCCGAGAATACGGCCGAGGTTGCCGACATGGCGTTGACACCCGCCGCGACCGCGAAGCGCCTGCACCGCTCCATCGCGACGGTGCTGGTGATATTGGTGTTCCTGGTGGTCTACCAGGCGCGGCAGAAAATCGGTGAGGCTCATTCGGGCGTCATCAGATTCATTCCATACCTGATGGTGTTCGTCATTCTCCTGTTGTCCGTAATCGGCCCGGCCAGTTACCTGAAGACAATGCCGGCGATTGCCACGGTGAACCTGGTTGGCGGTGTGGCCCTGCTGGCACTTGCCTGGTGGCTGTGGCTTGGAATCGACGGCCATGGCACGGTGGCCGTCCCGGCGTCGGCCCGGCGGCTGGCCACCCTGGCGCTCGGCGTACTGGTCGTGCAAATCGTGCTCGGTGCCTGGGTGAGTGCGAATTTCGCGGGCGTTGCGTGTCCGGAACTGTTTTCCTGCGGCGGCAGCGGTGCGGCGGATGCCGGGGGAGTGCTTGAGAGTTTCTGGTACTTTCGCGAATTAACACTTTCGGAGGATCGCATCGTGATAGAGCGTTCCGCCGAATTCATCCACATCGCGCATCGAGCGGGTGCTGTGGTGGCCGCCGTGGTACTGGCGACGACCGGTGTGCGCTCGCTGGGTGTCTCTTCGCTTCAAGCGTGGTCGGCATGGCTGCTGGGACTTCTGACCCTGCAGCTCGCACTCGGCGCCTTCTCCGTGCTTTCCGGTCTGTCGCTCGGCGTCGTGCTGGCTCACAATCTCACCGCGACCGCGCTGCTGCTCGTCACCATCAGGGTGGTATTGCTCACGCGAGCGTCGAACTCACTCTACACAGAACACAAATGAACAATCCAAACTCACCGGCGGGCCACGCCCGTTTCGATCGTCACATAGCGGCTTGGCTTCTGGCCTGTGCGGTCGTCGTGTTCGCCATGGTGGTGCTGGGTGGTGTGACCCGGCTAACCCACTCCGGATTATCCATGGTGGACTGGCAGCCGGTCATGGGCGTCATACCGCCCCTGACCGAGAGCGAGTGGCAGAGCACGTTCGAACAGTACAAACGCTTTCCCGAGTACCAGAAAGTGAATGTCGGCATGGATCTGGACGGCTTCAAGTCGATCTTCTGGTTCGAATACGCGCACCGATTGCTCGGTCGCGGCATCGGTGTGATCTTCGTCGTGCCCCTGATCTACTTCGTGTTCCGGCGCCAGGTGCAGGGGGCACTGAGCGGGAAACTGCTGGGGTTGTTGATCCTGGGCGGTTTGCAGGGGCTGATGGGCTGGTACATGGTCAAGAGCGGTCTGGTGGACAATCCCATGGTCAGCCAGTACCGCCTTACGGCCCATCTGGCACTTGCCGTGATCGTGTTCGGCGCCATGTTGTGGGTGGCTCTCGATTTGCTGTATCCGGGAACCGAAGGTAAGCACAAGCGCGATGTGTTCGCGCTTGTCACGGTGGCCATCGTGTTTTTCACCATGATGTCCGGCGGCTTTGTTGCGGGTACCCGGGCGGGGCTCCTGTTCGGTACGTGGCCGCTGATGGGCGACAGCTTTTTTCCTGCGGGCTTGTTCACGGAGGGGATCTGGCATTCGAGCTTCGAAGACCCGGTGACCATTCAGTTCAACCATCGGCTGCTGGCCTACCTCACGAGCGCGGTAATGGTCTGGTTTGCTGTCTCCCGATTGCGTATGCACCCGCCGGTACAGATCAGAATCGGCGTCTGGTTGATGCTCGCGGCACTCATATCACAGGTTCTGCTCGGTGTTGTGACCATCTTGTTCGGCGTGCCGGTGGCGTTGGCGGCGAGTCATCAGGGTGTGGCGCTGCTGTTGCTCGGTAGCACGATCTTCGTCCTGCACAGATCCGCATCACCGCGGTAGGTTGCCATCGGCCAGGGCCTGCGGCGGGCGGTGTCGTTATCGTGCAGGAACCGTTCTGAAGAAGAAACGATCGGTACGGCGGTAAACACGTTCGTCGTACACCATGAGGCTATGATCGTCCCGGGGGTTGGCGAACAAGTCGCTCTCGGCGGCGATCTCGAATCCTGCGTCGCTCAACAACTCGCGAGCGATGGAGGTTTCTATGCGGTGCAGACTGGCATTGTCTTTGCCCGGGATACCGATGTGATCGGTTATGCCGAGCACTCCGTCTGGTTTCAAGGTGCGGCGGATGGCGATCAGGAAGGACAGGGCGCGTTCGCGGCCGTTTTGATAGTAAAAGTCGTGTAGGAGATTGCCGAGAAATGCGACATCGATCGTTTCTTCCAGCTGCAGGTCCTCATATGGGGTGACGTGCAGATTCACGTTGGGCAGACGGTTGTTCGCCAGACGCTCCTCTATGGTTCTTCGGTAGTAACCATCGGCGTAACGTTCCAGCACTCGCTGGGTGTTGTGAGAGTACACGCGGCCGTGCGGACCCACCGCGGCTGCCAACATTTCGCTGGTATAGCCGGCGTAGGCACCGACGTCCAGTGCGATCATCCCGGCCTTGAGGCCGAGAAACGAGAAGCTCTCGTAGGGCTTGCGGGCGGCGTCGCGCGGCAGGTCGAAACGGTGGCGATCCGGGGCGGCCATCTGTGCCTGGATGCGTCGTGCAGGATGAGACACAGGAGCAGCAGGCTCCATGGCCAGAGGTTCCGTTGACGATGCATCATGGAGGTCCTCCCGCGCGACTAGTTTTCATGAAAGTTTTTTGGCGGCATGGGTGACGGTGCGTAACAGGATACCATTGACGACGGAGTGTCGAAGATAGACTGGCCATCGTGATGGCGCCTCGGTAACGTTCGCTTTGTCCTGGAAGACAAGGGAAGCGACATGAAGTTGGGTGCTTTGCTCGGCCCCATCGTGGACGCCGCTCAGGGGGAAATACTCGCAGAGCAGGCCAGAACATACAGCGGTGAAGGGTATGACAGCCTGTGGTCGGTGCAGGCCATTGGCCGCGGCTTCATGATCACCGACCCGTTCATTACACTTGCCGTTGCGGCGAGCGTCGCGCGGGATGTGGAGATCGGCACTGCGATCGTGCAGGTGCCGCTCTACCAGCCCATGGATCTGGCGCATCGGGTTCTTTCGCTTCGACAGATTTGCGGCGACCGCTTGCTTCTCGGCGTGGGCGCCGGCTCGACAGAACAGGATTTCATCGCTTTCGGGCGGGACTACGACGCCCGGTTCGGTGCGTTTGATGAGGCGATGGTTGAACTTCGGCAGATATTCTCCACCGGCGGCAACGGGGTGTCCGCATTGAGCCCGTGGCCAGCCATGGCCGGTGGACTGCCGCTGTTCCTCGGCACGTGGGGTGCCGGTGTGGAACGTGCCGCACACGAATTCGATGGCTGGATTGCATCGGGCGCCAACCGGACGGTCGAACAGCTAAGCGATACGATAGCGAGATACCGCGGCGCAGGCGGAGGCCGTGCCATCGTGTCGACCGTTCAGCTCGGCGGTGATTGTGATCTCGGCGAACTGCAGGATCGCCTCGACCACTACGCGGAGGCGGGGTTCGACGATGTGGTGGTGATGATCCTGCCGGGCGGACCCAGAG
>DCWG01000126.1 GCA_002327525.1 Gammaproteobacteria bacterium UBA2168 | reverse complement strand
AGCACGGCGTTCATGAAGCGGCGAGGCCAGAAGCGGTCGAGAAACGGGTAGTAGAGACAGGGGGCGATACCGTCTTCAGTAGCGCGTCGATCCCAGGATTCCAGGATGCGGACCGCACGGCGAATCAGTTCGTCTTCGCTGCGGCGCAGGACATCGAGCAGATCCGGCAGGATGCGTTCGGCGCGCAGATCGGTCAGGTCGAGCTGCATGGTTTCGAAGTCACGCACGGAAAAGGGCGCGCCGCTCTCCAGCATCTGCCTGATGCGCTCGGCCCGCGCGTTGTGCGTCGGGAAGTTGTGGATGTAAAACTCGCCGCGCTCCCCCATGGTGTCGTTGTTGGCGGTGAGCGCGTACCCACACTCCGGGTCTGTTTCCACGGTGAGTTGTGCTGCGGTGGAGAGATCGAAGTCGTATTCCGGGCGCCAGCCAGGCAACGGTACGCTTCCACTCGCCCCCGTCCTGACAGGCAGCGTCGCAGCGATGAAGCGGCGCAGACCGTTGTCGCGATCCACGCAGATGATGTTGTTCACGAGCGGGCAAACGTCATCTTCGAACAACCTGTCGCCGAATTCGGCGGCCGATGTGGCCAATGGAAGCCGGGCGAGGGCGCCGGCCGATACGGGGATGTCGGTGAGTGACCAGAACAGTGAGGTGGCAAACTGCTTTTGGGTTGCTTCTGACATGGAGAGCTGGGAAGTGAGGGGCTCGAGCAGGGGGCCGTGATGCGTGCGTTGCACCACGATATCCTGATGAGTGCCGCCTTTGATGGCGATGCGCTCGGTGTGTCTCTCAACGGGGCACCAGCCCTCTGCGGATCGGTACATCCCGTCGCGTATCTCCTCGATGTAGACGTCATAGCAATCGACGAAACCCGTGGTGAGACCCCAGGCAAGGTCGCGCGTGTACCCCATCATGAAGTACGGCACGCCCGGAAAGGCAGCGCCGAACGTATCCCAGTCACCGCCCGGCAGGGGTGCGTGCAGGTGGACGAAGAAAAACGCGTTGGGAATGCTGTGCGGCTGGTGCGGGTCCGTGGCGAGTATGGGCGCGCCGGAGGCCGAGTGCTTTCCGACGACGGTCCAGTTGTTGCTGCCAGAGAAAGACGCCGCGTCCACGTCAGGGTAGGCGAGACTCAACGGCGCGGGATCCAACGCGCGCAGTGCCGGCGTCAGCTCATCGATTAGCACCTCATCGGCGCCGTTGAGATGCAGAATGTGGTTACGGAACCAGTCCGTTCCGTGCGTGGCCATGAGGCGGCCGAGTACCATCTTCTCGGTCCAGCTCTTGTGCTGAAACCAGCAGGTGAAACGGTAGCGAGCGGCGATGTCGGCGCGTGTGAAATGCTTCGGTTCGGCGCCGGCGTGCAGGAATTCGGGTGGGATGTCGTCGAGCGCATCGACGGCCGCGTTGAGGCCGTCGAGGTAAGCATCGGCGATCCAGTCGCCGGGACCCGCCAGTGGCGCCGTATTGCCTCCATGTACGTTGCAGGCGCGTTGGATCGCATCCTGGCGCAGGAATCGCTCGCCTAGAAGTGCGGCTGCTTCGCCGTTGGCGTAGGCGGTGCTGAGGTGTATCTGCCACAGGCGTTCGCTGCCGGCGGCGTAGCCCATCCCTCGGTAGGCATCCGCCACCGTGCTTGCGAAGACGTGTGCCACGCCGATGTCGTCCCAGACGATCTCGAATGGAGCATCGGCGTCGGCGATGCGGTGCTGCATGGTCGCTTCCGGTTTGTGACTGGCAGCGGACATGATGCAACGTTTGCGTGAGATCGTGAAACACCTCAGCCAGCAAGCGGGGAGAATGCGGCGAAACACGGCAGCTCCAACCCCTCGTGGAAGAGCAAGCAGGTTTCGAGTCCTCCGTCGAACGCTGAATCAGGTAACCGAACCACCCTGGGGTGGCAGCGCTCATGTGCTGAAACATGGCGTTGAAGGTCAGAAACACCGCGCCCGGGATGCCGGCCTCTGCGGTCAATCCCAACAGCGGTAAGAACACGAGGGAACTCAGGGAAGCTCGCTATCAGTTTGTCCTGCGCATAGTGCGATGCTTTGATCACGACGGTCGGTTTCGTGGGCGTGGCGTATGCCGACAGGGCGCACACCGTAGCGCCGGCGAGGATGGTGGTGTGGATGGTCGTTTTCATGTCGAGTACCTCATTGAACGGGTTGATGTGGTACTTCTCTAAGCGTGATAACGGATAAGCTATCAGTCGTAACTACTTGTTTAAAAACAAATTTCAAATGGTGTTGCAGCCGAGAGAAGCCAGCGGGGTGGTCTGGTGTGGGGTCTGACGGTATTGTCTGAGCACTCATGAACGACAATACCCCGATCATCGTCGGTGCTGCACAGGTGCTCAACCGCGCCAGGACCGCGGACGACTCTCTCGAACCCCTGGCCATGATGGTGCGTGCCTCGCGGCTCGCGGAAGAGGATACCGGGGCCATAGGGCTCCTGGAGAAGCTGCAAAGTGTGCGTGTCATACGTGGCATGTGGAGCTATGCCAATCCTGCCGGCTACCTCGCCGAACAGTTTGGCGCGGTCGGCGCACAAACGCTGGGCACGCTGTTCGGCGGAAATCAGAATCAGGCAGTCTTAAATCGAACGGCGGCCTCGATACTGGCGGGAGAGATGGACCTGGTGCTCATCACGGGCGCTGAGAACGGTAACAGCGCGACGAAGGCGCGCAAGGTGGGGCGAACCATCGAGTTGACGGAAACTCCGGGTGAATACGACGTGGTGGTCGGATCACAGAAACCCGAGCATCACGATTACGAGATAGAGAAGGGCATCCGTACCGCCATTCAGGCGTACCCGATGTACGAGAACGCCATCCGCCACCACCGGGGTGAGACCCTCGAGGCTCACATGCAGCGAGTCTCTGCATTGTGGTCACGCTTCAGCGAAGTAGCGGCGGAGAATCCGAATGCATGGATACGCGAACGGGTGTCGGCACACGACATTGCCACACCGTCGGCGGTCAACCGCCGTATCAGCTTTCCGTATACGAAGCTGATGAACGCCAACATGTCGGTCGATATGGGTGCCGCGCTCATCATGAGTTCCGTCGGCCGTGCCAAACAGTTGGGTATCCACCGCTCGAAATGGGTGTTCCCCTGGGCGGGTGCCGAGGGAAAGGACCACTTCTCGGCCTCGGTGCGCGACAACTTCTACACGTCTCCCGGTATCCGGTTCGTCGGCGGGCGTGTGCTCGAACTCGCGGGGCTGACGCCGGACGATCTCGATCATGTGGACCTGTACAGCTGCTTTCCCTCCGCCGTGCAGGTGGCAGCGGCCGAACTCGGCCTGTCCGAGACCCGTCCGCTTACTGTCACCGGTGGGCTCACATTTGGCGGTGGTCCGATCAACAACTACGTCATGCACGCCATCGCCCGCATCGTGGAACTGTTACGCGAGCGCCCCGAAGCACGGGCGCTGGTCACCGCCAACGGTGGAAACCTGTACAAGCACGCGCACGGCGTCTACTCCGGCGAGCCACCGGCGGCGCCGTTTCGGGTGGATGATCTGCAGAAAAGCATCGATGCACTGCCGTCTCGCGTCTGCCTGCCCGAGTACCGGGGAGAGGCACGCGTGGAATCCTACACGGTGATGTTTGGTGCGGAAGGCGCGGATATCGCACATATTGCTTGTCGCACGCCAGCAGGCGAGCGGGTTTGGGTCAACACCCAGGATGGGGACGTGATGCAGGCGATGACCGAGGAAGAATTCTGCGGCCGCGACGTTAAAATCGATGTTGAGGGGCGCATTGCGTTTGGTGGGTGAGATGGCTGACACGGCGAGCGAAAAGGTAAGTTGCGGGCATTGTGCCTCCGAAGCGGAAACCACCGAGGCGGGCAGTTGTCATACACCGGCACGCAAGACCGACTGGTTGCTGTGGCTGTCGGCTGGCGGTGTCGTGATTCTGTACGCAGGTTACTGGCTGGCCGGGGAGAGCACACAGTCGTGGCCGTGGCTGCATACGCTGTCTCACTCCGTATTCGAGATCATGAACACCATCTGGTGGGGCATCGCACTCGGCATGTTGATGATCGGCGTACTCGGCCGCATCCCGCGCGAATTCGTCATGAGCATGCTCGGTACCGGCCGGGGGGCACGGGGAGTCTGGAGGGCGACTCTCGCCGGTGTGCTCCTGGACTTGTGCAGTCACGGCATCCTGATGGTGGCGGCGCGTCTGTACGAACGGGGTGCGAGCACCGGGCAGGTAATGGCGTTTCTGGTGGCGAGCCCCTGGAACTCGTTTTCTCTGACGTTGATCCTGATCGCGTTGATAGGCTTGCCGTGGACGCTGGCGTTCGTGGCGCTGTCGATGCTGATCGCGGTGATTGCCGGTCTCGTCTTCGAACGCCTCGTGGGGGCAGGTGTTCTGCCGGCGAATCCGCATACGCTGGACATGCCGGAAGGTTTTCGCTTCTGGCCGGAAGCTCGCAAAGGCCTGAGTCAGACCGAATTCAAAGCCCCGTTCTTCGGAGGCTTGCTGATCGACGGCGTGAAAGATTCGCGGATGGTTCTGCGCTGGATTTTGTTCGGCGTTCTGCTCGCGAGCGCCGTGCGCATGCTGCTCAACCCCGAGGACTTCGCGGCATGGTTTGGCCCCACGTTCGCGGGCCTCGCGCTGACTTTGCTGGGTGCAACGATCATCGAGGTGTGCTCGGAAGGCTCAGCTCCGATTGCTGCCGATCTTCTCACCCGCGCACATGCCCCGGGTAACGGATTCGCCTTTTTGATGGGTGGCGTGGCGACCGACTACACCGAGATCATGGTGCTGCGGGAAACCACCGCTTCCTGGAAGATCGCGTTGTTTCTGCCGCTGGTCACGCTGCCGCAGATCGTGCTCGTGGGGTGGGCCATCAATCTCTATGCGGGTGCATGAAGCGGTCTGCTACTGCGTGCTCGACAGATAGGCGCGCGCTGCCTTCTGGGGGCGTCTTTGGTGATTTCGGCTTTGCGTGCCACGGCGATCGCATCGTCGGTACTGGGATCGTGCTTCAGTACCAGGTGCGTGGCGAGCCAGCCGGCCGCCCGGTTCTCCGAGGCGCAGTGCACCAGCGCTGACGGCGCACATATTCGACCTGGCGCACGGCCTGGGTCTGCGTAAGCTCACGGCACCTATGATGGTGGATCAGAGCGGTGCGCGGGCGGCGTGTAGGAATTCAGGTATTGGAAGGTCCGTTTGATGCGCCGGTGTGTTGGCGGCGTGAAATCATCACGCGATCTTTGAGGTTCGAATACTCCACGTGAGCGTCGATGAAGGTCGATTCGAAGTCATCGCGGGCGAGCATCCAGTCAACGTAGTCGTTATGACCGAACATCGTTCCGAGATTGTCGGCGATGACGATACCGTCGGGCGCGATCAGTTCGTGTTCGAGTAGACGCTGAGCATCAGCCTGATAGGCACTTTTCCAGTGATCAAGAAAAACGATATCGAACGGACGGTCCAGCCCGTGCGTTCCCTGTCCGAGTACCTGCTCGAGGGTGCCGTTGAGAAATGTCGTGCGATCGCCGACGCCGGCGTGACGAGCCACTGCTGAGGAAACGCGCGTGGCGTTCTGGTCGACATCGACAGAGAACAGGTCTCCCGGGCTGCCGAGAAGCCTGGACATCAGCACGGCGGAATAGCCGACGAAGCTGCCGAGTTCGATGATGCGCGCTTGCGTGCCCCTGCTTGCGACAAGTTCTTCGAGCAATGGCCCTTTCTCATCACCCACGTTCATGAGGAAGCGCTTTTCCCGGGCAAAGCGGTCGAGGCAGGCGAGAACGGCGTCGGGATCGCCCTCTCTCGCGTGGCAGCGCACGTATTCAAGCACTGCATCGTGCAGAGCTGCTTCACCGCGAATGCGGGCCCGCAACATGCGGGCTGCAATGCGCAAGCCCCAGGGCAAAGCCTTCATGCGTGCTACGAAAACTCCTGACATCCTTCTCTCCGATGATTTGCGCTCAGACCCTTCTACCAGAGATACGCGCACGCTTCGAGTGCCCGACCAAACGCGCGAGCAATGCGCGCTGAAAGCTCGCATAATCAGGGGCCAACGAATTAAGACCAACGAAAGTAAACGAAACCAAGGGAGTCGATATGAAATTAGGCATTCTGGGTGGGGGCATCGGTGCCCGAGTCAACATCAACATGGAAGCCATCAAACACGCCGAGGTGCTTGGCTACGATTCGGTCTGGACCGCCGAAGCATACGGCGGCGACGCGGTAACCCCCGCAACCTGGATTCTCGCGCAGACGGAGAAGATCAAGGTGGGTACCGCCATCATGCAGATGCCGGCCCGCACGCCCGCAATGACGGCTATGACGGCGATGAGTCTGGCGGAACTCTCTGGTGGGCGTTTCATCGCAGGGCTCGGCGCATCCGGTCCGCAGGTCGTGGAGGGCTGGCATGGGATGCCGTACGGCAAGCCGGTGACGCGCCTGAAAGAGTACGTACAAATCATGCGCAAGATATTCGCGCGCGACGAGAAGGTGACATTCGAGGGTGAAATGTATCAGATGCCATACACAGGGCCCGGGTCCACGGGGTTTGGCATACCGTTGAAGAGCATCTTGCACTGCGAGGAAGACATCCCCATCTACTCCGCCTCCATCACCCCGAAGGGTGTGGAAGGAGCCGCCGAGGTATGTGACGGATTCTTTCCGATCTGGATGGATCCCGAGAAGTTCTCGGTATTCCAGGAGCCGGTCGAGAAGGGACTCGCCGCCGGTGGCCGGGACATGACCCAGTTCGATGTCTCACCATTCGTGACCGTGATTCTGGGCGACGACGTAGAACGGTGCATGATGCCGATACGCGGCCACATGGCGCTGTATATCGGCGGTATGGGCGCGCGCGACAAAAACTTCTACAACAACTACGCCAAGGCACTCGGCTTCGAAGAGGCTGCGGTGAAGGTCCAGGACCTGTTTCTCTCGGGCAAGAGGGACGAGGCCGCTGCTGCCGTGCCCGCGGAGTTGATCGATGCCTGCCACCTGGTCGGACCCGCCGACCGGATCAAGGATCGATTGCAGCGCTGGAAGGAAGCCGGTGGGAAGGGTCACGTGGGCACCATGCTACTCGGCGCTCAGCAGCCGGAGGCATTGGAACTCATTGCCGGTGAAATGCTGTAGCAACAGATGGCGCCATGCTCCCTCAACCGTAGCTATGGCTACGCTTTCGGTCACGAGCCGTCATCACAACCACGATCTCTCACCCAAAACGCCGCGCCCTCGTGCAATATCCGGGCTAGCCAGCGGAGTCAGCCTCGTACGATTCTTCCAGCAGCACTCCGTCCGCTTTGAGCCGATCGAGTTCGGTGTCGCTCAGGGCGAGTCGCTCGCGAAGCACGCGGCGGTTGTCTGCCCCGCGCAGCCGCACGCCCGAGCGGGGGCCCGCCTGTGCATCCGAGAAGCGGGCGGGTGAGCGGTGAAGCAGCCGTGTAGTGCCGTTGATGTCGATTTCGGCCAACGCCTGGCGATGCTCTGCCCAGTCTTCGCGCACGACATCACTCAGGCGC
This sequence comes from Gammaproteobacteria bacterium UBA2168, assembly GCA_002327525.1. Lineage (GTDB taxonomy): Bacteria > Pseudomonadota > Gammaproteobacteria > Pseudomonadales > Azotimanducaceae > JASLQO01. The sequence goes on along the minus strand of DCWG01000126.1, from coordinate 700 downwards.
TTTACCGTACCGAGCGGAATGCGGACGGCGTCCAGCGCGCGCTCGAACGATTCCGCATCGCCGTATTCCTCCGCCCAGGTCTGCATCAGCGCACGAATCTCGTCATCCGCGCCCTGAGTGTCGGCATGCGTCCTCCAGCCGCGCGCAGAGAGTTCGTCTTCTTTCCCGAGCGCCCGGGCCACACCGAATATCGAAGTGGTGGGATTACCAGGGAACTGAATCCAGCGGCCGTCACGCAGTTGCACGAGTGCCGCCCTGCCGGGCCGGAAGGGGCTGATCTCGTCACCGAAGCCACCATTGACCTCGACTGCGGTGAATTCATTCGTGGCGAGCATGGTTTCCGCCATGGTGACGTCGATGTGCTGGCCGGTGCCGCTGCGTTCGCGCGGCGGTGCGCGGCGGGTCCGTCCTGACCATAACCCGTGATTGAGCAATAGACGATGGAGGGGTTGTTGAGACGAATGTCCTCGAAGCCGATGCCGAGTCTGGCCGCGACACCGGGACGATAGTTTTCTACCAACACGTCGGCGTTAGCGGCGAGATTGCGCACCAGAGTCCGTCCGTCGGACTTGGACAGGTCGATGCACAGATGTCGTTTACCAGCGTTCTGTTGCGCGAATCCCAGCGCGACACCGTTCGCCTTCGGCACGCCCCGGCGCATTAGATCACCCTCCGGAGGCTCGATCTTGATGACCTCCGC
>DCWG01000145.1 GCA_002327525.1 Gammaproteobacteria bacterium UBA2168 | reverse complement strand
ACCTCGTCCATGCGGCTGCCGGTATCGATCAGGGCGGTGGAAATAATGGTCAGCGAACCGCCTTCTTCGATATTGCGGGCCGCGCCGAAGAAACGTTTGGGCCGTTGCAGGGCATTGGCATCCACGCCACCCGTCAGCACCTTGCCCGATGACGGCACCACCGTGTTGTAGGCCCGCGCCAGCCGGGTGATGGAATCCAGCAGGATCACCACGTCGCGCTTGTGTTCGACCAGACGCTTCGCCTTCTCGATCACCATCTCCGCCACCTGCACGTGTCGCGACGGCGGTTCGTCGAAGGTGCTGGCGACTACCTCCCCCCGCACGGAGCGTTGCATCTCGGTGACTTCCTCGGGACGTTCGTCGATGAGGAGCACAATCAGCACCACGTCGGTATTGTTGGCGACTATGGACTGAGCAACGTTTTGCAGCACGAGAGTCTTACCGGCCTTTGGCGGCGAAACCACCAGTGCTCGCTGACCCTTTCCGATGGGGGCAATGAGGTCGATGATGCGAGCTGTCAGGTCTTCGGTGCTGCCGTTGCCACGCTCGAGCATCATGCGCTCGTTCGGGAACAGCGGTGTGAGGTTCTCGAAGAGGATCTTGTGCTTCTTCGAGTTCGGCTCGCTGAAATTGATCTCGTCGACCTTGAGCAGCGCGAAGTAGCGTTCGCCGTCCTTGGGCGGACGGATCTTGCCGGCGATGCTGTCCCCGGTGCGTAAATTGAAACGCCGGATCTGGCTGGGAGAGACGTAAATGTCGTCCGGGCCCGCGAGATAGGAGCTGTCGGGGGAACGCAGGAAGCCGAAGCCGTCCTGCAGGATTTCCAGCGTACCTTCGCCGTAGATGTCTTCACCGGCCTTGGCCTGTTTGCGGACGATAGCCGCGATGACTTCTTGCTTGCGGGAGCGGGCGAGGTTGTCGAGGCCCATTTCGCGAGCCATGTCGATGAGTTCGCCGACTGGTTTACGTTTCAGATCTGTGAGGTTCATTGCCATAGGGATAGAGACCGGTTGGAGTTTGGGCCGAAAAACCCTGGCGAGATAGGGGCCGGGTTTCAGGCGTCGGCGTGGACAACCTTGATGCTCAAGGACAGGCCCACGCAGGTGGTTTGGTAAACGGGTTAGTTGTTATTCAGGAAACGACGGCGGGCGTCGAGATTCCAGTTTAGTGGTTTCAGTAGGTGCGTCAAGGGCTGATCTGTGCGCTGGCACGCGGAATGCGCCGCTTGTCTGGTGTTTTCACGCTCTGGTCGGTCGGCGCATCAGACGTTGTTGCTCTCCAGAAACTGCGCCAGCTGGGATTTGCTGAGAGTGCCCACTTTGGTCGCTTCGACTTCGCCATTCTTGAACAGCATCAACGTTGGAATGCCGCGAATGCCATACTTCGGAGGCGTGGCCTGATTCGACTCGATATCGATCTTGCAAACCTTGAGGCGCTCCCCGTATTCATCCGCGATTTCGTTGAGAATAGGGGCAATCGTTTTGCACGGGCCGCACCACTCGGCCCAGTAGTCGACCAGCACAGGCTTGTCGGACTGCAGCACGTCGGTATCGAAGTCGGTGTCCGTGGTATGGACGATGTTATCGCTCATTACATTGCCTCGGTTTTATTGGGTGGAAACGGGAATGAATCCAGTAGAAAAACAGATCTGATGAAAAAAGGCTACCACGGCGTTGCTCACGCGAGCCGCTGGGCGATGCGCTTCGCGAGATAGGTGAGAATGCCGTCCGCACCCGCGCGCTTGATACACAAAAGCGACTCCGCTAGCGCGTCTTCGGGCAGCCAGCCATTCTGTACGGCCGCCATGTGCATGGCGTATTCGCCACTCACCTGATAGGCGAACGTCGGCACTTCGAAGCGCTCCTTTACCCGGCGTACGATATCGAGATACGGCATACCGGGCTTGACCATTACCATATCCGCGCCCTCCGCGAGATCCAACGCGATCTCGTGCATGGCCTCGTCGGAATTGCCGGGATCCATCTGGTAGGTGCGCTTATCGCCCGTGCCGAGCGTGCTCGATGAGCCCACGGCATCGCGAAACGGACCGTAATACGAGGACGCATACTTTGCCGAATACGCCATGATCTGCGTATTGATGAAGCCTTCGCCGTCGAGCGCCTCGCGTATTGCGCCAATGCGGCCGTCCATCATGTCGGACGGAGCGATGACGTCGCTTCCGGCGTTGGCGCAAACTATCGCCTGGCGCTGCAGAGCCTCCACCGTCACGTCGTTCAGCACGTAGCCCGCATCGTCGATGATGCCGTCCTGACCGTGACTGGTGTAGGGGTCCAGTGCCGCATCCGTGATGACGCCGAGCTCCGGTACGGCTGCTTTGAGTGCGCCCACCGCGCGGGGCACCAGGCCGTCCGGATTCCAGGCTTCGGCTCCGTCGAGAGTGCGTTTCTCGGAGCTGACGTTGGGAAACAGCGCTACCGCTGGAACGCCCAGCCGCGCTACCGTTTCCGCTTCGTGGATCAGCAGATCGACTGAGAAGCGCTCGATGCCTGGCATCGAAGAAACGGGCTCCCGCGTGCGCTCTCCCTCGATGACGAACATCGGGTAGATGAGGTCACTGGTGGACAGTTCGTATTCGCGCACCAGTCGGCGCGAGAAATCCTGTGCGCGCGGTCGCCGCAAGCGGGTGGTTGGGAAACGTCGGGTCATGTGGGTATCGTAACCTTGTTGGTGCAGATGGGCCATGTGTGGGCGACGACGGCTGCAGGGCTTGCGGGTGCGTGCGATAGCGCCTCCCGCAAGTCGGGGCCGGGAGGTCGGTAAGACGCCGGTGTGCAACAAACAGTGCTCAAGGCCAGGATTTGTGCAGCCGTTTGACAGTTCGAGTGAACACGCCCGGGTCGGCCAGTATCTGGCTCATGAGCAGCGCACCGTACAGTTCGGACATCAAACGCTCGGCTTCACGTCGGGCGCGCTTGGGTTTCATGCCGATTGCCTCGAAAGTACGGATGAGATCGCCCAGCCAGTCGCCGTACTGACGCGCGATGGCCTCGCCGTGCGCTTCGGTCGCACTGCCTTGGGCGAGCACGGCGATTAAACAGGCGCGCGTACCGTCCTGGCAGTAATCCACGAACCCATCGATGAAACGTGCCAACCGGCGTTCCGGTTTCTGCTTACGGGAAAGGTGGCGAAAGGCCCGGTGCTGCAGTTCCGTGGCGCAGCGCCGTAGTAAATCGGCAGCCATTTCCGCCTTGCCGCCGGGAAAATGGTGGTACAGGGAGGCGCGGCCGAGCCCAGTGGCCTGGGAGAGTTGCGCGAGAGTGGCGCCTTCGTAGCCGCGCTGAATGAACACGGCAGCGATACGCTCTGCGATCTGATCTCGGGACGCACTGGTAGCAGGCATGGGTGGGAATACTAGCAGACCGAACGTTCGATAGAATATATACCAAGTCCTCTCGCTGTAATATGACGCAATTCACGCCGAAATCCGGGCATGCTAATGGCGGCGAGGGGCGTGATGAAATTCGGTATTTTTTTTACGAGCGGCAATTACCGGACCCGTGGACGGAGGATTCTGAACGGTGTTTGTTTGAAGAGGCGTTGGATCAGGTCGAATTGGCGGACCGGTTGGGTATCGACTACGCCTGGGAGGTGGAACACCATTTTCTGGAAGAGTATTGGCATTCCTCGGCTCCCGAAGTATTTCTCGCTGCGTGTTCGCAGCCTACGAAACGCATCCGCCTTGGCCACGGTATTCGTCAGGTTATTGGACAGTGCCAGCACCCCGCTCGTACCGCCGAGGTAATCGCCACGCTCGATCTGTTTTCGGGGGGCGTGTGGATTTCGATACGGGCGCGTAGTCCGCTGAACTGGAACTCGGCGGACTCGGTATCCCCGTCGCCCAGAAGCGCCGCATTTACATGGAGGCGACTGAGCACATCTGCAACATGCTGGCCATGGATCCCTATCCGGGATACAGCGGGCAGTACTTCGAGATGCCCTGCCGCAACATCGTGCCGAAACCAGTGCAACGCCCGCACCCAGCGGTATGGGTCGCCTGTTCGCAGCGTGAGACCATCCGCATGGCGGCGCGTATGGGTGTCGGAGCCCCGACCTTTGCCTTCGTCGATCCCACGGAAGCGAGGTCATGGGTGGATGAGTACTACAGCATCATCAAGAGCGAGGAGTGCGCACCGATCGGTCACACGATCGACCCGAACATCTGCATGGTGTCCAGTTTTTCCTGCCACAAGGAGCGTGAGGTGGCGGTGCGTCGGGGGCTTCGAGTTCTTCAGTTATGTGCTTGGCAGCCTGTACGGGTTCGGTGAACACAAACCGGGGCGTACCGATCTCTGGAAGGAATTTCAGGCGGTGCGGGGCGCTCAGATCGAACAGCAGAAGATACGCGATCTAGCCGCGTGCCTCGATGCTGCCATGGAGCGCAAGGTCTCGATGCCGCAACCGGCCGATGAGGATATTCCCACTTTCGTTGCTCTGGGGCGCCGGATAACCGAAGAAGACGAGAGCGCAACCAAGAAAGCCATGCTCGGTATTGTGCTGGGTAACGTTGAGGAGGATGGTGTCTCGCTGGTCGGTGTTACGCCGGGAGGCGGTGCCCAGGCCGCCGGGATGGCGGCAGGAGACAAAATCACCGTGATCGCGGGTATGCGTCTCTATGTCGGTGGAAAGTCACCTCCGCCAACGCTCAAAGATGTCATGCACACGGTGGAACCAGGTGAAGGGGTGCTGGTGGAATATGTGCGCGACGGCGACGGCAGGGCGTCACGGGCGGAAGTGGTCAACCAGGCGCACCGGGAACATGTCATGCCCTCGAGGAAAAGATGGAGCATCTCGAAGATCTCGGCGTGATGAATCATCGGATCGTCATTTCACAGGGGCCGCGCTTAGTGGATATCGACGAGGATCTGGGCGCGTATTGTGCAGTGGACGAGGGAGTGCTCGTCATGAAGGCGCCCGATGACGGGCCATTCAGAAGTGGAGATATCGTACTCGAGATAGCTGACGAACGGGTAATAAGTGCCGCGAGCGCGCGAGCTACCCTGGCGACGACGGCAGAGCCGGTCAAGGTACGGGTGCGTCGTGATGGCAAGAAGAAGCTTGAGCCGGAGGGTGGCAGTCTGTTCGCTCACGTGGGCGCACCTCAGGTGAAGGTGATTTGTATTGAAAAGGCAGTCGTCAGGAAAGACGCCGGAAGCGATAAGCACTGAACGCCTCCCCATCCTGGACGCTAGCGTGGTTGGTCGGCCAGCGTCTCCAGTTCGTTGGAGCGTGCCAGCCAGCGTTCCTCGGTTTCCTCCAGTCGGCTTCTGAGTTTGGCGGCATTTCGCAGCAGTGCATCCACTGCATCCGGTTGTGCGGATCGATAAACCTCGGGATCCGCCAGTTCTCCTTCAACGCCTCTAAGCTCCGCAGTGATGGCATCCATGCTGCGCTCGAGTTCGGACAGTTCGTTTCTCAAAGGCTGCAGCGCCGCTCGCTTCTCCGCTGAGGCACGCCTCTGATCGGTGCGGGATGATCGTCGCGCGCGCTCGTTGATGGGCGCGGCGGGCATGGCTGTGCGTTCTGTATAGGCAGCGAGATCTCCCTGGAATACTCGAATACAGCCGTTGTCGGCGAGCCAAAACTCATCCACTACACTCGTCAACAGGCTGCGATCGTGGGCCACGATGACAAGGGCGCCGGTGTAGTCCTGCAGCGCGCGCGCCAGGCTCTCGCGCATCTCTATATCCAGGTGATTGGTGGGTTCGTCCAGTACCAGCAAGGCGGGCTCGTGCAGGGCGATGCAGGCGAGTACCAGCCGCGCCTTCTCTCCGCCAGAGAGACTGGATATGGGTCGCTCGATCATGCCGGCATCAAAACCCCAGGTTCCGAGAAAGTCTCGCGACTGCTGTTCCCGCCAGATGGGTTTGTGGTCGGCCACGGTCGCGAGCGCGCTCGCCGTGGCGTCCAGTAGTTCGAGTTGATGCTGAGCGAAGTAGCCGGTGGATGAGTGTTCGCCGAACATCAGCTCACCGCTCTGCGGTTGCAGTTCGCGGACGAGGCATTTGAGAAAGGTGGACTTACCGGCGCCGTTTGCCCCGATAATGCCGATCCTGGCGCCAGGCAGTATGGTCTGACCGATGTCGTCGAGCACGCGCACCCCGTCATATCCGAGGCTGACGTCACGGAGGCTGACCAGTGGGTGGGACATGCGCCGGGGTGCCGTGATCGGAAAACTGTAGGGTGAACTCAGGTGTACTGGCAGCATACGGTCCATGCGCTCGAGTGCCTTCAGGCGGCTCTGCGCCTGCTTCGCCTTCGATGCCTTGGCGCGGAAACGCCTGACGAAATCCTCCATGTGGGCGATCTGTTTCTGCTGGCGGGCGTACTGTACGCGCTGTCGTGTCAGTGTTTCGGCACGCTGGCGTTCGAAAGACGAATAACCACCTCGATAGAGCGTCGCCTGCCGGTCGGCGATGTGCAGGATGTGGTCCGTGGTGTTGTCGAGAAATTCGCGGTCATGAGCGATGGCGAGGAGCGTACCCGGCCATCGTTTGAGCCAGTTCTCGAGCCAGAGTGTCGCTTCCAGGTCCAGGTGATTGGTGGGTTCGTCCAGCAACAAGAGGTCAGCCGGCGTCATCAGCGCTTTCGCCAGATTGAGCCTTATGCGCCAGCCGCCGGAAAAGCTCTTGTGAGGCTTTGCGAAATCGCCGGCGCCGAAGCCAAGCCCCGTCAGTATTTGCCCCGCGCGTGATTTCGCCTGGTATGCGCCCAGATCGTCGAGGCGGGCGTGCAGTTCGGCGAGCTGCTCGTCGCTGAGCTCCGGGTTCGTAAGTGCCTGCTCGGTGCATCGCAGATCCTCGCAGCCATCGATGACGAAATCGATGGCGTGACGTGCAGAGGGTTGCATCTCCTGCGCCATATGGCATACACGCCACGGACGCGGGTATTCGACATCTCCTCGCTCCGGCATCAGGCGGTGGAGGATGAGCGCGAACAGAGTGGACTTGCCGATGCCGTTGGCGCCGACCACGCCCACTTTCTGACCGGGATGGACGGTGAACGTCATCCCGTCGAACAATGGCACGTCGGCGCGAGTGAGTGCGATGTCTGAAACTTGCAGCATAGTCTAACGCCGACAACTCACGGCAGGATGGGGTTTACCACGGCAGGGGAGCCGCGGCTGTGCCTACACGGCGTCCTGCTGGGAACGCTGCGTACGGTGTAGTTTTGCGGCCGCGGGACGTTGGCGAATGCTCTGCACGGTCACTCTCGTGCTTGGTGCCTGTTCTTCGAGCCAAAGCAATAGCTGGTGCCAGGAGGCGGCCTCCCTGCGAGCCGATCTCGCTTCCTTCATCTCCACCACACCCTGCCCCAGTTCCACTGCCTCACTGTACATGGGGCTGTCGCGGAAGGTGGCAACGGTGGGGATGTCCAGACAGCCGAGAAAGTGCATCAACTTATTGTGGGTGGGGCTGTTTGGCTGGATGCGATTGGCGATCACGCCAACTGGGCGTGGATCTGCTCTGAAAGACTGGTGTGTCAAAAGTTTCGTGATGAAATTTCCACTAGTCCTGATATCGATCGAGGATGGCAGCACGGGAATCAGGATGATGTCGGCCTGTTTCAACATCACCCCCAGATCCGTATAGCGAGCATTGGACTGGCCGTCGATGATGATCCGTTGCGTGTCGGGCGGAATGCGATTGTGGAACACCTGGGTCTGGTACATGCTTGACAGCTCGTGAGCGCGTATCACGGGAACGGCAGGCAGATCAGCCGGTCGTTGTTCCGACCAGTAGGTGCTGGATGCTTGTGGATCGTGGTCGGCGAGGGCTACCGGAGTGCCATTGCTTGCATACGCCACGGCGAGATTGGTGGCTATAGTCGTCTTGCCACAACCGCCCTTGCCATTTACTACCAAAATGCGACGAGCTTGTTGCTCCATGGCATATGGTCCTTCCTCTGTGCTCGGCTCACCCGGCTCTTTGCTTCCGGTATTGCCAAGTCTTCGCCGCGTGGAAAATCACTTCACAGTGCGACAATCTCCGCACGGCCTGTTCGGTTTTACCCGAAAATACCCCAGCGCTCCCATCCTCAGGGAACACTTCCGGCCCCTTCTAAGTCGCCTTACTTTGGATGCGCTTCCCGGATTGCTTGCTCGGGTGTCTCATCCGAACGCCGGACCAGTTCCCTCGCGCGCGTGTTCCAACACTGCTTGCCACTCGCGTTCGATTCGCCCGACCCCGACCTCTCAAGACCACCAGTTTCTTCGCCTGGTGTTGTTGTTGATTTTCGTTGTTAACCGTTGTTTTTTCCCAGCCTGATGCTTGCCTCGATGGCCGCTTCAGATGCCGAGTGCTACTTCAGCCATCGCACTATACCACTGACAAAGCAATCTACACCACCTCGAATGATGGAAATTGTAAGGAATTTAGGTACATGTGGAACGTTCTTGTGCGTTGTTAAGAAGAGGCGTCGTGCTAGCTGTTACTGACGCGCGCGCAACTGCAGAATGGCCAACACGGCAATGCCAATGAAGGCGAGCAGTGTCCAGAGCGGCAATGTCACGCCAAGCACAAGGTCGACTTTTGCGCAGTCTCCCGTGCCCTGGGTCATTGCCACCAGCACGTCGCCCAAAGGGGACACTTCGAACATGCGCGCAAGGTCCGTGCATGCCGGTACCTGGTCTTCCGGCAGGCTCTGCAGCCACAGCTGGCGGACGGCGAATCCTCCACCCACGAGGCAACACACCAACGACATCAGCGGGTAAATCCCCCAACGAGGATTGTGTGCGAGACTGGCACAGGCGAAAGCGCCCGCGAAGAAGAACCAGATGCGCTGCATGAGGCACAGAGGACAAGGTGCCATGCCGAAACCGTGTTCCATCACCAGTGCGCCAGACAACACACCACCGCACGCGAGCGCGATGGTCATGGCCCATTGTTCGCTCGTGATGCTGGCGATCATGTGGTCACCACCACTTTACCGATGGCTCTGCGCTCTGAAAGACAGCGCAGCGCCTGTGCGTAGTGTTGCAGTGAATAAGTGCTGCTGATGAGGGGGTCTATCTTGCCATCTGCGTAGAGCTCGAGAATCTCTTCCAAGTTCGCGGCATTTTCGTCTGGGCGTGAGGCCGACCATCTGCCGTAGAACACTCCCACTACCTGGCAACTCTTCAAAAGAATCAGATTGATGGGCACCTTCGGGATGTCACCTGCCGCAAATCCGATGACGAGTACCCGCCCGTACCAGCCAATGCAACGCATGCACTGGTCGAACAGGTCTCCCCCGACCGGGTCGTAGATGACGTCCACACCCTGACCGCCGGTCAGGGCCTTGACCTTTTCTTTAAGATCGCCATCCGAGTAATTGACCCGTTCGTCAGCACCCGAGCGTCTGGCGATGTCCAGCTTCTCGTCAGTGCTGGCGGCTGCGATCACGCGTGCGCCCATGGCCTTGCCGAGCTCGACGGCAGCAAGCCCAACGCCACCTGCAGCGCCGAGAACCAGAAGTGTTTCTCCCGGCTGAAGGTTGGCGCGTTGTTTCAGGGCGTAGTAGGACGTGCCGTAGGCCGTACTGATGCCGGAGGCCTGCTCGAACGACATGTCGTCGGGCATGCGGCGCAGGTTGCGTGCATTGATGACCACCTTCTCGGCAAAGCCACCGTGACCCACGCCGCCGAACACCCGCTCTCCCGCCGTGAATGATTGCACTCGGTTACCGACTGCTGAGATCACGCCGGCCATTTCGCTGCCCGGAGAGAAGGGGAATGGCGGCTGGCTCTGGTACTTCCCGGCGATCATCAGGACGTCCGGGAAGTTGAGCGCGGATGCCTTCATATCCACGACAACTTCATCGGGACCCGGAATCGGATCGGCCACCTCTTCTAATATCAGGCTCTCCGGAGGCCCGAAGGCTTTGCACAGTACGGCTTTCACTTTTTCTCTGCTCGATTGAAGTGCCGCTAGGTTACTGGTGGTGCGCGTGTCGTCAACTGCCACGATCGCCTTTACGAGGCTTCCCGCACGAACTCCCGAGCATGGGTGATGAGATCGGGGAAGTAAGAGGCGAAGTCCTCGGCCAGCTGAGGCATGAGGTTCGGTAGCGTTTCGAATAAGTCGGGATCGAGTTCCGAACGTTTCAGTCGCCGCGTGATGGACTTGAGACCGCGCTCCACGATCTCTGGGTTCCCGTAGCCGCCTAGCAGATCGTTCTGCACCAACCAATCGAGGTAGCGGGCATGTTCGGCTGCGAGCAGGTGTCGGTGATCGTCGGCAAGCCGGTAGCAGTGTTGAGAAAACTTATCGATGGGCTGCGGGTACTGCCGTGCCCAGTCAAGGGTCAGCAGATGGTCTGCAATCACATCGACGAATACAGGTGCGAAGCGGCGTAGCTGTGGTGGAAAGCGGCTGCTCGAGCGGCGGACACCTTTGTGCTGATTGCTGTAGGCATCGATACGACGATGTAGGCGAATGCCGAATTGTGCCGGGAGAGGCCAGTGCTGCGGAATGGGACCTTTGATGAAATCTCCTAACAGACCGCCTGCGATCAATCCAGCCTGCTGCTCCGGTAGTTCACTGGCATTGGCGGCAATCAGGCAATGGGCAAGAAAGTTCACGGTGCCTTACAGGTGCAGGTAGCTTTCCAGGAATGCACCAAAATCTACCGTATCGGCGTTTTCGATCTCCTTCTGGCGTTTGATCGACTCCAGCGCCAGTGCGCGGTGGTGGGCTAGCTGTTTTCCAGATAAGGGTCTGCGGCCGAAGTCTGCCTTGTGTGCGAGCGATGCGTTCATGGCGAAGCGAAAGAAGGGTATTTCCTGTGAGTTCATGACATCCAGGATCCGGGATGAAGGCGTCAGGCTGGTGTCTTCGACGCGCATGTGCTGAGCCTGCCATGCATCTTCGTGAGCGCTGCCGCCGTGCGCGCAGTCGAGCAGTTCGGCGACCGGTCGGCAGGCGTCGAGGATGGCGTGGGCGAGGTGATCGCGGAAACCTCCCGCGAGTTGCAGCCTCGGCGCTCGGCCGCGCTCGACGATGGCGAGCTGATTGTCGAGCATGCGTGCGGATTCTTCCGGGCTGTCGGGCGGGCTGTCAGCGAGGAGGCAGAACATGAGGAAGGCGTCGAGAAATAGTATCTGTTCGGTGTCGATGCCGACCGTCAGAAACGGATTGAGATCCAGGCAGCGTACCTCGACGTACTCCACACCGCGTGTCCTCAGAGCGTTGAGCGGACGCTCGCCTTGTTGAATGGGACGCTTGGGGCGGATGGTGCCGTAGAATTCGTTTTCGATCTGAATCAGGGAGGTGTTCAGCTGACGGTATTCACCTTCAACCAGCACGCCGATCTTCTCGTAGTCCGGATATGACTGCGTGAGCGCTTGAACCATGGTTTCGGCATAGTCATCCAGGCAGTTGTAGGAAACGTGCAGGCTGCTCTGGGCATCACTCTGATAGCCGAGGCGGCCCATGCGAAGTGATGTGGCGTGAGGCAGATAAAGAGAGCCCTCGTCCAGCCCCTCAAGATTGTGTTCTAGATTTCTGGCAAAGGATCTACAAATGGCGGGGGATGCGCCGAACAGATAGATCAGCAGCCACGAATAACGGCGAAAGTTGCGGATGAGACCGAAGTAGGCGTCGGTGATGAAATCCTGATCGTTCGTCCGGCCGATGATGTGCGCGTAGCGTGGCCAGAACGCATCCGGCAGCGAGAAATTGTAGTGAATACCCGAGATGGTCTGCATGAGCCCGCCATATCGGTGACCGAGCCCACGTCGGTAGACGGTCTTTGCCATTGCGATGTTGGAAGACCCGTACTGCCCCACCGGAATGTCTTCGTCACCCCCGAGGATGCAGGGCATCGACGCCGTCCACAGCAGCTCGTCCTCGAGTTGCTGGTAGACGTAGCGGTGTACGTCCTCCAGCTGGGTGAGGCTTGCGTCGGCGTTGGTATGCACGCCTGTAATCAGCTCGAGCTGGGCCTCGGAAAAATCGGTGGTGATGTGTGGGTGGGTCAGCGGTGAGCCGAGTGCAGCGGGATGCGGGCGCGCAGACAGCGCCCCCTCCATGGTGACCCGCAGACTCTCCTTCTCGATGCCGCGCCGGATGCCGCGTAGATAGGTACAGTCGTCGCGCAGCCCCGCAACAACGGTGGCTGGTAGTTCGGGCTCGTGTGCAGATGGACTGTCGTTGGACAAACGCTTTCCCCTACTTCTCCCCAAATACGGCGATGACCTCGCTCTGGGCTACGCGACGAGGGCGTGTATTGCTCAAAGCACGAACATCACCATGGGACATCTCATCCGCGCTACGCGACGAGGGCGTGTATTGCTCAAAGCACGAACATCACCATGGGACATCTCATCCGCGCCCCGGTGTTACTAAAGGTGACAGTAGCCGACTAGATTAATCTGCCGAAGGGCCCGCGTCCACGATGGCTTGATCCACGACAAACTTGGTGAAGTTGTCTTGAAACAGCCCAATCAGTTTCGCCGCGCTGGCGTCGTAGGCATCCTGGTCCTGCCATGTCTCACGCGGATTGAGCAACTCGGCACTCACGCCCGGTACGGTGAGCGGCACGTCCAGATTGAGTCCGGCGAGGTGTCTGGTTTCGACCTGATCCAGCGCTCCCGACTGAATGGCCGCGACAATTGCGCGAGTCACCGGAATTTCGAACCGCGATCCGACGCCATAGCCACCGCCCGTCCAGCCAGTGTTTACCAGATAGACCTTCGATCCGAACTCCTCCATTCGCCGCATGAGCAGATCGGCGTAAACGCCGGCCGGGCGGGGAAAGAAAGGTGCCCCGAAACAGGTAGAGAAAGTTGCCTTGAACGCTTCGGTGGAGCCTACCTCCGTGGAACCCACAGCGGCCGTGTATCCTGACAGGAAGTGGTATGCCGCCGCCTCCTTGGACAGGCAGGCCAGGGGCGGCAGCACGCCGCTGACATCGCAGGTCAGGAAAATGATGTTGTTCGGCTCTCCGGCACGATTGTCAGGTACCTTGAGTTCAATGGCGTCCCGCGAGTAGCATGCACGGGTATTTTCGGTGAGAGCCGAATCCGAGTAGTCGGGAACGCGAGTGTCGTCGTCGATCACCACGTTTTCGACGATGGAACCGAATGAGATGGCGTCGTATATGACCGGTTCGTTCTCGCGCGTGAGATCAATGCATTTGGCATAGCAACCGCCCTCGAAGTTGAAGACCGTGCCCTTGCCCCAACCGTGCTCGTCGTCGCCGATGAGAAAGCGGCTCGGATCCGCGGACAATGTCGTCTTCCCGGTGCCGGAGAGACCGAAAAACAGTGCGACATCGCCTTGCGTGCCGAGGTTCGCGCTGCAGTGCATGGGCAGTACGTCCTTCTCGGGCAACAGGAAGTTGAGGGCGGCGAACATGGATTTCTTCATCTCACCGGCATAGCGCATGCCGGCCAGCAACACCTTGCGCTGGGCGAAATTGAGTATTACCACGCCATCACTGTTGGTGTTGTCGCGATCGGGATCACAGATGAAACCCGGTGCATTCACTACCTGCCAGATTTCCTTGTTGTGTGGGTTGTAGTGCTCGGGAGTGATGAACAACGCCTTGCCGAAAAGCGCGTGCCACGCATACTGAGTGGTGACCTCAATGGGCAGATAGTGCTCGGCGTCGGCGCCGACGTGCAGATCGGAGACGAAAGTCTCCTGATCAGCGAGATAGATGTGAACGCGGTCCCAGAGGGCATCGAAGACATCCGGTGCGATGGGGTGGTTGATTGCACCCCAGTCTATGGTTTCGGAAGTGGAGGGCTCGTCGACGATGAAGCGGTCCATTGGCGAGCGGCCGGTTCGCTTTCCGGTGTTGACTACAATGGCGCCGTTGCTGGCAAAACGACCCTCACCGCGCATGACCGCCAACTCGGCCAGCTGGGGCCGGGAGAGGTTGTGATAGGTCGTGGTTTTGGTGGTGTTCTCGATATCCAGAGCCATAGAACTGGGCACCTTCTAAAGATCGGCGCATTGTGCCACAGCGCTCTTTGCAGGCATAACTTCAGATGCAATGAGGATGTGATTGACTTGTTTGGCTAGTTACTCGTTGCGAACCCCCAGAAACGGGGACGGTTTCACTTTTCGGTGTTATTCCGGGGTGTCTCGGCGGGTTTTGAGGGCCTGTAGGGCGCGGCGACCGCGTTTGTCTGGTTTTGTTATGGGTACGCGCAAGCCGGCGCGTTCCATGCGGCGCCGGGCACGCAGCGCTTCGCGGGTCTCGATGCTCTCGGGTGTCTCGTCATAGAGCGCGGCGGCGATCGTGGCGCTAGCGCGCTTTTCGGACAGTGCTCGCACGATGACGGTAGTGACGGTTTCTCCGCGGCGCACAGTGATCGTCGCGCCGATGGCTACCTCTTTGCTGGGTTTGGCGCGATGACCGTTCAGTGTCACGTGGCCGGCGTCGATGGCGGTTTTGGCTTTCGCGCGTGTTTTGTGAAAGCGTGCGGCCCACAGCCAGCGGTCGAGACGCACACCGTCAGTCATGTGCCGAACCGTTGTAGGCGTCAGGCATGATCTCATCGAAGTGATTGAATGCGGGAAACGCGAGCCCATCACGAGTCGGGCGATTGGAGTCGGGCTGCGACACGATGAGCAGATGGGCGACGCCGGCGCGACCGGCGGCCTCCAGTACGTTTTCGTTGTCGTCGATCATGAGTGAGCGTGTCGGGTCGAACCCATGAGCCAAGGCGAATGCGCGCCAGAACGCGTCGTCTTCCTTGGGGTGACCGAAATCGTGACTTGAGAACACGGCATCGAGCCGTTTGGTCAAACCCGTGTGGGCATCCTTCACCGCCAGGCTGTCGCGGTGGGCGTTGGTGACGAGCACCCGTTGTTTGCCACACCGATGCAGCCAGCCGAGAAACTCCCTCGCACCCCCGCGATAGTCCAGCAGGTGGGCGGGTTCCTCGTGTAGTGCCTTGACGTCCAGCTGACTGAAGTTCGCCCAGTAGTCGAGACAGTAAAACTCGATGGTCGAGCGCACGGCACTCATGTGAGAGAAAAGAACCGCGCGCGCCTGTTCCTCGTCGATGGCCCTGGCCTCGGCGTAGTGTCTCGGCACCAGGACGTTCCATAGGGTGTTGTCGTAGTGCAAATCGAGCAGCGTACCGTCCATGTCCAGAAACACGGTGTCGATCTCGTTCCAGTAGATCTCGTTCCAGTCATTTTTTTTCAAGTGAGGCGACCCATTCGAGAATTAGTCAGAGGTTCCGGTGTGTACCGGCGCGTATGATACGCCTGTGACATGACGTGACGAGTGGAGATGACCGACCAACAGACCACCTCGCGCGTACCGAAGATCCTCGGTGCCCGTACCATAGCTGAGAGCAGGTATTTCGCAATCGAAGAACTCGATCTCGAGTTCAGCAACGGTGAGCGGCGTACCTACGAGCGCCTTCCGGCCCGTGGTTATCCCGCGGTCATCGTGGTGGCGGTAAACGAACAGCGGGAACTGATGCTCATCCGCGAATACGCAGCCGGGTTTCACGAAATTCAACTCACCTTACCCAAAGGTGCTGCGGAGCGCGGGGAGACACTGGCCGAGGCGGCTAACCGCGAACTCAAGGAAGAGATCGGCTATGGTGCTCAACGCATCAGTGAGCTCAAGCACCTCAATCTCGCCCCCGGCCACATGGGGTTCACCATTCACGCGATGCTGGCTCAAGATCTCTACGCCCAGCGTTTGCCGGGTGACGAACCCGTTCCGCCGGAACTGGTAACATGGCCGCTTGCACGCTTCGATGAACTTCTTGCCAGCGACAGCTTCTGGGAGGCTCGCGCCATCGCGGCGCTGTGTCTGGCGCGCCCGTTTCTCGGGTGCTGACTATTTGTAATAAGGAGCAGTTATGGAATTCAGGGTTGATGATCTGATCGATCTCACCCGCGAGGCGGGTGAGGCCATCCTGAAAGTATACGAAACGGATTTCGATGTGGAGCACAAGGGTGATGACTCGCCGCTCACACAGGCCGATCTCGCGGCCCACAAGATCATCGAAAAACGTCTCGAGGAACTCACGCCGGAAATCCCGATGCTTTCTGAGGAGTCTGTTCCGCCGTCCCACACCGAGCGGCGGGGCTGGACACGTTACTGGCTGGTCGATCCTCTGGACGGCACCAAGGAGTTCATAAATCGCAATGGCGAATTCACGGTCAACATCGCGTTGATCGAAAACGGCCAGCCGACATTTGGCTTCGTTGGTGTGCCGGTACAGAACAAGATCTACGTGGGCAACGTTGCCTCGGGATCCTGCCAGTGCCACGGCGCTGATGGTGTCAGAACCCTGTCGGGACGCCCCATGAAGGACACCAATTCGGTCACGGTGGTTGCAAGTCGCAGTCACGGTGGCGAGCGTCTCGAGGGTTACCTCGAAGATCTGGCGGGCGTGTTCCCGGGCGTTGTCCGTACGCCCGTCGGCAGTTCGCTGAAACTGTGCATCCTGGCGGAAGGTGAGGCCGATCTGTATCCACGCCTCGGGCTGACCTCGGAGTGGGACATCGGTGCCGCGCATGCAGTGCTGGCGGCGGCAGGTGGAGACGTGTGGAACGTCAACGGCAAACCCATTCTCTACAACAAGGAAGAGACGTTTCTCAATCCTGAGTTTATTGCCGTGTCTGACCGTGACTACGCATGGTGTGAGAAGTTGCCCGTCGTCCCCGAGAAGGGCTGAGATGCCTGCTGGGAGACCTGCTCGATCTATTCCTGTTCCCACACCCGAGACGCAGCACTTCTGGGACGGCGCGGCCAACGCAGAGTTACGACTGCAGCGCTGTTAGGCTGCGAGCACTTTTACTTCCCGCCGCGGCCGTTCGGCCCCTCTTGCAGCGTTGAGAAAATCAAAGTGTTTGCCGCCAGCGGACGAGCAACGTTTGCCAGCTACGTCATCAACGAACGGCCACATCCTGCATGGGATGGCTCCTACGCCATCGCGCTCGTGGATCTCGATGAGGGACCGCGCATGATGACCAACATCATAGCCGACAAACCGAGCGTTGCGACTCTCCTATCACGACATCCCGCATCGCCAGGCTTCAAATTCAAATCAGGTTAGATCGGACACGTCCGGCGCGGACGAACTGGAGCGAAGCTGAAATCTCTAGTGTTCCGAATCCGCAGGCGGATTCGTAATAGCGCGCTACGCGCGCGACAGACAAAAAAAGCACGCATTCGCGTGCTTTTCGAAATTGGCCTCAACTAGCCGGGCTATATGCGCGTGTGTTCGCCCTGCCGAGGAGAATATACACTGTATATACATACAGCGCCGGCTAGTGAGGTGGCCTAGCATACAGAATCCATTTCAGAAAGGAACCCTGCGAAAAAGGGCTAATTTCAATTCGCAAGCAACATCAATGAGTTAGCGATTTCGAATCCATACTTTCTTCACTTTTCGATTTCAGCAACTGTTTCACTGCCCCTTCTCCCGGCATTCTCGACAACGTCTTACACCCTTTACATCGCTTTCACATGACACCGACGAAGTGCGAAATGTGATGGCGTTCGCACACGCTAATCTAGGATCTGGTTGGCACCTCGAACGATCTGGCGGGTGTCGAGGACGAAAACGAGCAGCGAGCAGTATGGGAATGGACATGAACTACGGGTTGAATGAACAGGCGACGGAGAGTGCTCCAAATGCGAGCCTCAGCGCTAACGAGCGTTTTGCCCAGCTACTGGTCTATCTAAGCCCTTATCTGTTCTGGGGCACGGTCGGTACCCTTACCGGTGGAATTTGGCTGCTCCAGTGAGGGGCGATGCGGGATCGTGCTGGAGCGCCGGTCCTCGCGCAGCAAACTCACACCGCATCAGCCACTTCAGCGCCAGCTGATAGTCATCGAACAACTCGGCTGTTCCCATGGCGCATGCCAGGCGATAGATGGTGGCCATTACCCCTCGTTCCATGGTGGGGTCCACCACCAGGGCGATGCTCGTGTGTGCGCGAGAGCGATAGAATCGCAGCGCGAAGCCCAGGAATTCGCGGGGTTGAAACTGTTCGCGATTGGGCGCCATGTCTCTGCAGTCGACGAGCTGAGGCAGTGAGGGGTGGTACGCCGGATGAGCCGAGATCTGCTCGGCCAGTATCCTGAGCTCAGGCATTCCGAAAGCGCCGCTCAATTTGATGGTGACGAGTCCGGCGTCGGGATCGATGTGAAACGTGCGGTCCATACGGGCCGTAATGTACGTCGATGCGCGCGCGTGAAACGTGCGCTATGTGGCAAACGGTGGCAAAGTGCCTTCCCCGCGGATGTTCTTG
The DNA here is from genome assembly GCA_002327525.1 of Gammaproteobacteria bacterium UBA2168. Lineage (GTDB taxonomy): Bacteria > Pseudomonadota > Gammaproteobacteria > Pseudomonadales > Azotimanducaceae > JASLQO01. The sequence continues at coordinate 8,492 of DCWG01000145.1, read as the reverse complement.
CCAACTTAGAACGTATCGCGCGCCAGGATCCGATAGCCGTGTGGTTCGTCGTGTTGGCCAACTCCGCGAGGATGGCAGCCGGTACCTGGCCGGCTGAGCTCGCGGAAAAGGTGTGGGAACTCAATCCTGAACCGGCGGTAACGATGTGTGTGTAGAGGCGTTGTTCGTGCCGGGCGAGCGCACGATACGGGTCTCGGATTTGCCTCATGGAGCGGCTGAACTCAGTCATTTTTACACCGGTACGTTGTACCGCTGCCCGGGACGTGTCGTATTCGCAACCTACGTTTCGGTAGCAGTCGAGATAGCGGATCGGGCCCTCGTGTGCTTGAGCGAACTCGCCGCCTGCAAGACACCCTGCGCATCGGAGCGCAAATTACGGCACCGCTCAATCGCCCAGATCAAGTTCGGCAGGGCATTGGCGGTGCTGCGCTTGGCAAGAGGATAGTTCCTCACGGCGCTCGGTGGGTCAGCGTTGTTGCTGTTGCCCTGCGTGGGGGCGTATTTTCGGATGTCGAAGTCAATTGTGAGGACCTGACGAATGGACTTTTGTTTTCTGCATCTGCGCGTTGCCGACGGTGGCTGGCCCGACCTCGTGCAGCACCTGGAGGATGAGACGGTCCCGGCGTGGGACCAGGCGGGCTGCTGCGTCTGGGGAATCTGGCAGGGGCTCTTCGGCGTTGCGTCCAATGAGCTGTTTGTCATGTTGTGTGCCGACGCCGAGACCGGCGTCGTCGAGCCGCTGGGAAAGGGTGTGAAAGTGGTGGAACAGCATTCGCTTGTCGCCACCGTACGGCCGAAGAGCCCGACACCCTGTGAACGAGACGGTCTTTATGTGTTCAGGCGTTTCTCCATCGACACGGCAAACATCGACACGGTCGCGAGGCTGTCCAGTCAGGCATGGACCACGTTCGAAGGTAGTGAGGAGTATCACGCCGAACCCTTCGGCTTGTTTGCACCTGCAACTCGCGATTCGGAGACTTGCGAGATGCTGCTGGTCACCTGGTACGATGACTTCGGATCCTGGCAAACCTCGCGGACGCCCGCGCCGGAGGCCGTGGAGAACTTCAGGCAGCGCCGGGCGCTCACTCATGCCACGGTTGCTGTGGCGACCCGACTGGTGCGACGCGGGAGTTGATCATGACGGATCTGCGCATCTTCTCCTACCTGCCCAATCCGCGGCTTTGGAAGGCCGCCATTGCCGCACGGCTCACCGGCGTCGACATCGAGGTGGTGGGCGCGAAACCGCATGAAATCGCCGGATGGTTGTGGGATTTCGACGCGAGACCGCTCGGTGCGGTCTCTGATGAGGACAAAGCGGCCGCCGCCCGGGCGGCACGCACCGGGTTCAGCGGCACGTTGTACAAAACCGATGCTTTTCTGATCGCGCATCCGTTTGGTACCGTGCCTGCCGCCTTCAGCGGCGATGGTAGCGTGGGTGTGTTCGAGTCCAACAGCATCATGCGCTGCGTGGCGCGCCTGGGGCGAAACGCCTATCCGGCATACGGTCGTGACGCTTACGAAGCTTCGCGCATCGATAGCTACCTCGACGCCAGTCTCGTGTTCGCGCGTGACTCGCAAATCTACCTCCTTTCCCTGGGTGATGAGCTGACCACAGAAGTCCATTCGCGTGCGGCTCAGGCGTTCGAAACCTGGATGAGCGGTATCGAGGCAGGGCTTGCTGATCGCGCCTTTCTGGTGGGAGAAGACGTGACGCTGGCGGATATCTGCTTCGCGTGCGAACTGACGTTGTTCTCGCGGGAGCGCGTAGCCCGAAAGGCGCTGTCACGCCTCGACCTGCAACCCATCACACGCCTTGACGCCTACCCGCGCGCACGTGCGCACTATGAAGCACTATGCCGGCATGCGGCATTTGCGCCCGACATGGCCGACTACCTGGCGAAGCTCGGTGCCGAGATCGCCCGTCTTAGCTGAGGCTACCAGGTGGCGGGCAGCGTTTTCTGTCCGCGCAGCGTGATGGTCTGCTTCCAGTTGGGGGTGTCGATGTCGCTGGGCTGCAAGTCAGGTAACCGCTTGAGCAGCGTGGCGAGGCCAATGCGCGCTTCCATGCGTGCAAGGTGCACCGAGGCACAGGTGAATACCGCCGCCGAACGACAGGGGTTTCGCCTCGTCCCGGGCGATGTCTAGCCGCTCTGGTTCAGAGAAGACTTCCGGGTCGCGGTTGGCCGCGGCAAGCAGGGTGAGAATCTGAGCCTCGGCGGGAACCGGATGGCCGCCGATTTGGGTATCCACCAGTGCACCACGGCCGGATAGCTGCACCGAACTGTCGTAGCGCAGAAACTCTTCCACAGCGCATGGCATCAGCTCGGGACTGGCGCGCAGTCGGGCGAGCTGTTCGGGATTGCGGTACAGCGCGTTGCCGAGCAGATTCACGGTTGTCTCGTGTCCCGCGGCGGCGAACAGTAGAGAAATGTTTGCCGTCAGCTCGTCGCGTGTCAGCTTGCCGTGCTCGGTCTCGCTCTGTACGAGTGCCGTCAGTAGATCATCCTTCGGATCTGTGCGTCGTTCGTCGCACAGGGTGCCAAACTACTCGATGCTTTGCGACGTCCTGGGTTTTGGATGAAAACCCGGATGGTGTAACGGATATGCGCTCAGCGGCAATAGCGGCGAACATCTCGCATCAGGGCGCTAGTTCGTGCATCCAGGGCGGCCGCGTCCTTCAGTGAGTATCCACGGCGGCGCTGTTCACGGATCGCCTCCAGGCGCTTCTCTGCCTCCGCACAGGCCTCGCGGCGCGCCGCCAGGCGCGTGCCATGCTTCGATCGGCTGGATTGATTACCTGGAAGTCTGGCGGCGTTGGCGAGCGTATCCAGACGTGCCTGTTCGTCGGCATTCAATTCGGGAATGCGAACCAGGTTGATGGCAGGCAGCGGGATCGACCTGCTGTGCGCACCCCGGCAAGGGCGGTCGCTGAATTCCGGCACACTATTACGCTGGCAGCGGTAGAGCGTGGTGTCGGCGGCAGCGGTTATGAGCGAGAGGGTTATCATGGTGAGCACTAGCATGCGGACAAGCGTGCGCGCGACACGCTCGCATCGCCAGCGTCAGTCGCTGTGATGGACGTAAGTTTTGCGCCTGCGCTCAGGCCGGAAATGCCTCTGGTGGCCGAAAGCGGAAGCCCATCTTCTCGAGACCCTGGGCGACCTGGATGGTGAGGCGGTCGCTGTAGGCATTACCCACTATCTGCACACCGATCGGCAGTCCCGCCTCTCCCAGGCCCGTGGGTATGACAGTGGACGGCAGATGGGAGATCCCGATCAGACCCGCCCAGAAGCACTGCTGTAAATAGGGCACGGCTATCCCGTCGACATCTACGCTGCGTTCAGCCAGAGGTCGGTGGTCGTGCGCGATGGCGGGAGTAGAGGTCTGGGGCGCGAGTACCACGTCGTAGTCCTGGAAGAATGTGTGCCAGGCCCAGCGAAGGCCCTCTCTTTCGTTGTGAAGCCCCAGCCAGGTGCGGTGATCCATGGTGGATAATCGTGCTATGGCCCCCTCCTGGCTGTCATCGTCAGGCGCGAGGTTGGCGGCCTGTGCTTTCATGTCCTCGTAGGCTTCTTCCGGCATGAAGGCGTTCATGAATGACCATAGCAGGGGCGTGTAGATGGCGTCGGATTCTGTTCCGGTGAAGGTGGGTCGCGCGTCGTAGTCGACGCTTGCGCCGGCGTCGGCCAGTGTCGCGGCCACTGACCTCACCCGCGCCCGTGTCTCTGCGCTGACCGGGCAGGCCTCGTCGGTATCCCACACCGCAACGCGTAAACCGGCGAAACCCGTGTCCGGCAACCCGGCAAGCTCGTAGCGCAAGCCCGGGTTGATGTGATCCGGCTTGGCCAGGATATCAAGCTGCAGCTCGAGGTCGATGGCGGAGCGCGCCATGGGTCCGATCACGGCAATGTCGGGTTCTACCAGCCCTCCTGGCAACGCATGGCCCCGTGATGGAATCAGCCCCCAGGTGGGCTTGTGCCCGAAGATACCGCAGAAGTGCGCGGGCGTGCGGATGGAGCCGCCGATGTCAGAACCCATCTCGAGTGCCGACAGGCCGGCGGCCATCGCTGCACCCGACCCGCCTGAAGATCCGCCGGGTGTGTGGGCGAGATTGTATGGGTTGTTGGAGGTGCCGTAGATTTCGTTATAACTTTGGATGTCGGCCAGATCCAGCGGTACGTTCGTCTTGCCGATGACGATGGCACCCGCCTCGCGCAAGCGCTCGACGGCGAGCGCGTCTTCGGTGGAGATGTTGTTGCGGAATTCGGGTTTGCCCCAGGTGGTGGGCGCGCCAACGACGTTGTAGGCCTCCTTCACCGTGATGGGCAGCCCCAGCAGCGGTTTGCTGACGTCGGGGGGAGAGGTAATGGCCTTTGCTTCTTCGCGCGCCTCGTCCGCGCGTTGCCAGATAACCGAGTTGAGATCATCGTGAGTGGCGTCGATGCGATCGAGGTACATGTCGGTGAGCTCGAGTGCGCTCACCTCCCCATCGCGCAATGCCTCCAGCAGCTCGAACGCAGTGTTGTACGGATTGACCATGTATTCCTCCTGTATTCAGTTGCGACGGGTGTCGGCGAACGGTTAGCCGAGTGAGGCCAGCCACTCGTCGTCGGAGCCCTCCGCGACGTCTTCGAACATGTACGTGGATAGGTAACGCTCTCCCGTGTCGGGCAACATAACCAGCATGACGGAGCCCGGTGGTGCCGTGTCGGCTACCGTGAGAGCCGCGGTCAGCGTGGCGCCCGCGGACACGCCGACGAAGATGCCTTCATTCTGGGCAAGTGCCAGCGCGTTGTCCTTGGCCACCTCGTCGTCTACCGTCACGATCTGATCCACGACGTCGGCGTTGAGCACGCCTGGGACGAAATCCGGCGTCCATCCCTGAATGCGGTGTGGCTGCCATTCACCTCCTGACAGCAGCGCGGCTTGCTGCGGTTCGGCGGCGATGATCTTAAGATCGGGACGAGCGATTTTCAGCACTTCACCCGCTCCTGTGAGGGTGCCGCCGGTGCCCCAACCGGTCACCCAGTAGTCTAGGCGTTCACCTGCGAAGTCCTGCAGGATCTCGGGCCCCGTGGTGGCCCGGTGGTACGCGGGGTTAGCTGGGTTTTCGAATTGCCGGGCCAGAAACCAGCCGTGCTTCTCGGCGAGTTCCTCGGCAGCGCGCACCATACCGGTGCCTCGTTCGGCGGCGGGGGTCAGAATCACCCTGGCCCCCATCGCGCGCATTATCTTGCGGCGCTCGATAGAGAAGGTCTCCACCATGGTCGCGACGAAAGGGTGACCCATCACAGCACACACCATTGCTAGCGCAATACCCGTGTTGCCGGAAGTGGCCTCCACCACCGTCTGGCCTGGCTGCAGCTCTCCGGAATCGCGTGCATCTTTGATAATCGCGTAGGCCAGCCGATCCTTTACCGAGGCCAGCGGATTGAAGGCTTCCACCTTCACGTACATGTCCACGTGATCCGGCCCGGTGCGGTGCAGTCTGATCACTGGCGTGTCGCCGATGGTGCCGAGGATGTTGTCGTATATCATGAGCTAACCTCTGTGTGGAGTTAGATGTGAGCGCAGCGCCTCTATGGCCTGCTCCGTGGCGCGGGTGGCCGCCGCGATTGCCGTGTACATACCGAAGAATCCGTGAATCTGACCTGGGTAGCGGGTCAGCGTGACGGGCACGCCGGCGGCCTCGAGCGCAGCGGCATAAGCTTCGCCTTCATCGCGCAGTGGATCGTATTCAGCGGTGATCACGAGCGCCGGCGGCAGAGCGGCGAGGTCCGGTGCGCGCAGCGGAGCACAGTACGGATCAGCCCTCGTACCGGCGTCCGGGACGTAGTGATCCCAGAACCATTGCATCGCGCCTCGGGTCAGAAAATAGTCTTCAGCGTTGTCCCGATAGGACACGGTGGTGAAATCAGCGTTGGTGACCGGATAGACGAGTAACTGAAAGACCAGCTCTGCTGCTCCACGATCTCTCGCCATGAGGGCCGTGGCAGCCGCCAGATTGCCACCGGCACTGTCTCCGCCTACCGCCAGCGGGCCACTGAATTCGTCACTGGAGGCGATCCACGCGGTGGCATCGAAGCAGTCGTTGATCGCCCCCGGATAGCGGGTCTCCGGCGCCAGGCGATAGTCGACGGCAACCACGTTCGCACCGGTACCCGCGCACAGGCGCCGGCAGCTTTCGTCATGACTTTCCAGATCGCCGATCACCCAGCCGCCGCCATGAAAGTACGCGAGTGTGCCGGTAGCGCCGCGTGCGCGGTAGATACGCACGGGTATGTCAGCCTCTGAACCGGGGATGATCCGGTCCTCCACCTCATCCACTGCGGTCGGCACTTCCGGTGGCGGAGCGAGTGTCAGCGCGCGCGCCTCGGCAGGCGAGAGTTCAGTGAAATCAGGTACGTTTTGAGACGCAAGGAGGTCCAGCACTCCCTGTGCGTCAGCATCGAGCGGCATGATCTTCCCCCTGTTCTGCCAGCCTGGCCCGGCACGGTCGCCGGACGCGAACGCTTAAGGTTACACCCGGTCGTCGAGCATCGCCACGAGCCCTGGGGAAAGCGTGACCAGGGTTTACAAGGTAACGGCGAGCGTGGTTGCGGGTGCGAGCGAATCGGGCTTCGCTAGCCCCGAAATCAGGCAGCAAGGCTTTCGAGGCCCGGCAAAGCCATCAGCGTAGTACTCAAGCCCCCTATGAGTATCGCGAGCCCAACCACGAGACTGTGCAGCCTCAAGCGCTGCTGTATGCGCTTCATCACCGACTCGACTGCGAGTGGGTCGGCCGCCCTGCGCAGCGCCTCGTCGAAAGCGCTCTCGAGCAGCGTGTCCTGGCAGAGATCCTCGGCGAGCTGCGGGTCGCGTACGAGGCGCTGCTGTTCCTGTCTTTCGTAAACTACCAGAGACCCGGATAGGCGATGCCGATGGCGAAAGGAAACGCGGCGATGCTCGCGTCGTCATCCCCCACAGTCTAGAACAGCACCGCGAAGCCAATGGCTATCGCGATTGATATGACGCTGCGGTGCAGATCGTCGAATTTGCTGTTCAGCGAATCGGCCAGTTGCTCGAGCACTTCCGGGGTGAGGTGCTGAGCGCTCTCGAGTGCTGAGCTCACCGTCTGCTGGATCTCCTGCCTGGTTTTGAACCTGAAGTAGAACAGCAACGAAAAGATCAGCGTGATGGACAAGAACAGCGTGATTGGAACCAGAACGCCCGCGATATATTTCTCTTGATGTGGGTGTCACAGAGATTGATGCCGGGCGGCATCGTTCGGTTGCATCGAATTTTTGTTGGACACCGGTGCCTGGATGATCAGCCCTTGAGCTCCACACGATCATAGATCGCGGTGACGTCCTTGAACTTCAGGATCAGGGAATGCGAGATACGTTTCTCCTGGTCGTGCAGATGGTACTTGTAGCGGCTCTGCTTACCGCTTTCCATATAGGCATCGAAGTCTTTCGTCAGCTCACGAACGTCACTCACGATGTCTCGGCTCCACGTGGCCTTGAACGGGCCGAGTACCGCACCGCCCGCCAGGCATACGGTAATCTCGTGATTGGTCAGCTTCTCATCGCTCATGCTGCCTCCCTTGCGCGCTGCGTACCATCTTATCTAAAAAGAAGGCAATCTGAACGGGCCTTTGGCCGATGTCGGGGCCGCTGGAGCACCTCCAGCGCGGGTTGACTATAATACCCGGCTCACTTGAGGATCGACGCATGACTGACAAGACGGTCGAATGGGCCGCGCTCGCGGGAAAAGAGCTGCGCGGCAAGCCGCCCGAAGAGCTGAACTGGGAGAGCCCGGAGGGCATCTCCATCAAGCCGCTCTACACCGAGGCCGATCTCGAATCGGTGGAGAATCTAGACACGCTGCCGGGTATGCAACCGTTCGTACGCGGGCCGCGGGCGACGATGTACACCAACCGGCCATGGACCATCCGCCAATATGCAGGCTTCTCCACGGCCGAGGACAGCAACCGCTTCTACCGTGACAATCTCGCAGCCGGTCAAAAAGGTCTGTCGGTGGCCTTCGACCTGGCCACACATCGTGGCTACGACTCCGATCATCCGCGGGTGGTGGGCGATGTCGGTATGGCGGGAGTAGCCATCGATTCCGTCGAGGACATGAAGATCCTCTTCGATGGTATCCCGCTGGATCAGATGTCGGTTTCCATGACCATGAACGGCGCCGTGTTGCCAGTGATGGCGGGCTACGTGGTGGCGGCCGAGGAACAGGGCGTGGCCCAGTCAGATCTCTCCGGCACCATCCAGAATGACATCCTCAAAGAATTCATGGTGCGCAACACCTACATTTACCCGCCGCAGCACAGCATGCGCATCGTGGCGGATATCATCGGGCACACCGCCGAGCATATGCCGCGCTTCAATTCCATCTCCATCTCCGGCTACCACATGCAGGAGGCAGGTGCCACGGCGGTGCAGGAGCTGGCCTTCACCCTGGCCGACGGCTTCGCCTATGTCGATGCGGCCTTGGAG